>CANPZG010000001.1 GCA_947588765.1 uncultured Bacilli bacterium
AGAATTATTCAAGATCAAAAATATGTTTCTTCAATGGATGAATTTTATAATAAATATTTGGAGGAAAATAAAAATGATTGATAAATACAATAAGTAAAAACGGAAAATATTATAGAGCATTTACTGATTTAATAGAAGTTAATGGAAAACTAATATGTGTTTTTTTTAAAATGAACAAGGATTCAAAAAAAGTAATATATGTTTTGGTAAATCAGTGGATAATTAAATATATGTAACAGCTCATATTGTTGATGATAACCCAGTCGCACAAATTAGAGGATATAAATTTAAAGAAAAAGATTTAATTATAAAATAATAATTTAAGGGAAGTGATTCAAATGTCAAATGAAGAAAAATTAACTAAAGTCGGAATTAACTGGTATCCAGGCCATATGGCTAAAACCAAAAGACAAATAATTGAAAATATTAATTTAATAGATATTATTTATGAAGTAATAGATGCGAGAATTCCATTTTCTTCAAAAATAAAAGATATTGATGAGATTATTAAAAATAAACCACGGATTTTAATAATGACTAAAAAAGATTTATGTGATATGACAGTAACTAAAAAATGGATAGATTATTATGAAGAAAAAGGAATAACAGTTTTACCTATGGATTTAACTAATAATTTAGATTATAAATTATTAGTTGATAAAACTAATGAATTAACTAAAAGTATTCAAGAATCACGAATTGCTAAAGGGCTAAAGGCTAAAGAAATAAAAGCTTTAGTAGTAGGTATTCCAAATGTTGGTAAAAGTACTTTAATTAATAAATTAGCGCATCGAAAAGTAGCGAATGTCGGAAATAAACCAGGAGTTACAAAAGACATAAATTGGTTAAAAACTAATTATAATATATTAGTATTAGATACACCTGGAATTCTTTGGCCTAAATTAGATGATTCTAAAATTGCCATGAATTTAGCAGCAACATCTGCCATAAAAAGTGAAATATTAGATATTAATGATATTGGAATATTTTTATTAACATTTTTAAAAGAAAATTATCCTAATGTTTTAATAGAAAAATATAAAGTAGATGCTACAAGTGAGGTTACAGAAATCATGGAAAACCTTGCTAAAAAAATGGGTTATATCAAAAATGGTGAAATTGATAGTGAAAAAGTTGCTTGGAAGTTATATAATGATATAACGAGTGGGGTTATTAAAGGAGTAACTTTTGATAGATGATTAAAGAAGATTTATTACAATATGAAAAAAAATTATATGCTCAAGGAATAAATTTAATCGCGGGAGTAGATGAAGCTGGTCGTGGTCCTTTAGTTGGTCCAGTTGTAGCAGCAGCTGTCATTTTACCTAAGAATTATTCCTTAGATGGTCTAACTGATTCGAAAAAATTAACCGAAAAGCAAAGAGATAAATTTTTTGAAATTATTAAAAAAGATGCTATTAGTTATGGGGTAGGAATAGTTGATGCTAAAACAATTGATGAAATAAATATTTTAGAGGCATCTCGTTTAGCAATGAATATTGCTTTAGATAATTTAAAAGTAAAACCAGAATTTATCTTAACTGATGCGATGAAATTACCCCCAAGAGAAAATGTAAAAGACATTATTCATGGGGATGCTTTATCAATTTCTATTGCGGCCGCTAGTGTAATAGCTAAAGTAACCCGAGATGGCATAATGTATGAATTGGATAAGAAGTATCCCGAGTATGAATTTGCTAAACATAAAGGCTATCCTACAAAAAAACATCTTGAAAATATGAAAAAATATGGTATATTAGATAATTATAGATTTAGTTATCGACCTGTAAAAGAATTAGAAAGTAGGATTAGAAGTGAAGAAGTTAAAGAATAATATTAATAATATTTATGAAAAAAAATTACGCGAAATTCATGATTTAGCGGGTAGTGGTAAATTTACCATGGATTTCATTCAAGAAAAAATAGATACAACTTTAGGAGAAATAAATACCCAAAAGGATAAATTAGATGTTAGATTAAAAAATTTTAATCTTTATGAATATTCTTTTAAAATTTTTGGAATATCCATTCCAATTATTTTTTTGGTTACATCCCTTTTACCTTTACGCTTTCATATTAGTTCTCTTTTATCTATGTTAACAATGGGTTTAGCTTCAACACTAGTCTATATTTTAACCGGAGTAATAGTTAGTAAAAATATTAGACATGGATTGTTTTATAAACTGGGTAGAGTATCCCAAGATAATTTAAAAGAAAAACGAAATAGTTTAGATTTATTTGCTCAGGCTTTAACTAAAGAATCCAATAAAAATCAAAAAAGGATTGAAGAAAAAGAAAAGTTAGATGCCGAATTACCAATCGAAGTCGTCGAAAATCGTTATTATGCTGAAAAAATAATGCAAAATTATTACAATGATACGGAATTACAAGAATTAATTACGATGATTCATCAAGATATCGTTAATGCCGAAAATTTAGAAGCATTAAAAGAAAAAATCCAAGAAATAAGAAAAAATATTGAAATTTTTAATAAAACAAATAGTTTAAAAGAAAAAACAACTATTGCCGAACACTTAGAAGAAAATGCTTATGAAGCTGAAAAACTATATGCTATTTTAGCTGATGAATATGAAAACAATCGCGTTAGAAAATTATTGGGGGATGATTAATAATGAAAAAATTAAAAAATAGCAAAATGTTAAAAAATTTCTTAATTATGTTATTATACACTTTAAGTATTGAAGTAATTTTTAGATTAGCTAGTAAGATTGATATTTTTGATACTTCTTTAATTAGAGTTATTTTAGGTTATAGTATAATTTCTTTAGTTATAAGTTTTATTCTATCTTGGTTTAATAAAACTATAAGTAATGTCATTATGCTCGTTTTAGCTTTTCTTTTTGCTGTTTATGCTTTCTTACAAATGGGATTTAATAATTTCATTGGGGTATATATGTCCTTTAATACCACTAGTCAATTAGGGGCCGTTGTCGATTATGTGCGAGAATTTATTGCTTCATTCTTACCTCAATATTATTTAGTATTTATTCCTTTTGTTTTAATTCTTACTATTTATTCAGTTTTAAGTATTACGAAGTTACCCGAAGTTAATATAAAGAAATTTACCTTGAAAAAAAGAACAAGATATGAATATCCGATTAGAGTATTAAGTACTTTAGTTATTTTAATAGTTTTATCTTTAGGTTATTATGAATCATTAAAAGTAAAATTTATGCAAAATGAATTACAAACAGTATCTAATTATGAATTATTTAAAAATCCTAATGTTCCAAGTATTGCCGTGAATGAATTTGGGGTTTTAGGTTTCGGCGTATTAGATGTTAAAACAGCTATTGTTGAACCAGAAGAAGTAATTGATTTTGCTATTGAAGAAGGTACTGATAAAGTAACCAGTAGAGCCATTGATGATAGCGCTTGGGAAAAAGCTAATAGCGAAGAAAAAAATAAAACCATGTTAAATATTAGTAATTATTTAATTAATCAACCAATTATTGATTATAATGATTATACTGGTTTATTTGAAGGTAAAAACTTAATTGTTATTATGATGGAAAGTGTAAATGAAATATTTATTAATCCCGAATACTATCCAAATTTTTATAAAATCTATACTGAAGGTTGGTCTTTTAAAAATCATTATTCGCCAAGAAATTCTTGTTCGACAGGTAATAATGAATTTAGTGCGATGACAGGTTTATATTCTATTTATAATAATTGTACTGCTAATAAATATAAAGAAAATACTTATAGTGATTCAATCTTTAATTTATTTAACGCTAAAGGATATGAAACAATAAGTATGCATGATTATACTGAAGCATATTATTATCGTAGAACTATTCATAAAAATTTAGGAAGTTCTAAATATTATGGGGTTCAAGATTTAAATATTCCATATTATAATGAATATCGTAACTGGGCTAGTGATGAAGATTTCGCGAAAGCTGCTATGGATATAATGTTAACCCGAGATAATGATAAACCTTTTATGTTATGGATGACGAGTGTATCTAGCCATCAACCATATGTAGTTCCATCAGTAGAAGGGGATAAATATACTTATCTTTTTGAAGATACTGATTACCCCGAAGATTTAAAAAGATATATGTCTAAATTAAAAACTTTGGATAATGCTTTAGGAATTCTTTTAGAAAGACTAGAAGATGCCGGTATTTTAGATGATACAGTTATAGCTTTATTTGGCGATCATTACCCATATGGACTAAAAAATGCTACTATTAACTATGTCTTAGATTACGATTTAGATGATTATGAGGTTGAAAGAACACCATTTGTGATTTATAATAGTGAAATGGAACCTAGAGTCTATGAACAATACACATCCTATATTAATTTAACGCCAACTATGGCTAATCTATTTAATTTGGAATATGACCCAAGATTATATATGGGAAGAGATTTATTCAGCGATGATTATGAATCTTTAGTTGTTTATGCTGATGGTTCTTGGAAAAATGAATTTGCTTATTATGATGCAAGTGATGGTAAAATAGAGTATTTCACGGATAAAGAATATACTGTTGATGAAATTAAAAATATTAATAATAAGATAAATTTAAAAACAAGTATGAGTTCTTTAATTATTAAAAATAATTATTTCAATTATATGGATAATAAGTTAGCGAAAGCGAAAGAAGAACTTGCCCAAAGTAATAATCAAATTCTAGCAGATGCAGAAATGGAGGATTAATGAAAAATTTAGTTATAGTTGAATCACCTGCGAAATGTAAAACTATTGAGAAGTATTTGGGAAGTAATTATAATGTCATTTCCAGCAAAGGACATATTAGAGATTTATCTAAATCAGGAAAGTTTTCTCTTGGAGTAGATGTTGATGGTGATTTTGAACCAAAATACACTATTATTAAAGAAAAGAAAAAAAGTATTGATGCTTTGAAAAAAGCAATTAAAGAAGCTGATACAATATATCTTGCCACCGATCCCGACCGGGAAGGAGAAACAATTTCTTGGCATATTTATGATGAAATTCAAATCCCCGATAGTAAATATAAAAGAGTAGTATTTAATGAAATAACTAAAGATGTCGTTTTAAAAGCTATGGAAAATCCCCGGAAGATTGATATGAATCTCGTAAAAAGTGGGGAAACAAGAAGAATCTTAGATCGAATTATTGGTTTTCGTTTAAGTCGTTTAATGCAAACTAAAACAGAAGGAAAATCGGCAGGTAGAGTCCAAAGTGTTGCCTTAAAATTAATTGTTGATCGGGAAAGAGAAATCCAAAATTTTATACCGAAAGAATATTGGACAATTGAAGCTGATTTTAAAACCTTTAAAGCAGTTTTAGAAAAATATCAAGGCAAAGATATTGAAATACCTAATGAAGTTACAGCAAAAGAAATCTTAGATAAATTATCTAAATCATTTAAGATTGCTAGTGTAACCGAAAAAGAAAAAAATAAAAGTGCGAGAGAAGTATTTAGAACATCTACTTTACAACAAGTAGCTTCATCTAAACTTAATTTCGCTGCTTCGAAAACGATGAAGATAGCGCAAAAGTTATATGAAGGTATTGATATTGGTAAAGAAACTGTTGGGTTAATTACCTATATGCGTACGGATAGCGTTCGACTTTCTGATGAATTTGTTAAGCAAACTTTTGGCTATATCAAAGGTAAATATGGGGAAGAATATGTTGGTTATGTTAAGAAGGGCAAAAAGACCGAAAACGTTCAAGATGCCCATGAAGGGATTAGACCAACTTCAATTAATCGTACTCCCGAAGATGTTAAAGACTATTTAACTAATGATGAATATAAATTATATAAATTAATATATGCGCGTGCTCTTGCTAGTTTAATGCATGATGCAAAAACAATGGCCACAACAGTTTTACTTGATAATAATGGTTATATTTTTAAAGCTACAGGTAGTGTATTAACTTTTGATGGTTATTTAAAAGTCTATGGTAGTTATGAAGATAGTGAAGATGTTGTCCTACCGGATTTAAAAAATTATAAATCGGATGTAATTACGGCTGATAAAATTGAAAAATTACAACACTTTACCAAACCCGCAGCTCGTTATACCGAAAGTAGTTTAATTAAAGAACTAGAAAACTTAGGTATTGGGCGCCCTAGTACATATGCAACCATTATTCAAACTATTAAAGACCGTAATTATGTTACTTTAAAAGATAAAAAGTTTGAACCAACAGATATTGGTTTTGAAACAACTGATAAATTACAAGAATTTTTTGCTAATATTGTTAATGTCAAATATACCGCGCAAATGGAACAAGATTTAGATGACATTGCCGAAGCGAAAAAAGATAATATCAAAGTACTAAGAGCCTTTTATGATGAATTTGCTCCTTTAGTGGATAAGGCATTCCACGAAATGGAAAAGAAACCTCCAGTATCAACGGGTGAAGTTTGTCCGGAATGTGGAGGAGATTTAGTTTTTCGTAAAAGTAAATATGGTGCTTTTGTAGCTTGTTCTAATTATCCTAATTGTAAATATATCAAGAAGGGTGAAAAAAAAGAAGAAGTCGAAATTTGTGATTGCCCGAAATGTGAGGGAAAAATCATTGAACGAAGAAGTAAAAAAGGAACCCTTTTCTATGGTTGTAAAAATTATCCTAAATGTAATTATGCTGTTTGGTATCGCCCAACTGGTGATTTATGTCCTAAATGTGGCGGCTTGTTAGTTGAAAAAAACAACCAAGTAATATGTCCCGAATGTGATGAAGATAAAAAGTCATTTAAAAAGAAAAAATAATGACTTTTTTATTTGATATTTAAAAAAATCTATGGTTGAAAAGAAGTATTAATATGTTAAAATATATTTGTATGGAGGCTAATTATGAAAAAAGATAAAATAACAGGATTTCAATATGATTTTACTCCTCGAGAATTATTTTATTTTCTATTTAAAAAGAAAATATGTCCTAACTGTGGTGGAAAAATGGTTAAAGAAAAAGCCTATGAAATAGTATCAAGTTCCGAACTTAATACGAGAAGTGATCCTATTTTTATTCAAGATACTAATGTTAAACATTACTATTATAAATTTAAATGTTCTTCTTGTAATCAAGAATTTCTTTTAAAAGATCTTGCTCAAAAGAAAACAAAATAGGAGATTCTATAATTTTTTTAAAGAAAACGAGAATCATTTCGAAATTGAAAAATAGAAAGCCATTTAACAAGAAAAATGATGACTTTTTTCATTTTTTGAAAAATAATATAGACACAATTTTTATAATTTGATAAAATAAAATTATCATAGGGTAATGGCTATGGGGAAAGGAGTGTCTATTATGGACAAAAAAGTTACCAAACAAAGAAATGTAGCAATCGAAGTTTGGCGGTTCATTATAGCTATTGCAATTATTGGCTTTCATACCGGTTGGATAATTGCTAGAAGTTGTAATGGAACAAATGGTTTCTATATGGAAACATCAAATTGGTTCTTTGGTTCTAGTGAAGTATTATTAATCTTTACTTTAACAGCTGGTTATTTTATGGTTTCACACTTCAAAAAAAGAAGTAAAGAAAAAGGCTATGCGGAAAAAAGTGCATCTGCTAGAGCTTGGGAATATACTTGGAGTAGAATTAAAGGCTTATTACCAGTTTTAATTCTAGGTTATGTACTAGGAGTAATAATAAGTACAAAATTCTTCTATCCAGATTATAGTTTTCAACAAGTATGTACAATGTTAGTTAATAGTTTATGGGAATTCTTAGGTTTCCACGCTGCTGGTTTAAGAAGTGTTGGTGGCGAATTCTTTAACTTAAATGGTACATTATGGTTTATTTCAGCAATGATTATTTTAGGCTATTTCCTTTATTGGGGATTATGTAAAAATGAAGATGTCGTATCTGGTTTACTTGCTCCATTTACTTTCATTTTCTTAGCAGGATGGTGGTGCTTTACTGGTACAAGAGGAGCTCAAACTGGATGGTCAACTTTAGGTTTACAATTAGCATCTACTAATGGTATGGGTGGTAGTGCTACAGATTCAACAGCATTCCTTGGATTTAACAATGGTTTACTATTTGTTTTATTAGGTATGCTTGGAGGTATGATTTTATATTATGCTATTGCTAAATTAAAAGAACATAAATTTAGCGAAGGTGGAAAAATTGCGTTAACAGTATTAAATGTTGCTGCAGCAATTCTATTAATTTGGTATACTCTATATCAACCAACATGGTTTAATTTAGATCGTTGGACTGTTTCATTATTATGTATAATTGTTATCGGCTTATCTTTATTAAATCAAGATTATTTAACAAGTTTATTAAATAATAAAGTAACTAATGAATTCTTTAATTATTTAGGAAGTATTTCATTATACATTTATATGTTACATTATCCAATTGCTATATTTATTTTAAGAATGTTAGGACCAAATACTGCAGATACTATTTATGGTTTCTGGCAAATATTTATCCCAACAGTAATAATTACAATTATTTTAAGTATTTTAACTAAAATAATTATGGATGCTACAATTTACCAAAAGAAAAATTAATGAATTGAAAACTTTGTAGTTCAAATGAATTACAAAGTTTTTTAATGGAGTAAAAATTTGTCAAAATTAAAAAATCATCTCTTGACAGAATATATATATATATATAATGATATCAGGAAAAATAGGTGATTTGATATGAAAAATAGAAAAAAAGAAATAACATTACTAGTAATTGGAATATTAACTTTAGTTTTTTTAGTAGTAGGAGCAACATATGCTTTCTTTAAAGCTCAAACTGGTCCTGCAGCTAATTTTAATGTGAGTACAACTACAGGTACCACTGATAATCTAACATTTACTACTGTTGGTAATATCTTAATAAATGCAAGTGCCGATAATTTTGCAAAAGGTAGTGAAGATTTATTTGGTACAATAACAGCAACAGCCAATTTAATAGCCAATAATGGTACTAATATAACAGAACCATATTATTATAATGTTTATTTAGAAGTAATAGAAAATGAATTAGAATATTCTTCATTTACAGACCCAGATAAAGAATTAAAAGACTTAGTATTTACAAATGAATATGCTAAGACATTAGGAAATAATAGAGATTATAATGGTTTAACCAAAGGCTATGACCCAATACCAGAATTATACTTAACAATAACAGGACCTAATGATTATGAATATAAAATAGACTTTCCAGTAGCAACATTAAAAGAAAATGACGATAGTTATGATATAACAGAATTAAGAGAAGGAATATATCCATTGGTATTAAATAAAGCAATTCAAGTAGAAGCAACAGATAATGGGATAAAAAAAGAAGATTGGGAAGTAAAAGTAACATTAAAGAATTTAGATAGTAATCAACAATTAAATACAGGAAAAACATTTAATGCAAAAGTAATAATTCAAGCAGAAAAAATACCAATGAATTTAATGGATGTATGCAGCAAAGGTGGTTTATTAGCGGATTGTATCCAACAATTACATGATAAATCAGAATATGGAGCAAGTAATTTAATATATCATGATAGAAAAGCAGATTATGAAGATGAAGAAAATTATGAATTAGAAGCAGGAGATAATTCATATAGATATACAGGAAGTTATGAAAAAGTAAATAACTACATATGTTTAGGAACAGATTGTGATAGTAATAAAGATAACTTATTTAGAATAGTAGGAACATTTGGTAGTGATGGAATAAAAGTAGTCAAAGCTGATTATGCCAATAAAGATTTATTAGGCGAAGGTAAAGAAAAGTTTGAAGATTTATCTCAAGCAAATCCAACAACGAATGGTTCATACTCGAGCTATTTATATAATGCAACAATAGGAAGTAATAATGAAAGAGATGGATTTACGCATAGATATAAAGGTTTATTAGAACATGTAGATAGATACTATTGGCAAGAAAACGGAACTACAACAACAGAAGCCAATTGGCCAACATCATTATTAAACAAAATTCATTTAAACAATGTTTATTACAATAAAATAGAAGAACAATATCAAAGTTTAATAAAAGAACATAAATGGATATATGGAAATGACAATGCAACATGGAACAATATAGTCATAGGAACTAATGCCAAAACAGTATATAACTATGAAATTGGTGAAAATTCTAAAACAAATCAAAAAACAGATAATGAAAAAATAGGCTTATTATACGTAAGTGATTATTTATATGGAGCAACACCAAGTAATTGGAATAAGCAACCATATACGGGAGTATGGGGTTATACTAGTAATGGAACATACACCGATAAAAATGGTAATCCAGTAGGAAGTTATCTTGTAGGGCAAGAAAATAATGATTATCGTTCAGCAACGGACAGTAACTGGTTATATATGGGGTTATGGGAATGGTTGATAACTCAAAGACACGATTATACCAATGGAATCGATTTTCCTGTCGATGCGTTCCGTGTGTATGCAACCGGTACTGTCGACAGCTACTGCGTCGGCACGGGCTTGAATGTGGTCCGCCCCTCCTTTTATCTCGAATCTAACGCGAAATATAAAGGTGGAACCGGTACTATTAATGATCCATACACATTACAAGTTTAATAAGAATAATAATTTTATTTGTAAAAGAGTTTTAATACTCTTTTTTCTTAACTTTAAATTTGTTAAAATATATATAAAGGAAGTGGAATAATGCAAGTTATAACAAAAGAAGAAGCAGCAAAATTAATCAAAGATGGAGATATGGTAGCTATATCTGGTTCAGGTGGTTCAGGTTCTTGCGAAACAATTTTAAAAGGAATAAATGAAAGTTTTAGAAAAGATGGACATCCAAGAAATATTGGAGTTACATGTGGAATAAGTCCCGGTAATTTAACAGAAGAAGAAGTAGGAATGAACTATTTAGCCTTAGATGGTTTAGTAGGTAAGGCTATTTGTGCTCATTTAGGAATGGGGAAAAGTTTTGGTAAAGCTGTAGGAAAAAATTTATTTCCTGCTTTTGCAGTTCCACTTGGTGTTATTAATCATTTATATCGGGCTATTGCTGGTGGTGAGATAGGTTTAATTACTCATATTGGTTTAAATACTTTTGCTGATCCTAGAATATCAGGTTGTCGCGCTAATGAACTTGCTAAAAAAGAAGAAGATATTGTTTCTTTATTAAATATTGATGGTAAAGAATGTTTATTTTATAAAAGTTTTCCTATTAATGTGGCAATTGTTAAAGCAACAGTTGCTGATGAAGCTGGAAATTTAGCATTTACCGAAGAAGCTGTAATTGGGGAACAATATAATATGGCTATAGCGGCTCATAATTCTAAAGGAATTGTTATTGCTGAAGTTAAAAAAATAGTTCCTAAAGGTAGTTTAAAAGCAAAAGATGTTTTAATTCATTCTTCTTATGTTGATTATGTTGTTATAACTGAAGAAAATCCTTCTTTAGGAGAATATAATATTCCAAATTATCGACCCGAATTAGTTGGCGAAGAAAAAATAAAATTAGCGGATGTAAAAATTAGAGATTTAGATGAAAGAAAAGTATGTGCTAGACGTGCCGCCATGGAATTAAAAAAAGATGCTGTTATAAATTTAGGTGTAGGAATGCCTGAGGTTGTTGCAAATGTAGCAGCCGAAGAAGGATTCTCCGAAGATATTTATTTATCCGTGGAAACTGGCCCAACGGGTGGTGTACCAGTCGGAGGAGTTATCTTTGGGGCTAGTGTAAATCCGGAAAGTATTATTCCAACCCCATCTCAATTTGATGCTTATAATGGTGGGGCTCTAGATATGGCGGTATTGGGTCTTGCCGAAGTTGATAAAGAAGGTAATGTTAATGTTTCATCATTTGGTCCAAGAGTAACTGGCCCGGGTGGATTTATAAATATTACCCAAAGTACGAAAAAAGTTGTTTTTGTAGGGACATTTACAACTGGTGGTTTAGATGAACAAATAAGTGATGGCAAATTAATTATTAATCAAGAAGGTGCAAAAAATAAATTTGTGGATACCGTAGAACAAATAACATTTTCGGCCAAACAAGCTTTAATTAATAATCAAGAAATCCTTTATGTAACCGAAAGGGCTGTCTTTAAGTTAACTACTGATGGTTTAGAACTTGTTGAAATTGCTCCGGGAGTGGATTTAGAAAATGATATCTTAAAACATATGGCTTTTAAACCAATTATTAAAGATGATTTAAAAGAAATGGATGAAAGAATATTTAAAAATAATAAAATGAATTTAAAAATTTAAGATAAGAGGTGAATTAATGAAGATTGGAATTATAGGTGGTGGGGCCGCCGGTTTAGTAGCTAGCATTAATCTAGCGAGAAAAGGTTATGATGTTACTATTTTAGAAGCTAATAATAAATGTGGGAAAAAATTAGCTATAACTGGCAATGGTCATTGTAACTATTGGAATACTGATCAAGATCTAAATCATTATACATCAACTAATAAAGAAATATTTTCTAAAATATATGATTTAAATAATCATAAAGTTTTAGATTTTTTCACATCTGTTGGTATTGTTCCTAAAATAAATAATGGTTATTATTATCCTTTTTCCAAAGATGCTAGTAGTTTTGTCTCTTCATTAATTCGTTTGTCTTTAAGCTTAAATGTCAAAATAATTTATGAGACCAAAGTAGAAGATATTAAAAAAGGTGAATGTTTCTTAGTTAAAACTAATAATGGAGAATATCAATTTGATAAAGTTATTTTAGCAACAGGTGGTAAATCATATCCTAAAACGGGATCTGATGGTTCTGGTTATGATTTAGCTAAAAAATTAGGCCATAGCATAGTTCCAACCTATCCTGCCTTAGTTCAAATAATAGGCCAAGATAATTACTACAAAGATTGGGCTGGAGTTAGAAGTGATGCTATTGTTAGTTTAAAAAATGGTGATACTGTTTTAAAAGTTGATAAAGGTGAAGTCCAATTTACTGATTATGGATTAAGTGGTATATGTATTTTTAATTTAAGCTCATTAGTTAAAGATAATAAAGATTTAACTATTGAACTTAATTTAGTGCCTTGGTTTCAAGGTAATAAAAAAGATTTAATTGCTTATTTAGATAAATTACAAGAAGAATTTCCAACTTATTCAATTAAAGAAATAATGGAAGGATTTTTACATTATAAATTAATTAATTTGATTTTAAAATTATTAAAAATAGAACATTGTGCTTTATGGAAAGATGTCCCTCAAGAAAAAATAGCAAGTTTACTTATGACTTTTCCTTTTAGAGTCAAAGAAACTAAATCTTTTGATGATGCTCAAGTTACCAGTGGTGGCATTCCTTTAAATGAAATAAATCCGTGTACCATGGAATCTAATATTTGCCCTGGGCTTTATTTCGCTGGGGAAATTCTAGATGTTAATGGTGATTGTGGGGGCTATAATTTAGGCTTTGCTTGGATGAGTGCTTTAAATATTGAGGTTGCTAATGATAAGAATTAGACAAATTAAAGTAATAGTAACCAACAATAGTGAAGAAGTGATTAAAGAAAAAATCGCTAAAAGATTAAAAATAAAATCTAATGAAATATTAGATTATAAAATAAATAAAGAGGCTATTGATGCAAGAAAATCTAATGAAATATTTTATGTTTATGAAGTAGATGTTATTTTAAAAAATGAAGAATATATTTTAAATAATATAAAAGATAAAGATATTTTTAAAACACCAAATGAAGAATATATTTTTCCAAAAATGGGAGTAGCTAAATTAAACCATAAACCGATTATCGTTGGTAGTGGTCCGGCTGGATTATTCGCTGCCTACCTTTTAAGTGAAATGGGGTATAAACCTCTAATAATAGAACGAGGTAAAATGGTTGATGATCGCCTTAAATCAGTTGAAGAATTTTGGCAAACTGGTAAATTAAATTTGGAAAGCAATGTGCAATTTGGTGAAGGTGGCGCGGGAACTTTTTCCGATGGTAAACTTAATACGTTAATTAAAGATAAAGAGCATATTGGTAAAAAAATAATGGATATTTTTATTGAAAATGGCGCCCCTAAAGATATTGCTTATGTTCATAATCCTCATATAGGAACTGATTTATTAAGAGATGTTATTAAAAATATACGTCAAAAAATTATTAATCAAGGTGGTATTTTTAGATATAATACGAAACTCACGGATATAATCATAGAAAATAATAAAATAACTAAAATAGTAGTTAATGATAAAGAAATAATAGATTGTGATATTTTAATTTTAGCCATTGGTCATTCAGCCCGAGATACCATCAAAATGCTTTATGATAATGGATTAAAAATGCAACCTAAAGCTTTTGCTATAGGGGTTAGAATTATGCATGAACAAGATATGATTAATACGAATCAATATGGTAAATTCAAAGACTATTTACCTAATGCTAGTTATAAATTAACTTATACAACTACTAAAGGAAGAGGGGTTTATTCATTTTGTATGTGTCCAGGTGGTTATGTAATTAATGCCTCAAGTGAATTAAATTGCTTAGCTATTAATGGAATGAGTCTTCACAGTAGAGACAGTGGAGTAGCTAATAGTGCCATTGTTGTTAATTTTAATCCCAATGATTTAAATATGGATGTATTATCTAGTATTGAGTATCAAAGAAAATTGGAATCTTTTGCCTATAAATTAGGTAATGGTAACATACCTTTACAAAGATGGGAAGATTATAAGAAAAATAAGCCAACAACAGCTTTAGGTAAACTACACCCAATGGTAAAAGGAAAATATCTTTTAACTAATATTAGAGAGAGTCTACCAGATTTTATTAATGAAGCGTTACTTGAGGCTATTCCTTATTTTGGTACTAAAATAAAAGGCTTTGATGATAATGATACCTTACTTGCCATTATTGAAAGTCGTACTTCTTCCCCTATAACTATTTTAAGAGATGAAAATAAAGTCGCAAGTATTCAAGGAATATATCCAGTTGGTGAAGGAGCAGGTTATGCTGGAGGAATAACATCCGCCGCAATTGATGGAATAAAGACTGCTGAGGTAATAATAAAAAAATATCATAATTAATTTGCAAAATAAAATTTTTTGTGCTAATATACTTTCCAGCAAGAAAGGGACATTACATGGAAAATTTTGATAATGATTATGAAAAATTAAAAAATTATTTATTAAGTATGGCTAAATATATTTTAGTAGGTAATACAGTTCTTATTGAAATTGAATATGCTTATGATTTATTAAAAGAAGCTTTACAAAATGAAATATTATCTAGGGAAGAAGCTTTAATGATTAATAAAAGTTTAATCATCAGTCGCGTATTTTGTTTTAATAAAAGTGAAAAAGAAGAAACTAAAATATTAAAAAATAATTTAAAAACTTTATATAAATACTTAAAACAAGGAAATTTACCTTTAGATTTTGGAAAATATGCTGCCAAAAACATTCTCGTAATTGAAGAGAGTAAAAAAGAAGATAATGTTTTAGCAAGAACTATCAAGCTATAAAAATTATCTTTTTTTTGATTTAAATTTGCTATTAAAAATATAATGTAGTATAATTGACTTACCAAAGAGGTGAAATTAATTTGAAAAAATTAAAAGAAATTTGGCAAAAGAATAGGGTGTTAATAGTGTTGATAGGCATTTTAATTGCTTGTTTTATTGCCATTTGTATAGTTGTTGTTACTTATTTTTTTGGAGGTAGTGATACAGTCTATGGTGATAGATTAAAAGATATCGATAAACATCCAATTACGGAAGATTTTAAAAATAAATATATTTCATCTTTAGAAAATGATGATGCTATTGAAGAAGTAACTTTTAATAGTAAAGGAAGAGTTATTTATATTAGAATAAAATATGTTGATGATTTTTCTTTGGTAGAAGCAGAAAGTAAAGCTACTGCATCTTTAACAACTTTTGAAGAAAATACTTTAAATTATTATGATCTTAATTTTACAATTGTTAGTGATGAAACTGATAATAGTGATGGCTTTACTCTAATGGGAGCAAAGAATGTTAATAGTGATACCGTAGTTTGGAATAATAATACCCAAGCAGAAAGTGAAGAATAATGAAAAAGAAGAAAAATATATTAATTATTATCTTAAGTGTTATTGTCTTAATAATTATTGGAGTTGTTCTTTTTTTCATCTTAAATGATAAAAATAAATTAACTGTTCAAGAAAGAGCTTGGATGGATGATAATGTTAGTACAATTCAAAATATAAATATTATTAATGATGCAAATATTTTTGGTAAAAATGCCGAAGGAGTTTTTTATGATTTCTTAAAAGACTTTTCGGTAGATTATAGTATGCAAATAAATCCAATTACTTTTACAGATGGAACAAAAGATGGTTTAACATTTACTTTAAAAAATCAAATAAGTGATAATGATGTTGTTTTTTATACGGACCATTATGTTTTATTAAGTAAGAAAGATGCTAATATCAATAGTTATAGTGATTTAAATGGCAAGGTTATTGGAATAAATGGTACAAATTATAATTATGTTCATCCATATTTAGCTAATGTAACTTTAAATAGTTATGAAAATGATGAAGCTTTATTTGCTTCCCTTGATACGGAAACGGAATTTGTAGTTGTCCCAATGATTCAATATTTAGATACAATTTTAACTAATGATTATTTTGTTAATTTCCATCTTGGGGATATCAAAAGTTATTATGTTATGCAAAGTGCTAATGATACTTTAAGTGTTGTTTTAAATAAATATTATCAAAAATGGCAAGGTAATTTAGCTAAATATTTTAATAGTCATGAATTTGATTTATTCGTGGATAGCTTAAAATTAACTGAAGCTGAAATAGATAAATTACAAAGTGTAGTTCATAATTATGGTTTTGTAAATACTAGTCCCTATGAGGTTATTATGGGTGGTGAATATGGTGGTATTGTGGCCGTTTATTTAAGTCATTTTAGTGATTTTTCGAATATTGATTTTAAATTTGTTAAATATAAAGATAAAAACCAATTTAATGATGCTATTAACAATAATGAAGTAGAAATGTATTTCAATTATTATAATACCCAAAATGATAGTAAATCAGTGAAGGGTCCAAATATTTCTTATGTTATTGCATCACTAAAGGATAATAATGAAGTAGTTAATTCTGTTAATTCCTTGATTAATAAAAATGTTTATGTGGAAAATAATAGTAAACTACATGAATATTTAAAAACAATAAATGGTATAAACATTGTACCTTACGAAAAGCTAAAAGAAGTTAAGAAGAATAAAGATAATAATTACTTAGTAATTGATGAAAATATTTTTGAATATAATAAAGAAGATTTATTAAGTAAATATGATAATAGATATGTTGGTAATATAAATAATAATTATGAATTTAGAATAAATAATAATGATGTTTTAGCAAGACTTTTTGGTAGTTACATTAAAACATTAGATACTCAAGAAATGGAAATATTAGGTTTAGAAAATCATTATGATACCGTTAAAGCTGGTTCTATTATGAGTAAAATTGCCACCTATATAATTTATTTATTAATCATTGTTATTGTAATTACTTTAATCGTTATTAGAAAAAGTAAAAAAATAAAAATAGCCAGAAGAATTAAAAAAGATGATAAACTTAAATTTATCGATCAATTAACTAGTTTAAAGAATCGTAATTATTTAAGTGAAAATATTAGTATTTGGAATAATAATACAATTTATCCTCAAGCAATCATCGTAATTGATTTAAATAAAGTTCAAGAAATAAATGATATTTATGGTTATGAAGAAGGGGATAAACAAATTCAAGCTGCAGCGAATGCTTTAATTAAAACGCAATTAGATAATAGCGAAATTATGCGGACTGATGGTAATGAATTTGTTATTTACATTGTTGGTTATAGTGAAAAACAAATATCTAATTACATGCATAAATTAAATAAAGAATTAAGTAAATTACCTTATGAATTTGGAGCGGAATTTGGTCGCAGTATGATTATGGATAATATAAAAACTGTAGAAGATGCGATGAATGAAGCTGTCGAAGATATGAAAAAACAAAAGGTTGAAACTAATGAAAAATAAGATAAAAACTAGTTTAACAGACTTTTGGCATAATTTTAAAATAGCTATTTCTAAACCAGAAATGGCTATTTTACCAGGACATCTAGCATTTTTCTTCGTTTTAGCCATCGTTCCAATATTTACTTTAATTACTTATGGAGCAGCCTTCTTAAATTTATCAACGGATACCATTTTTAATTTTTTAACAACAATATTTTCTGAAGATATTGCTAATATGTTATTAGGTAGTTCATCTTTAGGGGGAACTACTTTAATAATTACCATAGTTGTTGGGCTGGTTATGGCCTCAAATGGAGCAGCCTCAATTATTACAACAACTAATACCATTTATGGTGTAAAAAATAATAGTTTTATTCGAAGAAGAATAAAAGCAATAATTATGACTTTCTTCTTAATCTTACTATTTCTATTCATGTTAATAATCCCAGTATTTGGTAATAAAATAATTGAAATAGTTAAATTTGCGAGTATAAATCCTAATTTAATTGAAGATATTACGGTAGTAATTAACTTTTTACAAGGACCTATTACTTGGCTAGTAATTTACTTCATTATTAAATTTATTTATACGATAGCGCCAAATAAAATAGTTAAAAGTAAAAATGTTGGTTATGGAGCCTTATTTACTAGTATTGGTTGGATAATATCAACTTATATTTATTCCTTCTATATATCTCATTTAGCTAATTATTCCGCCTTTTATGGTGGACTTGCTAATATCATTATTTTAATGTTATGGTTCTATTTATTAGCCTTTATTTTTACTATAGGTATAGCCTTAAACTATAGAAGAGAAGAATTGGAAAAAACTAGTACTTTAAAAATAAAAAAATCGTAAATAATAAAAATATGTACTACAGGTATTACTAAAGTACATATTTTTCTTTGATATTAAAGAGTATTCTTTACTCCATATATTGAAGAGTAATATCCTAGAAGTCCCAATGATAGATATTGGGATTTTTAAGATTGTAAACAATTGTTAAATTAAAAATCATCTCTTGACAGAATATATATATATATATAATGATATCAGGAAAAATAAGGATATTGGAAAGAATTGTAATATGATGAAAAGAAGAAAAGCTGTACTATGAAAAACCGTATGCGAGAAAGCTGATAGTGCTAATATAAAAATGTAGGAAAAATGAGGTGTTTGATAAATGAAAAAAACAAAAATAACAATAGTTTTAATATTTATAGTAGCTATATGCGCCATAATTATAGGAATTAGTAATAAGACTAAAACTTTTAAAGAAATAAATATCAAAGATGAAAACCAAGACAATACTTTAGCTATAATGATAAGAGATGAAAAAGATAAAGAATATAAAAAACAAAATCGCTTAGAGTTTCCTAATAAAGATAATTATAGATATATTGGGTCAACATGTACTGATAATGAAGGTAATATATTAAATGGTAAAGAATATATTAGATATGATGAAGATACAAATAAAGCATACTTAACAACAAACAAAGCAGTACATTGCTCGATGTTTTTTGCAGATGCTCTACCAGCTTCAGAACAAATAGTAAAATATTCAAGTAAATATTTAGAACCAGAACAAGATGTAACAGATAGAGGAGATGTATTAAGAAGATTTCAAGGAACAGTAGAGAAAAATGCTGATGGAACAATAGATGAAACAAATGATGTAAATAACTATGTATGTTTTGGAACAACTGATAAAGAAGAATGTGTAAGTAATACTGACAAATATATGTATCGTATTATTGGCTATGCTATTGATGATGATATGGATTCATTAACCTATAAAGGTCAATTAAAACTTATCAAAAAAGAAGCTTTAGAAAAAACAATGGTGTGGAATGATGACAGGTATACATATGTACCATATTATCAAACAATTCCTTATTTATATATAAATGGTGAGGGATATTTGAATAATGACTACTATGTTTTAGATTCTTGGAAAGATGAAATTGTTAATCATAATTGGACGTATGGTAATAATAATTGGACTTACGATAATAAAACGTTATTTCAATATGAAAGCGCCAAATTAAATTATGTTTTCCAATATCTAAATGTAGAATCAGGTAACAAAACTCGTAAAGTTGAAAATACTGCTCAAAGTAAATACGCTGGACAAAATGTTCGTTATGATGAAATAAGTAAAAAATGGGATATAATATTATCAAAAGTAGGAATGTTGTATTTAACTGATAATTCTCTTGCTGCTGGGAAAGAAACAAATGGATGTTATAGTAGCGATACAAATGAAGAAAATAAAAATATTTGTCAAAAGGGATGGCTCAATTTAAATAATAATGATACTAATATTTTAAGTTTTGATTCTAAAAATCCATTATCTAATATGGAACATATAGTTAACATCGTTGGTTATGCACCAAAGTGGGGTTATTATGACAATTTTGCTTTAAGATATGATGGACTAATAATTAGTGCGAATGTAGAAGGTTTAATTAGTGTTGTCCGTCCTGTCATTTATATAACTCAAGACATATTTTTAATGGGAACTGGAACTCAATCTGATCCTTATAGAATAATATCTCCCGATTTAAATTAAAAGCTTTATAACTTTAGTTATAGAGTTTTTTCTTGGAAAGAAATATGATTTATTATATAATATATTTAGAAAGAAGGCTTTAATATGTTTGAATATATGGGAGATAGATTATCTAATGCAATAAAAAATATTCGAGGTATGGGTAAAATAACCGAAGAAAATATTCAAGATGCTATGCGAGAAATAAGAATAGCTTTACTTGAAGCTGATGTTAACTATCAAGTTGTTAAAGAATTTATTGCTGCAGTTAAAGAAAAAGCTTTAGAGGCTGAAGTTGGTAAAAGTTTAAAACCTGATGAAGTATTTATTAAAATAGTTAAAGATGAATTAGTTGCCCTTTTAGGAGGGGACTATGTTCCATTGGAAGTAACGAAAAATCCTACTATTTTAATGTTAGTGGGTCTACAAGGTAGTGGTAAAACTACTACAGCAGGAAAATTAGCTAATTTTTTAAGAAAAAAACATAGTAAAAAGCCTTTGTTAGTAGCATGTGATATTTATAGACCGGCAGCTATCGAACAATTAGAAACAATTGGGAAAGAATTAAATGTTCCAGTATTTAAAAAAGATAAGGCTAAAGTTACAGAAATAGTTAAAGATGCTTTAGAATACGCTAAAGAAGAAAAATGCGATTATATTATTATCGATACGGCAGGTCGTTTACAAATTGATGAAGAATTAATGCAAGAATTAAAAGATATTGATGAATTAGTTAATCCTCATGAAAAAATACTAGTTATTGATGGATCGATGGGACAAGATGCCATTAATGTTATCACCGGATTTAATAATACTTTAAATTTAACGGGATGTATTTTAACTAAATTAGATGGTAATACTAAAGGTGGAGTAGCATTATCTGTTAGACATTTAACTCATATTCCTATTAAGTTCGTTGGGGATAGCGAAAAATTAGATGGTTTAAGAGAATTTTATCCTGAAAGAATGGCTGAAAGAATACTTGATATGGGCGATATATTAAGCATTGTAGAAAAAGTTGAAGATGTATTTGATGAAGAAGAAGCTAAAAATCAAGCCATTAAGATGAAAAAAGGAAAATATGATTTAGAGGATTTTTTAACTAACTTAAAGCAAATAAAAAAACTTGGACCTTTAGAAAATATTTTAAAAATGTTACCTCAAGCAAGAAAAATGGGATTAAATAATATTAATGTGGATCAAAAGCAATTTTCCCGTTTAGAAGCTATTATTAGTTCCATGACTTTAGAAGAAAGAAGAAAACCCGAAATAATAAAAGCTAGTCGTAAAATACGGATTGCTAAAGGTAGTGGAACAACTGTTGAAGAAGTAAATCGAT
Organism: uncultured Bacilli bacterium; assembly: GCA_947588765.1. Lineage (GTDB taxonomy): Bacteria > Bacillota_I > Bacilli_A > RF39 > UBA660 > Onthocola_B. Next base: position 21,829 of record CANPZG010000001.1, read on the forward strand.
TACTAAATCAATTTAATATGATGAAAGATATGATGAAAAAAATGTCAAGTGGTAATTTTAAGATGCCTTTTTAACAAAAAAAGCTTTTATCTCTATAAAAATAATGTTATAATTGTGATGATAGGGTGATACGATTGAAAAAGATAGAAAGAAGTACCGTATTATTTACACTTTCTCTTTTAATAATTTTAACGCTTTCTATATTAGTAAGTAGGTTTTCTTATGCTTATCTTGAATCAGGACCTGTAGCACCCGGAGAAACTAAAGGACAAGTTGTATCTAAAGAAGACCAAATGATATTTACTAAAGGTGATAATATAAGTTTAAAATTTGATTCGGCATCATTTACAGAAAGTCAATCTGCTACAACCAAACCATCTGTTACATTAATAGCCAATGAACAAACTAAAAGTGCGGTAGGAATATATACTTTAGGTATAAAAATAGAGAAAAATACATTTCAAAAAACGCAAGAAAATAATCCTGAATTAATCTTGACTGTAAAAGATATAACAGGTTCTAAAGAAATAACCGCTGAAAATTTACCTGAAAGTGTTAAAAATTCATTGAATTATGTAACAGTTACGGATAGTAAGCAAAAACAAATATCTGGTTTTGATATAACCGGTAAAACAGGCGTTTTTAACTTTATTGAAAATAATCAAATGACATCAACTAATTATAATGATGGTGTTAAACATGAATTTGAATTTACAATTACTTTTGTTCATTATGATTTTGATCAATCTATAAATGAGACAGCTACTTTAAGTGCTAATGCTTATATTTCGGATGTTGCGGAAACGGCAACTAGTGCGTCAAGTATAAATTTTGATGAAATAGTAGAAAGTGATTTAACTACTAATTTAGAATAATGAGTGTTAATCACTTTTTTTAATGTTTTCTAATTCTTCTTGCATTCTTTTGACAGCTTTAATTAACATATCAACTTCGCTTCTTTGATTTTGATTACTTTTATTTTCGTTATTATCAGTGTAAACTGAACCACCACTTTTAGTTTTTTTACTATTAATATTTATATTAGAATTTTCTATTCTTGATTCAATTAATTGTTGTTGGGCGGCATGAGTTAAAACATACTGACCGACCATAATAATCCAGTTACCAATGGAGTTTTGTTCATTAGCATTAAAATCGCCAACACAAGCATATCCAACAGCCACAGCAATCAAAGTAAAGACATGAGGATTAGTGTTAGGAGGAAAATTTTCATTATCCATAGTTTTCCTCCTTCATTTAATTTTATTAATAAAAACACTAAATTTGCATTTTTCCCCATTTTAATATATAATTTTATTAGGTGAAAGCAATGGAAATAAATAAAGTTAATGAACCAATTATTGCAGTGAGACAAAGTCAATACCCAACAGATGGTAAAAACGAATTTTTACTTGTAGGTCGAAGCAATGTTGGTAAAAGTAGTTTTATTAATACCTTAATTGAACGGAAGAACTTTGCTCGGACTAGTAGCAAACCGGGAAAAACCCAAACTTTAAATTTTTATTTAGTTAATGATTTATTCTATTTAGTGGATGTTCCCGGTTATGGTTATGCAGCTGTAAGTCAAGATCGGCAAAAGAAATTTGGTTTAATGATTGAAGAATATTTAAAAAATCGACCTAATTTAAAACAAGTTTTTATGTTAATTGATTATCGTCATAAACCAACTGAAGATGATACCTTAATGTATGAATTTTTAAAATACTACAATTTAGATATTACAATTGTCGCAACTAAATATGATAAAATTAGTAAAAATAATCGGGAAAAACAAGATAAATTAATTAGAGAAACATTAAAGTGTCAAGATGAAGAAATAATTACCTTTTCGACTATTACCAAAAAAGGTCGGAGTGAAGTTTTAGATATAATAGCAAAAAAAGTAGGTTGATAAAATGAATGAAAAAGGGTTTACTTTAGTTGAATTACTTGCAGTTATTGTAATATTATCTCTTGTTGTAGTTATTGCGGCAACAAGTATTAATAGTAGTGTTAACACATCAAAAGAAAAAATCTTAGAAGATCGGATTAACAATATTACCACGGGAGCTATAAGTTATGTGCAAAATGGGAAAAATATTTTAAATGAAGCTGATTGTGCAGCAATTAATGCAAAACAACACACAACTTATGACCGTTGTAAAGTGTATACAGTTCAAGAATTGCTTAATTTAAAGGCTATAGAAACTAATGAAAAAGGTGGTAAAATATATAATCCCGTAACAAATACGGAAATGAATAATGATATAGTAACGGTTTATCGTATGAATAATCGATTACATGCCCAAATAACTTGTAAAAAAAGTGAGGGAGAAAGTTGTTAGGTAAAATATGGAAACAGTATGTTTAATCGGAAAACCCAATGTTGGTAAAAGTAGTATTTTTAATCGCTTAATAAAAGAAAAAAAAGCGATTATTTTAGATACTCCAGGAGTTACCAGAGATAGATTATATGGAACTGTTACCTATAAAGATAAAAGTTTTCATTTAATTGATACCGGTGGTATTTTACTTGGTGATGATGATTTCGATAAAGATATTATTGCTCAAGCTGAACTTGCTATTGATGAAGCTGATATCATACTTTTTGTGGTTGATGGGATAAGTGAGATTGATGCGGCTGATATTCATGTTAAAGAATTATTACATCGCAGCCATAAAAAAGTAATTGTAGTTGTTAATAAAATCGATAATGAAGAAAGAAAAGATAATATATATAATTTCTATGAATTAGGTTTTGAAACTATTTTACCTGTTAGTGCGGAACATAATAAAGGTTTTAAAGAATTACTTGATTTAATTACAAAAGATATGAGTAAAATTGAAGAACAAACTGATGATAGTTTAAAATTTTGTTTAATTGGTCGCCCTAATGTTGGTAAAAGTAGTTTGATTAATGCTTTACTTAATGAAGATAGAGCTATTGTTAGTGATATCGCCGGAACAACCCGTGATGCTATTGATACCAAATTTAAATATAATGGGGAAAACTATACTGTTATTGATACCGCGGGAATGCGAAAAAAAGGTAAAGTTTACGAACAAGTAGAAAGATATTCATTAATTCGTAGTTTAAAAGCTATTGATCGGAGTAATGTTTGTGTTATTGTCATTGATGCAAGCGAAGGTATCATTGAACACGATAAACATATTGCCCATTATGCTTTGGAAGCTGGTAAAGCTCTAGTTATCGCGGTTAATAAATGGGATACAGTTAAAAACCCTGACTTAGAAATAAAAAAATGGCAAACCTTAATTAAAAATGAATTTCAATTTTTACCATATGTTAATGTTGTCTTCTTAAGTGCTTTAACTAAAAAAAGAATGCATACTTTAATGCCAGAAGTACTTACCGCCTATGAAAATTGGCAAAAAGAAATTAAAACATCAGTTTTAAATGATATTATAATGGAAGCTGTAAGTATTCATGAACCACCTTCATATAAAGGTAAAAGATTAAAAATTTATTTTGTAAGTCAAACGGATAATAGACCACCAAAGTTTACTTTCCAAGTTAATAATAAAAATTTATTACATTTTTCTTATAAAAGATATTTAGAAAATAAAATAAGAGAAAATATTGATTTAACGGGAACACCAATTATCTTACAATTTAAAAATAAAAGTGATAATTAACTAAAAGTCATTACCAATCATATAATATCATAGGAGGATTTTAATGAAATTTGGTGATGACTTTTTTAAAAAAGTAGAAAAGAAAACGAAAGTTGATAAAGATACTATTTTTGCTCTCGCTGACAAATTACAAAAAGGGAATATGAAAGATGAGGCCACATTAAGAGAAGTAATAGATACTTTAAGTAAAATGACAGGTAAAAAAGTTACAAAGGAACAAAGTGATAAAATAATAGCTAAGATAGTTAATGATAAGGTTCCTAAGAATGTTGATAAGATGTTTTAGAAATGAAAATTAAGTTTTTCATTTTTTTAAGATTTATAAACACAATTTATATTTTTAAATAGTTTAAAATTATAAAAATTCACAATAGGTGAAATTTCCCTGAAAATAGCCAAAAATTACCAATTTTTTAATAACAAATAACTTCAATTGTGTTAGAATTTTTATGGAGATGGTATATATGAAAGTGGCAAAATCTGTAGAAGAAGAAAGAGAAATTGCGATAGGAAATATTGGACCTAAAATTAAAAAGTTAAGAAAGAAAGCTAAAATGACTCAAAGAGCTCTAGCAGATATTGCTTGTGTTTCTAATAGAACTGTTTCAAAATGGGAAAAGGGTACAAGTTCACCAGATTATGGAGCACTAAGAGCAATGGCTAAAGTATTTGATGTTAAAGTTTCATATTTTCTTGATGATACTACCGCGAGAAGTAAAATTAAAGTATTTATTAAAGATTTAAGTGATAAATTTAAAAAGAAAGGTGGTAAAGCATTATGTTTTATTAGCTTTATATTACTTATCGCTTATTTTGTTATAACTATAAAATCTTTCGCAGTTTATGAAATAGTTAGTAATGATAGTAATTTAACTTTTGAATCAGGTTACTATACTAAATCTAATTTTAAAATAATTATCAATATTAATAATATTACTTATATTAGTGAAGAAGATGATAAAGATGTAATTAGTCAAAAGATAAAATTATGTACTTTAGATAATAATGAAAAAGTTTGTTTCTACGAATCAGAAAATATGGAAGATATAGATTACAAAAATTTTGTCAGTTATAATCTAAATAGAAAAGCAGCAAGAAATTTAGAAAAAGATTTATATTTAATTGTGGAAACTATTTATAAAGACAACACTGTTAATGATTATGAAAAGAAATTATCAATGAAGAAAATTATTGGTAGTGATAAGGTATTTTATTCTAAGAAGGATACTTATAAGGAAGAAGCGTATACTAACAATAGTTTTAAAATAAATAATTTTATGTTAGATAATAATGGTTATATGAGAATAGAAAATACAAAAACATATTATAAAAAATTTGATAATTATATGTTGTACTTTGATTTAGATTTAAATAAAATGTCTTATGCGATAGAACTTAAAGATGGAATTAAAAATTATAGTTATTTTTATAATCAAAATTCAATTGAATATAGTTTTAATGATATTAATGGAAATGTAATTGATAGATACTCATATTTTATTACTAATGATGAATTAGGCTGTCACAAAGGAGATTGTAAAGATTATTTAAAAGTTTATGATGAAATAATTGCAGTATTTAATAAGGCTTTTTCATAGGTCTTTAAAGAAGAGAATTAAAATCTCTAAATTTGCACTTGCTTTAAATCGACAAAATAGGTTATTATTTCGACAGAGAAAGGAGGAGATTAGTAATGAAAAAAGTAGTATGGTATTTTTCTTTACTATTATTAATTTGTTTATGTGTTACTAGTGTTAAAGCAGCAACTAGAGAAGAACTATTACAATATATGCCAGAAGAATATTTAAATTCTTTATCCGCAGAACAATATAAAAAATATTTAACATTAGATGTATCACAAGCGGTAAGTAATGAAGAAGTTTATAAAACAAGTAAATATCCTGAAGAAATTTCACCTCTTGGAGATGAATATTGGGAAACAACTTATAAAAAAATAAAAGTTACTGCTATTCCTTATGGTAGTTCAGTAAATTATGCGGTTATGCTAGATACAGAATGGAAATATATTCCAACGGTTCGTTCTTTTGATGTTAGTGCTCTTCGTTTTGAAAATATGGGATACGATGAACGAATAGCAGCTGGGACACAAATGTATGTACCAAAAAGTACCGGAAACACTACTGGGATAGTATACAGTCCAGATGGTACTAATATAAAAAAGGAAGATGATGGATTTGGTATTTCAATGAATTTAGTTAATGATTCCATTAGTTATATTCGTTGTTATATATCTGTAGATGCATCAATGAGTACTCAAAAAGGCACTATCTATGGTTCATATCAACATGCTGTGGATAATGTATCTTTAGCTCAATCTCAAAGTTATACAATTAGCCAAGTAGGTATGGGTAAAGTAATTAATTTTTCAGCAAAAGTATGGGATCACTATGATGATATGGATGGCGTAAAAGTAACGCTAACAAAATAGTAAAGAATAAGACAAAAGAATAAAAAAGAATTGAGGTGGGATGCATGCAATCTTTTGTTCCTCTTAAAAGAGATATTGATAAACGGGTCCGTGTTGAAGATAGAATATTTGAATTAATTGGTCTAAAACAATACCATCAGTCATAAGCTTCATTAGAAAGCGAAAGAATGGTGGGTTATGGAAAAAGAACAAGTATTGTCTTCAATAGCTAAAAGAGGTAACGGAGAAATTTATCTTGGGGTAGTAGGAGCAGTTAGAACCGGTAAATCAACATTTATTAAAAGATTTATTGAAAACCTAGTTGTTCCTAATATCTCAGATGAATATGAAAAAAAACATTGTTTAGATGAAATTCCTCAAAGTGCCACAGGAAAAACAATTATGACGACTGAACCTAAATTTGTACCATCAAATGGTGCCACAATTAAGATCAATGAATTTTCTACCAACATTAAATTAGTTGATTGTGTAGGTTATGTTATTCCTGAAGCTACAGGATTTGAAGATGAAGACGGAAATCCTCGGATGGTTAAAAGTCCTTGGTTTGAAGATGCAATTCCTTTTGTAGAAGCCGCGGAAATTGGTACGGAAAAAGTTATCAAAGATCATTCTACAATCGGTATTGTAGTTACTACCGATGGTTCGTTCGGTGAAATAAAAAGAGAATCTTACATCGATGCAGAACAAAAGGTTATTACCGAATTAAAAGAAATTGGTAAACCTTTTATCGTAATACTTAATAGTATTCATCCAACAAATAGTGAAACAACAGAACTAGCACGAAGTTTAAGTGAAAATTATGATGTACCAGTGATACCTATTAGTGCTGAACTCATGAATGAAAAAGAAATCATGGAAATTTTAAAGACGGCTTTATATGAATTCCCAGTTCTTGATATTCAAATAAATATTCCCGAGTGGGTGCATGTCTTACCAGCCGCGCATATTATAAAGACTCATTATATGGAAAAAATTAAAGAAAGCATCATTAGTGTTGAAAAACTTAAAGATGTTGACTTTATTTTGGACCATTTCAGTGATTCAGAATATATATCCAAAGCATACATCTCGGATTTAGATGCTGCTACTGGCATCGTTACAGTTAATTTGGAAAGTCCTGATGAATTATATACTGAAACCTTGAGATCGATTATGGGAGATGCTGCAACTACGAAGGCAGGACTATTAAAGATATTTGCGACATATCAAGAAGGTAAGGAAGAATTAGATAATATTAAGTCAGCTTTAAAGATGGCTAAAAGTACAGGGTACGGCATAGTTTATCCAACAATTAAAGAATTGAAATTAGAAACACCGGAATTAGTTAAACAAGGTAATCGTTACGGAGTTAAACTTAAGGCTGTGGCTTCTAGTATTCATTTGGTTAAAGTTGATGTTGAATCGACATTTGAGCCAATCATTGGTAGTGAACTTCAATCAAAAGAATTAATAAATCATTTAATGAAAGATTACGAAACTGATGCTTCAAGTATTTGGAAAAGTGAAATATTTGGTCGTAGTTTAGAAGTAATCGTTCAAGAAGGAATTCAAGCAAAATTAAGTATGATGCCTGATACAACCAGATATAAATTAAAAGATACCGTAACTAAGATTGTAAATAAAGGTTCTAATACATTAATTGCAATTGTCTTTTAGGCAATTGTTTTTTTGCTTTTTTAATAAATTTTCCCATATTTATGTCAAATTTAAGTAAAGAAAAGACTAATTTTAAGTAAATTAATGTCATATTTTAAATAATTTAATGATTTTTATTGCTTTTCCCTTAAAACTTTGTTACTCTTAATATGTAAGGACAATGAGCTTTACAAATAAAAACAGGAGGTAAGAAAAATGTCTAAAACTGAATTAGTTGAAATCATTGCTAAAGAAGCTGGATTAACTAAAGCTGATGCTAGTCGTGCATTAGATGCTACTTTAAACGGTATTATGACTGGTTTAAAGAAAAATGGTAAAGTTTCTTTAGTTGGATTTGGTACATTCAGCGCTAAGAAAAGAGCAGCTAGAGAAGGTATTAACCCTTTAACTAAAGCACCTTTAAGAATACCTGCAAAAACTGTTGCATCTTTCAAAGCTGGAAGCAAATTAAAAGACGCTTTAAATTAATGAAAAAAGGAGTCGAGTAATCGACTTTTTTTGTGCTCAATTTTTGTTTCATATTTGCCTAGTTATGTGGTAAAATAAAATTAATAAGAGGTTTAATATGCGGAAAATAGTGTTGTTAGTTGCAGGATTGTTATTAGTTTTAATTAGTTTTTTATTAAATTATTATACGATGAGTCGTTTATTTTTATTAATAATAGGTATCATTATTATTGATATTTATTTCACGGTTAAATATCCTAAAAAAATATTACTATTATTAAGTTTACCAATTTTATTTTTAATATTAACTTATGGTTTAGATATATTATTAGTTAAATATTTTAATAGAATACCAATTTATAGTTATGAAGAAAGAAGTAGTGAAAAGTTAAGCGTTTATAATAGTTTTTTCTATCGGACTTTTAATTGTAATGGTAAGTTAATTATGGATTATGGTTATAGAAGTAACTATGCTTGTAGTCCGGATGATTTAGATACTTTAGATGTTAATGCCTTATTAAGTGCGGCAGGTAACTATAATCATAAATTTGTTAAAATTGCTGGTAAAATAAGTAAAGTAAGTGGCATTAATGTTTTAGAACTCGCGGGTTACAATATTGATGAAAATAATAAATTAAATGGTTATGTAACATTTAATAAAGATTTAGTTAAAGTTAATACCAATGAAGATTTATCAAGATATCATATTTATGATGAAGTAGTGGTTATTGGTTTAATTAATAAAATAACAAAGAACGAAAATATAACAATTGATTTAACTAATACTTTAATTATCCCCAGTGATATATATGATACTTATGATTTAGAAGTTATCCTTGATAAAGAAAATGGCTTAACTAATTATATTGAAAAAAATAATTTGTATTTGTTAGATATTGATGATATATACATTCATTATGATAATAACCATATTTATGAATTAAAGTATTTAATTAATGATAATAGATTAACAATTGATGATTTATTAACCAATAAAGAAAGCAAGGAATTAAAAGATAAAGATGAAAATGAATATGGAAGAATTTATGAATTAGATAAATTTAATGTTTTAAAATGTAATAATGATAAAACCATATTAATGAATCAAAAAAGTAAAGTAAATAATGATTTATGTTTAACTGATAATAATTGATTTTTTCAAGTATTTATGTTATATTTTGTATGTAATCGATGAAAAAAGATTTTATATATTGATTTATTTTTAGAGAGTTAGTGGTTGGTGGAAACTAATAATAAAAATATATAATGCTACTTTTGGAGATTAATCGGCATAGTCGTTAAAAAAAATAAAGTAAAAGAAAGGATGGTACCGTGTTTTAACACTCCTTGGTATTAATCCTTTTTTTAAATAAGGAGGAAAAAATGAAAATATTTGTGGTTGCTGGTAAAGCAGGAAGTGGAAAAGGAGAAGTGGCAAAGTTTATAAAGGAATACTATATTTATAAATTAGAAAATAGTGTCGTTACGCAATATAGTAAATATTTGAAAAATTTTGCAATGGAATTAACTGATTGGGATGGTGTTAGTGAAAATAAACCAAGAAAGTTTTTACAAGATTTTGGGTCAACGATAAGAAACTATGATAAAGAATATTTTACTAAAAGAATGATTGAAGATATTAACATTTATGAGTTAGCGGATGTTAATAATGTTATTATTTCCGATGCTAGAATGCCTGAAGAAATTGAAGAATTAAAAGAAAACTTTGATGAAGTATATAGTATTTATGTCGAAAATCAATTTGGTCAAAGTAAATTAACAGTTGAAGAACAAGCTCATATTACCGAACTTGCTTTAGAAAACTATAATGATTTTGATTATACTATTGCTAATGATGGTACAACGGAAAATTTAAAAGATAAAGTATTTAAGTATTTAGAAGGGTTAGAAAAATAATGAAAGATTTAAAACATTGTAATTTAAAAGACTTATATATTGATTTTTTTGTTAGACATAATCATAAACAAATTCCAAGTGCGCCATTAGTTCCTGAAAATGATCCTTCTGTTTTATTTAATACAGCGGGAATGCAACCATTAATTCCTTATTTAATGGGCCAAGCTCATCCTTATGGTACAAGATTGTGTAATTATCAAAAATGTTTAAGAACAACTGATTTAGATGAAATTGGCGATGCTACCCATCATACATTTTTTGAAATGTTAGGTAATTGGTCTTTAGGGGATTACTTTAAAGATGAATCCATTTCGTGGAGTTTTGAGTTTTTAACTAAAGATTTAGAAATACCGGTTGAAAGACTTGCTGTTACTGTTTTTAAAGGAAATGATTTAATACCTTTTGATGAAGTATCATTTAATAAATGGTTAAGTTTAGGTATTCCTAAAGAGAGAATTGCTAAAACCGAAAAAGATAATTTTTGGATTGCTGGTGAATCTGGACCATGTGGACCCGATACCGAAATATTTTATTTTCGGAGTAATGAAGAAATTCCAGAAAAGTTTGATCCTGATGATGAACGGTGGGTAGAAATCTGGAATAATGTATTTATGCAATATCATAAAGCTAGTGATGGTACAATTACCGAACTACCTAAGAAAAATGTTGACACAGGAATGGGTGTTGAAAGAACTACAGCTATTTTAGAAGGAGTTAATGATAACTATCAATCAAGTATTTGGTTAGATGTTATAAAAGAAATCGAAGATATTACGAATTTACCTTATGAAGGTAATGAAAAAAGTATGCGTATTATTGCCGATCATTTAAGAACAGCGGTCTTTATTAGTGCTGATTATGCGGGCATAAAACCTAGTAATACTGACCAAGGTTATATTTTAAGAAGATTAATTCGAAGAGCAATTAGACATGCGAAAAAGTTAAATATTGATATAAATAGTAATTGGGAAGAAAGAATAGTTAAAATAATTATTAATAAATATGCTGGTTATTATCAAGAACTAAAAGATAATGAAACAACTGTTTATGAAGTATTAAGAAATGAAAAAATCAAATTTAATCGTACCTTAGAAAAAGGTTTAAGAGAATTTGAAAAGGTTGTTAAAAATAATAACCAAATCGATGATGTTACAGCTTTCCATTTATATGATACTTTTGGTTTTCCAATTGAACTTACGATGGAACTCGCTGCAGAACGGAATATTTCTGTTGATGTTGAAGGATTTAAAAAAAGATTTAAAGAACATCAAGAATTATCAAGAACGGCTTCCGCGGGTAAATTTAAAGGTGGTCTAGCCGGTAATGGGGAAATTGAAACGAAATATCATACGGCAACCCATTTATTAAATGCGGCTTTAAAAGTAGTAGTTGCTAATACTGTTCATCAAAAGGGCAGTAATATTACTAGTGAAAGAATGCGTTTTGATTTTAGTTGTGACCATAAATTGAGTGAAGAAGAAATTAAAAAAACAGAAGATTTAGTTAATGAATGGATTAATGATGGATTAGATGTTACTGTTAAAGAAATGCCTAAAACAGAAGCTTTAAATAGTGGTGCGGAATGTATGTTTATTGAAAAATATCCCGATATGGTAACTGTTTATAGTATTGGCGATATTTCGAAAGAACTATGTGGGGGACCTCATGTTAAAAATACAAAAGAATTAGGCCATTTCAAAATAATTAAAGAAGAAAGTTCTTCCGCTGGTGTAAGAAGAATTAAAGCGGTATTGGAAAATTAAAGATGAAAGATATTAATTTTGTTGAAAAAGATGAAGTTTTTAACTATCGGGTTGGTGCTATAATTCGCAAGGAAAACAAAATTCTAGTTCAAAAATCAGATAAAGTAGCTCATGCTACCATGCTCGGCGGTAGGGTATCATTTAATGAAGATTCGAAAGAAGCTATACTTAGAGAAATTAAAGAAGAAACTGGTTATGATGCGATAATAAAAAAAGAAATATGTTTTATTGAAAATTTCTTTACTTCTAGTTATAATCATAAACGCTATCACGAAATCTTAATTGTTTATGAATTAGCTTTTTTAGATGAATTACCATATACTTTAGAACAAATACCGGCGAAGGAAGAAAAGAATAAATACCTAGAATATAATTGGATTGATATTGATGAATTAAAACAACAAGCATTTCATCCGTTTATTGTTTTAGATATACTAGATTCTGATAGAATCAAACATATAATTTTTAAGGATAATACATAAAAATATTATTCTTTTTTAATGCTTTAATAAAATTTTTTAAAAAAAATTAACAATTTTTACACAGTTCGACAAATTTTTCACTTTTGATGTGCTATAGTGATTATGTTTCTTGGGATCGGGGGTGATAGAAACATGATAACAGAAACAGCATTTGTTCCTACAAGTTTAAAAAATGATATGTTATTTAAAGAAGTATTAGCTCATCCACATAATAAAGATAAGTTAATATATTTTTTATCTTGCTTTATGGATTATAATGAAGAATACTTAAAGAAAAGTAATTTAAAAGTTACTTATGAAAGACAGTTACCTAAAGCTAATGTTAAAAATAAAACTTTTCGAGGAGATATAATAGTAGAATTTGATAATATCACTATCAATCTAGAATGTTATTCAAGGTTTGTTGATGAATACTTAAAGAAATCTCTAGCCTATATTATGCGATTATATTCAACAAACCTAGATAGGGGATAAAGTTATGAAAAACTAAAAACCGTATTAGGGATAAATTTTATAGATAATGTAAGAAGTAGTAAATTATCAAAAGAAATGTATAATAACGTATCATTAGTATTAAACTATAAAAATGAGCTATATAATAGTATAAAATTAGAGATATATCGACTTGACATAGCAAAAGAGACACCATATAATAAAAGTGACAAAAAATTAAGATGGTTGAAGTTTATAGGAGCCGATAATTATGAAGAAAGGAAGATTATAGCAAAGGGGGATAAGAAACTTATGGAATTAAACGAATGGACACAAGGATATATAACAGATGCCAATACAAGAAAGTTTTTTGCAGATTGGGATAGGAAAATAACATATGGTATAGGCTTAGAAGATGGTGAAATAAAAGGTAAAAAATTAGGCCAATTAGAAAGTACAAATTCTATAGCCAAAGAAATGATAAAGAAAAGCTATTCTACTAAAGAAATTCAAGAAATAACCAAATTGTCAACACAAGAAATAAAAGAACTCAAAGAAGAAATGAAATAAAACATCATTTCTTTTTTCTTGTTATAATTCTTGAAAAAACTAAAAAAAATAGTACAATAGTAATAGGAGTTGAGAAAATGTTTTATCCTTTGCTATTTACATTCTTAATTGGTGTTTTTTTTCTTTTAGGAATGATTATATTTAAATATAGTAATCATAAGAAAAATTTAACTATATTAGCTACGGCATGTGCTTTTATAGTTATTTTAGGTTTAATTTGTTTTGATTTAATTCCCGAAGTAATGGAATATCATAGTTGGTATAGTTTAATATTTATAATAATTGGTATATTTATCTTAAAAATAATAGATATATTTATTCCTCATCATAATCATAAACATCATGATAATGATGAAGCAACAATGTCTCATAAAAGACACTTAAATCATATTGGTACAATTACCATAATTGCTTTAATATTACATAATTTTATTGAAGGTATTGGTTTATATAGTATAGCTCAAAATAATTTAAAAAATGGTCTAATGTTAGTTTTAGGTATTGGCTTTCATAATTTACCTTTAGGCATTGAAATAGGTAGTTTGAATCAAGATAAACCCAATATTTGGTTAAATATCTTATTAGTTTTATCGTCATTCTTGGGTGGCTTAACCTCATTAATGGTCGGAAATCTACCGGATATTATGACTAATATTATTATATCTTTAACGATAGGAATGATTTTACATATTTTAATTTTTGAATTATTAGGTGAATTAGTTAATAATAGAGAAAAAAAAGAATCAATTTATGGTATAATTATAGGGATAGTTATATTAATAGTTATTAATTGTTTGTAGAGGTAAAGATTATGAAAAAAGTATTAGTAACAGGAGCGGCAGGTACTATTGGCTTACAAGTAATAAAATTTTTATTAAGTGAAGGTAAATATGAAATAGCAGCTTTAGATTTAAAAAATAATAAAACAGTTCAAGTATTAAAAAAATATAAAAAAAGAATTAATGTTATTTATGGTGATGTAGTTGATCGCATCTTAATTGAGGCATTAGTTAAAGATTTTGATATTATTATTCATTTAGCGGGCGTTCCTATGCCTTTAGCTGATATCAAAAAAGATTTAGCGAATGAAATAGATTATAAGGCTTGTGAAAATATTGTTAGAGCTATTGATTATTACAACCCGAAATGTCATTTGTTTTATGCTTCATCTATGATGGTATACAAAGATAAAGACAAAGTAACCGTTAAAAGCGCTATTCATTTAGATGATTATGATTATTATGCGAAAATGAAGAAAAACTGCGAAGATTTAATTAAAGAAAAATTAAAGAATTATACCATTTATCGTTTCCCTATGGTTTTAAGTAGTGTAAAAGAATCTTTAGTTTTAAATGGCAAACTCAAAGAAAACATTAATTGGATTACGAAAGAAGATGCGGCTTATAGTTTTGTTAAAGGAATTAATTATTTAGATAAATTAAATAAAAAGACTTTTAATTGTCTTGGAGGAGAAGCTATAAGTTATGATGAGTTATTAAATCATATTTTAGAAGATTATGGCTTATCTTGGAAATATGTTTTTGAAAGATTATTCATGGATAAATATTCTTATGATTGGAATTGTCTTGATGGTAATGATTTAGATGAGTTAATTCATTATCAAATATCCACGATTGATGATTATTATCGTAATTTGAAAAAATGGGGAAGAAAAAGAAAATTACCAAAATTCTTAGGTAAACTTGTGCGAGGTCATAAATTATGATAGGGCTAGCATTATCCGGTGGTAGTGTTAAAGGTGCTTATGAAGTTGGTGTTTATAAAGCATTCGTCAAATGTCATATTAAATTTGATGGTTTTGTTGGAACCAGCATAGGTTCTTTTAATGCGGCAATGTTGGCTGCGGGTAAAGGACGGGAATTAATTAAATTTTGGCGTAATGTTAATGTGGCCGAATTACTAAATTTAGATGAAAAATTTTTAAAAGCCTTAAATGATAAACATCTTAAAGATGCTGTTATAGGTATCAAACAAATCATAACGGATAAAGGGATAAATACGATTGGTCTAAAAGAAATATTAGAAAAATTTAATATTGAAGAAAGTATTCGTAATTCAATTAAAGATTTTGGTTTAGTAACTGTTAGAATTAAACCATTAAAAGCTATGCGCATGTTTAAAGAAGATATCCCTAAAGGAAAGTTAAATGAATATATTTTAGGTAGTTGTTACTTACCAATTTTTAAACCGGAAAAAATAATTGATAAGAAGTATTATGCGGATGGTGGATTTATTGATAATCTACCTGTTAATATGTTACTTGATAAAAACTATGAAAAAGTTTATGCTGTTGACTTAGGAGCCATCGGCATAAAACAAAAAATAAAAGATAAATCGAAAGTTGTAATCATCAAGCCATCTCATGATATTGGGGGCCAATTTGTTACCGACAAAGAAAAGATTAATCATAATATTGATATGGGGTATTTTGATACTTTAAAATTATTAAAAAATTTAGATGGTAAAAAATATATCTTTAAAAAAGAAAAAGATAAAACTTATGAAAGAATGATTAAAAATATTTCATCACGAAGAATTGCGGAAATAAAACATTTCTTTCATACCCAAGATATTAAAAAATGTATTATTTTAGCAACAGAATATTTTATGTTGAAAGATTCTTATGAATATAATAAAATATATAGTATTAAAAAAGTTATAAAAACATTAAGAAAAACTAAAAGAAAACCAAATGGAATATATTGGTTTATTAGAGACTTAAAAATATAGGAGGACAATATGGGAAGAGCATATGAAGTAAGAAAATATAGTATTCAAAAAACAGGAGCGGCAAAGGGAAAAATATACACAACTTATGCGAAAGAAATTTATCTTGCAGCTAAAAAAGGATTACCTGATCCAGATGCTAATGTTGTTTTAAAAAGAATAATAGATAAAGCTAAGAAAAATCAAGTACCTAGTGATATTATCAACCGAGCTATTGATAAAGCTAAAGGTGTTGGAGGAGAAGACTATCATGAAGTTATTTATGAAGGTTTTGGTCCAGGAGCATCCACTTTTATTATCAAATGTCTAACGGATAATGTTAACAGAACTGTTGGTATGGTTAGAGCGGCTTTTAATAAAGTTAATAAAAGTCTTGGAGTAACTAATAGTGTGCAATATAACTATGACCATCTTGGCGTTATTTCTTTTAAATATGATAATGAAGAAGAAATATTTAATGCTTTACTTGAAAGTGGTATTGAACCAGTTGATTTTGAAAGTGAAAATGGTGAGATAATTATTACCGTTAATCCAACTGATGTCAATCCATTAAAAGATTTAATTGAAAAATTAATTCCTAATGTTGAATTTATTTTAGATGAAGTAGGGATGTACTCTAAAGACAAAGTTACTTTAACTGGTGAAGATAAAGAAATCTATGACCGTTTATATAAATTATTAGATGAAATTGAAGATGTTTCTGAAATTTATACTAATGTTGAGGAGTAAAAAATGACTATACGCAAAAAATATGAACCTAAAATTCAACAAATAAATGCTAAGTTAGTAGAAAATAATGAAAAATTACAAACATTAGATGAAGAATTTAATGTTGTAAAAGAAGATGTTAATAATTTAAAATATAAAAAAAGTATTTTAATAAATCCAAATGAATTTAAATTTAATTTAAGACAAAAAATTAGAAATAAAAAAACAAATATTTTCGCCAAAATTAGTGCTTGGCTCAATTATTTTAAAGAATTACCTGAAATTAATAAAATAATAAAGTGCGAAAATATCTATGAAGTAATCCAAGATTTAGCCAGTAAAGAAATTTATCAAGATAGTATTAAACAAGAAATATTTGATTTAGAAAAATCTAACTATGATTTAAAATATGCTCTAGAAGTATATGAACGAACTAGTGCTTATTTTGACCAAAAAGAAAAGGGAGAAACTAAATTATATACTGATAGAGATAATTATTTTAAACCAAATAAAGGTTACAAAAGAGTGTTAGTAAAACGCAGAATGGAAATGGGAAGGTAATTAATAATGGATGGTTATGAATTATTAGAAGTTATAAAGAAAAATAAAAGTTTATTAGAAGAACGAGAAAGAGAATTATTAAATAAGCAAAATAATTTACTTAATATTAAGCATGTTAAAGATTATGATACCTTAATTAATTCTTTATCTAAAGATTTTGATGTTTTAGCCCATACGGAAAGAATTAAAGAAATAGTTAAAAGTTCTTTAGTTAAAAAAACTAATCGCATTAGTCTAAATTTTCGTTTAAATAGTTTAGCATTTTTTCTTTTGATGGGAGTAATGAATATTGTTAATCCCATGGGTGATTTTGCCGTTATTTTCACAGTTTTAGGCGTCCTTTTATTAGCGGGTGAAGCCTTAATAAGTAACCATCTTTTATATAGAAAAGAATATAGAAATATGCAAGAAGTTTTAGCTAGTAAAGATATTGATGAAGTAGCTAGAGATTTAGAAAAAGCTAGAAACGAAAAGCAAAAACTAGATGCTTCTATTAAATCCAATGAAGAAAATCTAGCTAAAACTAAAGACAATATTATAATGCTTGAAGGTACCTATAATATGGTCTTAAAAATTTTAGAAGAAATACCCCATGAAGAATTAACTAAAGAATCTTTAAAAGGGGAACAAGCTCGGAAGAGAATGCTTCATAATTAAGGATAAATAAAATGAATGAAAAATGGCAAAAAATATATGAAAGTAATAAGAAGTTAGATGATATTTTTGAGCATAAATATGTAGGAACAGAAAATTACTACGAAAAGAATTGTCTAGGTTTTCTTGTTGAACTTGGCGAATTTGTAAATGAAAGTAAAGTTTTTAAATATTGGACGATAAAAGAAGCAAATAAAGAAAAATTACTTGATGAATATGCTGATACCATAACTATGACTTTACTTTTTTATCGTTTATTAAATTTAGAACTTGAAAAACCAATTTCACATTTAGATACGACAAATGTTTACGAAATAATTAACTTTTTATTTTTAAAAGGCACCGAATTAATGTATAATTTAAATGAAGAGTTAGTAAAAGAAATATTTAGTAATTTATTATACTTAGGTAATTTACTAAATTTAAAAGAAGATGAGGTAATTGCAGCTATAAATAAAAAACATATTATAGTTAAAGAAAGATTAGATAGTGATTATTAAGGAGTGAGATTATGACAGTTTATGAAGATTTAAAATGGCGAGGATTAATTCAAGATATTTCCAGTGATGATTTAATTGAAAAATTAGATAAGGGCGGATTAACTTTTTATATTGGTACTGATCCAACTGCTGATTCCATGCATATTGGTCATTATTCCTCATTTTTAATATCTAAAAGATTAGCGAAAGCAGGCCATCATCCTATTTTACTCGTTGGGGGTGCTACGGGTTTAATCGGGGATCCTAAACCAACTAGTGAAAGACCAATGATTAGCAAAGAAGAAGTCTTAAAAAATTTTGAAGGATTAAAAAATCAAGCCGAAAAGATATTTGGTTTTGAAGTTGTTAATAACTATGATTGGACTAAAGATATAAATGTCTTAGATTTCTTAAGAGATTATGGTAAATATTTTAATATAAATTATATGTTAGCTAAAGACAAAGTAAAATCTCGTTTAGAAAGTGGGATAACTTATGCTGAATTTTCTTATATGATTTTACAAGCTTTAGATTTCCTTCATTTATATGAAACTCGTAATTGTACTTTACAAGTTGCTGGTTCCGACCAATGGGGAAATATTACTTCCGGCATAGAATTAATTCGCAAAAAGTTAGATAAAGAAGCTTATGGTATGGTAATGCCACTTGTCACTGATTCTAATGGCGTAAAGTTTGGTAAAACGGAAGGTAATGCTTTATGGTTAGATATTAATAAAACATCTTCTTATGAATTATATCAATATTTAATTAATCTTGAAGATAGTATGATTATTGATTATTTAAAGAAATTAACTTTTCTATCAAAGGAAGAAATTGAAGAATATGAACTAAAAAACACAAGTCATCCAGAATTAAGAGAAGCTCATAAGCGTCTAGCCGAAGAAATTATCACGGATATTCATGGTAAGGAAGAATTTTTTAAAGCCAAAAAAATAAGCGAATCATTATTCAGTGATAAAATATGGGAATTAAGTAGTGATGATATAATCTCTAGTTTAAAAGATTTACCGACATTTACTTTAGAAAATGATATTAACATATTAGATTTATTAGTTAATAACAATATTTGTAGTAGTAAAAGAGAAGCTAGGGAAATGGTTACAGGTAATGCTATTAGTATTAATAATACTAAAATAACTGATATTGAAAAAGTAATTACCAAAGATTTAGCCATTGATAATAAAGTTTTATTAATTAAAAGAGGAAAGAAAAATTATTATTTAGGAATATTTAGTTAGGAAGTGTAGTAGTAATGTTTAAAGATTTTGATTTATCATTGTTTTGTATTTTAAATAGCGATAAGGAAATTAGAGAAGAATTAATAGCTAATTTAGAACATATAGAACCCGAAGTTTATGAAAAAATAAATGAAATACTTATGGTAAATCAAAGTGGACATTATGTTATTGAAAATCCTTCCTTAAAAGAAATATATGATTTATATTTACGAGAAGATAATTTAACTATCTATCAAGAATTATATAATATAGAGCATAAAAGTTATGATTTAATCTGGTCTTTAAGTTTAAATAAAATTGATAATAATAAATCTTTAAGATATGTAGGAACTTATTATAAATATGAAAGTTACCCAGGTAAGACTTATGAATTAGATTTTTCTCCTTTAGGGGATGCTCTTTTAGCTAATGGAAAGCTTCTTTCTATAGTTAATATAGTTGATTTTCCTAATATTACGAAAGAAACTTTAAGCTTAACTAGAACATATAAAAAACATATATAGCCCTAATGGGCTTTTGTTTTTGGCTGAAAATGGAATATGTCATAAGATATGGTGAAAGGAGAAATATTTATGTATAATCGTCGCTATATGTATCCTAATAACTATAATGAAAGACAATTTATTGTGCCATTTTTACTTGGGGGACTTGCTGGTGGAGCTGCTGTAGGACTTACCCGTCCTCGTCCAATTTATAATGTGGCGCCAAATACACCATATCAACCACCATACTATGGAGGAGCACCATTTTATAATAATTCTTATAGTTATTATGTTCCTTATCCTTATTACCGATAAATATTAATACCTTCACTATTTAAAAAGTTTAATATTATGCCGAGATAAATAAAATAAATAATAATTGTTGAACCCCCATAACTTAAAAATGGTAAAGGTATCCCAATAATGGGAACTAAACCTAGATTCATCCCAATATTAATTATTTGTTGAAAGAAAAAAATACTAATAAAACTAATTAAAAATAGTTTTATTTTTTTCGTTTTAATTTCTTTTAATAATTTTAATAAATATAAATCAATGACCAGATAACAAAAAAGTATAATGAATCCCGAAATAATGCCAAAGTTACCAATATTAAAAGCAAAGATAAAATCAGTTGGGGCCTCGGGAATATATAAAGTAACTTTATTTAAACCACTACCAAATAAAGTAGAGGACCCAATAACAATTAAAGCATTTTCTAATTGATAGGAACTATTCGTGGTAAATGTAAGTAATCTTTCCACTCGATAGAAAAAACTAGTGCCAATTAATTTAATTAATAAATCTTGATTATATTTATATAAACCAATAAATAATATAACCATACTAGTTAAAATAAAAAGTAATAATAAAAACCACCATTTACTAATTTTAGATGAGAGTAACAAACATAAAGCAATAATTAAATAAAAGATTATCGCTCCGGTATCCGGTTCTAAAAAAACTAAGATGGAAGGAACTAAAACAATAATAAATACTTTAAAAATTAATTTTATTTCATCTTTAATATTAGTTATTTTACTATTAGCGATTATATTACTTAAATATAGAGATAAAGTTAATTTAACTAATTCACTGGGTTGAAAAGAAAATATACCAAAATTAAACCAAGCTTTAGCCCCATTGATATCTTTTCCGACAATTAAAACTAAACCCAGTAAAATTAAAGAAAATAAATAAAAATAAAAACTGTAATTTAAAAGTTTCTTTAAATTTAATTTATTAATTAAAATAATACTTAAAAAACCTAAAAAGTACCATAATAATTGTTTAATTAAATGATAATTATAAGTACTATCAATTAATTTCGCATTTTGCATATTAAAAAAACTAATTATCATGATAATAAATAAAGGAATAAATAAGGGTAAATAATTTTTTCTTACAATTTTCATACTATTAATATGTTACATTTACTAAAAATTATCATAAAATATGGTGAGGTGGAATGATGGATAAATTACCTAGAGTATTTGCTAATCCAATTGGGAAAAAAATAAATAATGTGCAAGAAACTTATTATGGAAACGAAACTAGAAATATTGATGTAAATCCTACTAATATCAATAGTAAAATCAATGAAATATTTTCATCTAAAGATCATATTTATAAAAGTAAAGTAAAAATAACTTTTAGAGATAAAGTTAGTGAAGAAGTAATAGTTGGTAAAACTAATGTTAATTTATTAACCATAGATGGGAAATTAATTAGAATTACGGAAATCGTGGATATTGAAAAAATCTAATAAAAAAAGTATATCATTTTATATCTTCGATATACTTTTTTAATTGGCGAGCATTTTTGCCAAAGATTATTTTTAATTGGTTATCTATTTCGACAATTCCTTTAGCTCCCAGTCTTTGAATAGCTTCTTTATTAGCTAAAGATACATCTTTTAAAATAACTTTAAAACGAGACATATTATATTCGGTATTGATAATATTATCTTTACCACCAAGATAAGTTATTAATTTATTAGCTTCAACATTAAAGTTTCTTTTATTTAGTTTAACAATAACTAAAGAAATAATAAGTAAAACTACACCAATTATTACATATTGAATTATATTCATTAAATCCATCACCTTTTTAATTATACTACATTTTCAGTAAAATTAAAACATCTATTAATTTTCAGAAAACCTATGTTGGAGTAAGCACGTATTTTTTTAAGAAACATAAATTATTAGTGAGAATACATGAAAGGGTGAAAATTATGAATAACAATACAAACGAACAACAAGGCAATTGTATTAATGAAATACTTTGTGTTATCTTAGTATTACAAGAAAACGCATGTCCTGATAATTGTTTACAAACTTGTGATAGACCAGTTTTAGGTGGAGGAGCTAACTGTTTAATTTGTAATACAAGACCTGTAATGCTATATTGCTGTAGTGGAAATGGAACTCCATGGAGTATGCCAATAACTAAAGATTCAACCGAAAGTTGTGCTGGTCAAGGACAAACTGCAACTTGTTCAAATGTCTTTAGAGTAGAAAAGATAGAAGGAAATTGTTGTACTTTCCGTGTTTTGGCCGAAAATGAAGATACAACAAGTGTTTATCCATATGTTGCAACTAATGTCTTCTTCACAATGGATTGCAGTTGCTTATGTGGCATAAGATGTTTATCAGATACTTACGTAGATTGCCTTTGTTAATTAAAAACCTCATCTGGAGGTTTTTTTCTTGCCTAAAAATAGCTATTGTTATAAATTCTACTATTTTTTAAAATATATGATATAATTGTATTAATAAGAAGGAGTTTATGATGAGTTTAAAGAAATTATTTTGGACTATTATTGTTATAGCAATACTCGGCGGAATAGGTTATGGAGTATTCTATTTTATTAAAGATAAAAATGCTTGGAAAATAGAAGTTGTTGTTGATGAACTACATGTAAGAAAAGAACATAATTTATATGAAGCCCAAGTAGGTACCATTTATAAAGATGAAAAATATAATGTTTTAGAAATATATTTAGATGATCCAAGATATGTTTGGTATAAAATAAAACTTTCCGGTAAAGTATATGGTTGGGTTGCCAGTGGAAGAAATAATAATTATGTTAATGAAATAAATAATCCTAATGTTACAGATTATGATGAAGGAGAATCTTATAAATTAGATTATAAAAAACCAGTTGTTAAGTTTGATGATAATGTTTATATTGTTTATGATATAAAAAGTATAAATTATGATCATTTAACTATTGAAGATGAAAGTGAATATACTATAGATCATAAAATATATTATGAAGAAAAACCAGTTGATAGTGATATTCCTCAATATTGGATTCAATATATTGTAACTGATGTTGCAGGTAATCAAACAAAAATAGTGCAACAAATAAAATTTGATATTGAACCAGACCCAAGTGAAGTATTAAGTTTTGAAAATGATTTTGAAAGATAAAAGTATTAATTATTGGACATTTACCATTATTAACCAACTATATGTTACTTTACATTTTGCATATAATATTGTATAGTGTAAATGTAAAATTAATTTGAAAAGGAGTTTGATTTTATGAAAAAATTACCATTATGGGCAATGAAAGGATTAATTGTAGGATCAAGTGCTGCTGTTGTCGCTGGTACTTGTGCTATAGCAATTAATGTTAATAATTCATTTAAAGCAAGTAATGAAAGCAAAGTAAGTCTTGTGGAAAATGAAGTTATGGAAGCTCAAAAAACTAAAGAATTAGAAGAAGCTGAAAAAGAAGTTAATGAATCTAACGCAGAATTTGAAGAAGCTACTAAAGAATTAGAAAAGGCAACGAAAGAACATGAAAATGCTAAAAATGAAGCTGTTGCTGCTGAAGAAGCTTTCAATAAGGCTGAAGAAGCTCAAAAAAAGGCTGAAGATGCAGTTCAAAATGCCAAAACCGAAGAAGAAAGAAAAATTGCTTTAGAAGAAGTTGAGAAAGCAAAAGAAGTTGTAACTAAAGCAAAATCAGCAAAAGAAGAAGCTACTACTAAAGTTAAAAATGCGGAAAATGCTGTTACAAAAGCCGACAATAATAAAAAGGCAGCTGAACAAAGAGCTCAAAAAGCTGATGAGAATAAAAAAACTTTAGAAGAAGAAATAGAAAAAACTCAAGAAAAAGCTCCTGAAACTTCTAATAAAACTACAACTACTACGGAATCAACTGTAATAGAAAATAAAAACAATAAAAGCGTTGAAAAAGAAAATGAAAATCAAGTAAATACTACCCAAGAAAACAAAACTGATACTGAAGAAAGTAAAGTAGATAAAATGGCAGTTAATGCTATAATTAATGCTGTAAAGAATAGCCAAAATGCTAAATCTTTAACAGTTTATGATATTACTAACAAGTGGGCAAAAGAATATAATAAAAATAGTAATACGGAATTAATCACTTATTATAGTGGTTCTAGTGCCTCTAATGGTAGATCTGGGGTATTATACTCTTATACAAGTAAACCAAATGGTACTAATAGTACAGAAAAACAAAAATCATTATTTAGAGCAATGTCGACATCTATTTGGTCTATTCCAAATGCCGCTAGTATTAAAGCTAATGTCGAAGCTTGGGAAATGCAATTCAGTGGTAAAAGAACTGTTGGCGTTTCAGAATTAAATTTAATTGAAAAAGGCATTGAAGATGCAACGTTATATACAAATGCTGCTAGTTTAGTAACAAACAGTGCGACTTCATTATTACAAAATGTTTCATATTATAAAGTACAATTATGTAAAATAAATGTAATAAAATGGTTAAGTACTTACTATAATACCAATAATGTTACTAATCTTAATAATTTAAAAACGGACTCTATAGAAATAATTGTTGGTATATCAGGTGGTTATGTAACTTATATTTCCAATGTTAACAATAATAATACCAAAGGATTTGAAATAATGGTCGGTCAAAATGGCCATGTTACAGCAGGAAAATTCTTAAAATTTGAAGTAGTCTTAACTAATGCTAATAATACGGTAGTTCCTACTGTTGATGAAATTGGCTTAAGCTCTGATTCCGTTGAAAAATTGGAAGAAGAGTATAAAGCTCACTATGGTTGTAAAAAAGAGTGGGTTTATGGCGATGAAAAATATGGAGATTATTACTACTGGGTTTGTACTCCATAAATAATATTTAAAATTGAAGGATAGAGAAAAATAATTCTTTATCCTTTTTAATTTATATATTATAATTATCTTGGTGATAGTAATGAAGAAAATAGTATTTGTCTTAGTTTTATTTTTTAGTGTTTTTTCTGTTAAAGCAGTAGAATTTGATTTAAAATCTACTAATGCTATTTTTTATAATTTAGATGAAGATACTATTCTTTATGAAAAAAATAGTGATGAAAAAGTTGCTATAGCCTCTTTAACTAAAATTATGACAGCTATTGTATCAGTCGAAAATATTGATTCTTTAGAGGAAAAAGTTACTTTAGTAAAGAAAGATTTTGATACTTTAGTAGAAAATAATGCTTCAGTTGCTGGTTTTAAAGTTAATGAAGAAGTTACTTATGAAGATTTATTGTATGGTTTACTTCTTCCAAGTGGAGCTGATGCAGCACAAGCTTTGACCAGACTTATCGCAGGAAATGAAGAAAATTTTGTTAAATTAATGAATGAAAAAGCCCAAGAATTAGGTATGGAAAATACCTTATTTACTAATGAAACAGGTTTAGATATAAATAATCCTTATTCGACAGTGAAAGATGTTGCGACAATGTTTAAATATGCTTTAGATAATCCTACTATTAGAAAAATAATAACCTCTAAAAGTTATACAACCTCTGATGGTTCACTAAAGTTATTTAGTACAGTGGCATCTTCTATAGCCTCAGTTGGTAATATGGATTATGTTCTCGGGGGTAAAACAGGTACAACCTCGAAGGCTGGTAGATGTTTAGCTACTATCGCTGAATTTAATGATAATAATTATTTATTAGTTACAGTTGGAGCACCAATGATAAATACTCCTTATAATGTTATAGATCAAAGAACTATATATGAATACTTTTTTACCAATTATGATATGCATACAATATATAAAAAAGAAGATACTTTATTGGAATTAGAAACAGAATATGCTGATAAAGATAGAATAACAATTCATCCTCAAGAAGATGTTGAAGTTTATTTAAAAAATAATTATAATCGGGAAGATCTTAGATTAGATTATGAAGGTGCCAATATTGTTTCTTATAATACTAAAAAGGGTGAAAAACTAGGTGATATAACAATTAGTTATGAAGATGAAGCAGTTAAAACTATTCCCATTTATCTTGATGAAGAACTACATTTTGATTTTCTAAAATACATAACAAAGCATTATGAATATGCTATTGCTGGTGGTGTTGTCGTAATCGGAGGAAGTGCTATTTTAATAAAAACTTTTAAGGCTAAAAGAAAAAAGATTTAGCCTTTTATAACGACTACAAATTTGATATAATATTACTATAGTTGGAGGAAAAAATGAAGATAACAGAAGGTCTTAATATTAGACAAAAAGAAGCTGTAGAACATATCACGGGGCCTTGTTTAGTTTTAGCAGGAGCAGGATCTGGAAAAACTAAAGTATTAACAACCAGAATTGCCAACTTAATTGAACATGGAATATATTCTTCACATATTTTAGCCATAACTTTTACTAATAAAGCGGCCAAAGAAATGAAAGATAGATTATTTAAATTAATTGGGGATAATTCGGCATTTGTCGGAACATTTCATTCTTTTGGTTTAAGAATAATCAAAGAAAATTTTAAAGAATTTGGTTTAAAAAGTAATTTTTCCATTGTCGATAGTGAAGATGTTAATACGATAATTAGAAAAATTATGAAAGAATTAAATATTAATTCAAAAGAAG
Organism: uncultured Bacilli bacterium; assembly: GCA_947588765.1. GTDB lineage: Bacteria > Bacillota_I > Bacilli_A > RF39 > UBA660 > Onthocola_B. Next base: position 48,961 of record CANPZG010000001.1, read on the forward strand.
TATCAATTGGTTATGTTAAAAATAGAATTAGTTTTATTAAAAATGAAATGTTAAGTATATCTGATGTCAATAGATTATTTATTACGCCAATTGATAAATTAGTTAGTGAAATATATCGTAAATATGATGCAACTTTAAAAAATAATAATACTGTAGATTTTGATGATTTATTAAAATTACCCGTAGAATTATTTAAAAATAATGATGAAATATTAGATAAATATCAAGAAAGATATCAATATATATTAGTTGATGAGTATCAAGATACTAATGAAGTACAATATCAATTAATTAAATTATTAAGTAGTAAATATCGTAATATTTTTGTGGTGGGTGATCACAATCAGGCTATCTATGGCTTCCGCTGGTCAAATTATAAAAATATTTTAAATTTTGAAAAAGATTATCCGGATGCTTTAACAGTAACTTTAAATCAAAATTATCGCAGTACAACTACAATTTTAGATGCGGCAAATAATGTCATAAAAAATAATAATGAAAGAAAAGATTTAGAGTTATTTAGTGATTTAGGTAAAGGCTTAAAAATAAAATATTTTCGAGCTTATGATGAAAAACAAGAAATTACTTTAATAATTGAAGAAATCAAGAAATTATTACAAGAAGGTAATAGTTATAATGATATTGCGATACTTTATCGAACAAATGGTCAAGCGAGAATTATTGAAGAAGGAATTAATAATGCGCGTTTTCCTTATCGCATTGTGGGTAGTTATTATTTCTATAAAAGAAAAGAAATTAAAGACTTAATTGCTTATTTAAAATTAATATCTAATCATGATGATGAAGTATCTTTAAGAAGAATAATTAATGAACCAAAAAGAGGAATAGGTACTAAATCTTTAGATGATTTAGGTAAAATTGCTACTACTGAAGGAATAAGTTTATTTAATGCTTTGAATAAACCTAAAGAAGTAGAGTTTAAAAATTTGATTTTAGAATTAACTAAAGATAGTGAAAATGCTAGTTTAACCGAATTAATTGATTTGATTTTAGAAAAATCTGGTATGAAAAAAGAACTTGAAGATAATGCGTCATTAGAAAATGAAATTAGATTAGAAAACTTAATGGAATTTAGAAGTATTACCGAAAACTATCAAAATGAAGTTGGGGGTGTAAATCTAGAAGATTTCTTAGACGAAATAAGTATTGTTAGTGATATGAGTGAACATAAAGATGTAAGTAATGCTATCACTTTAATGACAATGCATTCAGCAAAAGGATTAGAATTTAAAAACGTTTTTCTTGCTGGTATGGAAGAAAATATTATGCCCCATAGTATGTCTTTACAAGAAGAAAATGGGCTTGAAGAAGAAAGAAGATTATGTTATGTGGCCATAACTAGAGCTAAGGAAAGATTATATTTGAGTAATGCCAAAAGAAGAATGCTATTTGGTAATACCCAAAATAATTCACCCAGTAGATTTATCACCGAAATTGATGATAGTTTAATTGATAAAGTAAATATGGATAACGAACCAAAGAAATTTGAAAAACAAGAATACTATGAAGAAGATGGTAAGACTTATCACAAGGGCGATATTGTTATTCATATGAGTTATGGGCGCGGTGTAGTTATAGATTTTGATGAAAAATTCGTAACGATAGCTTTTAATAAAAGATTTGGGGTTAAAAAAATCTTAAGTAATTATAAAGGTTTAAAGAAGGAGTAATGATATATGGAAAAAACTTTAGTTGTTTTAGCAGCCGGAATGGGTTCCCGTTTTGGTGGTTTAAAACAAATTGAACCAGTGGGACCTAATGGGGAAATAATTGCCGATTATTCAGTTTATGATGCTATAAAATTTGGTTTTACCAAAGTGGTATTTGTTATCAAACGTGAAAATTTAGAATATTTTAAAGAACATATTATTAGAAAGTATGAAGATAAAATAAAAGTTGAATTTGCTTTTCAATCTTTGGAGGGCCTACCTAATATTCCTGCCTCAAGAGAAAAAATGTTAGGTACAGCACATGCTTTATTATGTGCAAAAGATTATGTCAATGAACCATTTATTATGATTAATTCCGATGATTTCTATGGTCAAGAATCATTTCTTTTAGCTGCTTCATTTTTAGATAATAGTAAAGATGATTATGAATATTTATCTGTTAATTACCCCTTTATGGTAACAAGTAGTAAAGTAGGTAAAGTTAATCGAGGGCTACCTATTATGGATAGTAATGGTGTTATAACTGATATTGAAGAATGTAGTATTGAAGTAGTTGATAACAAAGTTTATGCTACTAGTAAAAATACGGGAGAAGTAAGAGAAATACCTAGAGATATGCCCGTATCAATGAACTTTTTAGTGTTTAAACCTACAATTTTTCAATTTTTAGAACGAGATTTAGGTTTATTTTTAGCAAGTGGTGTTAATGATAGTAATGAACTTATTTTAACGGATGTTTTAAAAAAATGTATTCATAATAAAGAAATTACATATAAAGGAGTGACAACTACGGCGAAATGGTTTGGCGTCACTTATCGCGAAGATTTACCAGAATTACAAAATACATTAAAAGAAATGATTAAGGAAGGAAAATATCCAGAAAAACTTTGGGAGGACTAATGGAAGCTAAAAAAAGAATAGAAGAATTAACGGCTATATTAAATGATGCTAATTATCGTTATTATGTTTTAGATGACCCTAATATTACTGATGATGAATATGTTAAATATATGGTGGAATTAACCAAATTAGAAGAAAAATATCCCGAGTATGCTGACCCTTTATCTCCAACTAAAAGAGTCGGGGGTGTCGCAGTTGAAAAGTTCGAAAAACATACTCATAAAACACCAATGTTAAGTTTATCAAATGTTTTTAATGAAGAAGAACTTAGAGAATTTGATAAAAGAATTAAAAAAGAAGGAATTACACCCGAATATGTTTGTGAATATAAAATTGATGGTTTATCTATTTCTTTAATTTATGAAAAAGGAATTTTAGTTAAAGGAGTTACCCGAGGTGATGGCATAACGGGTGAAGATGTAACTAATAATGTTAAAACGATAAAAAGTATTCCTTTAAAACTGGAAAAACCTTTAGATATTGAAGTTCGGGGTGAAGTATTTATGCATCGCGATACTTTAACAAAATTAAATGAAGAAAGAGAAAAACAACACTTGCCAGCTTTAGCTAATGTCAGGAATGCCGCCGCAGGTTCTTTAAGACAATTAGATAGTAAAGAAGCAGCCAAAAGAAATCTTGATGCTTTTATTTACTTTTTGATGGAACCGGAAAAATTTAATTTAAAAACTCACTATGATAGTATGATGTTTATCAAAAAATTAGGTTTTAAAGTAATGCCTTCAACTAAGTTAGTTAAAGATGTTGATGGTGTTTTAGCCTATATTAAAGAAGCGGAAAAAAATCGCAATAAATTAACTTTTGATATTGATGGTGTTGTTTTAAAACATAATATTTATGCTGACCAAATTGAATTAGGAAGAACAGCAAAATACCCTAAATGGGCTACAGCTTATAAATTTCAAGCCCAAGAAGTTTTAACTAAATTAAAAGATATTATTTTTACGGTAGGAAGAACTGGTAGAATTACCCCTAATGCGATACTAGAACCAGTTATTTTGATGGGTTCAACTATTTCTCGAGCTACTTTACATAATGCTGATTATGTCGTATCTAAAGGTTTAAAAATAGGCGATATAGTTTCTATTAAAAAAGCTGGGGATGTTATCCCTGCTGTAACTGGGGCTGTTTATGAGCGAAGAACGGGCAAAGAAAAAGATTTTGTGATGATTAGTAATTGTCCTATGTGCCATGAACCATTAGTTAAAAAAGAAGGCCAAGTTGATTATTTTTGTCCTAATCCTAATTGTCCAGCCCGTAATATAAATAGTTTAATTCATTATGTTTCTAGAGATGCCATGAATATTGAAGGACTAGGCGATGAAATTGTCGAAGAATTATATAACTTAGGTTTTGTTAAAAGAATACCCGACTTTTATGATTTAAAAAGTAAAAAAGATGCTTTATTAGAGTATGATGGTTATGGAGAACAAAGTATCAATAAAATTTTAGAAAATATTGAAAGCTCGAAACAAAATGGTTTAGCTAGAGTTCTTTATGCTATCGGTATTCCGGGCATTGGTAGTAAAACTGCTAAAATACTATCCCATCGTTTTGGTAATATTGATGCTTTAATGAATAGTGATATTGATGCCTTAGAAGAAATCCCTGATATTGGTAATACTTTAGCTACTAATATCTTTGAATATTTTAAAGATCATCAAGATTTTATTACTGAACTAAAAAACATTGGTATTAACATGAATGAAATTGATGGGGAAAGAAAAGTTAATGACCTTATAACTGGTAAAAAATTTGTTATCACGGGAACAATTAATGATTACTCTCGAAATGAAATAAGAGATATTTTAGAAAGTTATGATGGTATAGTTAGTGAATCCGTTAGTAAAAATACCGATGTTGTAATTGTTGGCGATGCACCCGGCTCTAAATATGATAAAGCGTTAAAACTAAACATTAATATTTGGAACGAAGAAAAACTAAAAGAAGTATTTAAAAGTTTATAAGAGATGACTAAGTTCATCTTTTTTGATTTTTAAAAAGATAAAGGCAAAAGTTTAAAAAAACATTGGTTTATGATATAATACAGCTAATAGGAGGTTTTGTTCGTTATGGATATAAATGAAATAGAAAAAAAAGAAAAAGTAATCAAAGAAAAGGAACTTATTAAAAGATTTTATGATGAATTTGATGAAAAGGATGAAAAACTTATAATATTACCTAAATTGAACCTAAGATATGGTACTACAAGGCATTTTTATGGTATATTTTCTAATAAAAACATTGGGTACGATTATGCATCAAGGCCATATTTTTTATATTATTCTAGAAAATTTTTAGAGTATGCTTGTACTGGTGAAATTCGAAAAATAAATAATACTTGGGTTCAAAGTGATAAACATACAATAATATTGGGAAAAGAATTTCTTGATGTTTTTAGTGATTTACTAGATTGGGCATTGAACATTGTTAAATTGGAAAGAGATTTTGCAAGTTTTGTTAACTGGCCAATACAAAATTATATTAATTCTTATAATGCAAATTTTTCTCCTATTAAAGGACATCTCGATGCCGACAGTTTACTTTTAGGCCCAGATTGTCTAGTATATGGAGATAAATTATTTAAAGAATTTTTTATAAACTCTAATGTTGGATTTACATTCTCAATACCAATGTTTGTTAAAAATGTTGAAATTGCCAGTGGTGTAGATATAAAACCATTTATTCAAAAAGTTTTAAAATGGTATAAAGAACCAAAAACAAATAATCAAGTTTTTAGATGCGTATTAGCCTTTTTAGCGGTTCAAGTAAGTTATTATCTAGGGGAGTATTTTACCAAAGAAGAATTAAAAATAATTGAAGGATGGACAAATGAATGCTTTATTTCTCCTTCAATGATTGGTTCGACAATAAATTATTCATATGCTAAATATATTCCAAGTGCCAATATTAAATTACACCAAGAAACACTTGAAAAATATGCTCTTATTGGTAAAGATAAAAGAAAATATAATATTGAAGCAAAGTATTTATATAGATTTGCTCTTGAATGTATTGATAAAGTAGATTTAGAATCTATTATTGAAGTTCTTTATGATTGTAAAAGAGATGATTTGGTAAACTCTTTAATGCAAGCAATTAAAGAAAAAAGTAATATAACTAGTAATACTGAAAATGTAGCCAAATCTAATGATACTTTAGAATTTAAATATAATAGTTTTAAAGAATTTCTTGATACATTAAATGAAGAAGAAGCCAAAATTATAAGTTTAAAGTTTTTAAACATGGATGAAGAAATGATTTCTTCAAATATAAATATACCTCTAGAAACAGTAAGAGAGATTTACAGTAATATAGAAAATAATATGTATAAAATAAAAGGTAATTCCCGAAAAAGAGAAAAATAAAGACTTTTTATAAAAAATTTGGTACAATGTTAGATAGAAAGGTTGTGTTTTTATGTTAAAAGAATTTAAACAATTTATTGCTCGGGGAAATGTATTAGACTTAGCGGTTGGTGTTATTGTCGGAGGTGCTTTTTCAGCCATAATAACTAGTTTAGTTAATAATATATTTACTCCGATTATTGGTCTTATTCTTGGGGGTGTTGATTTTTCTAATCTATCGATTAAATTTAAAGATGCTGAAATTATGTATGGTGCATTTATTCAAAGTGTAATTGACTTTTTAATTGTGGCTTTTTGTTTATTCTTAGTCGTAAAATTTGTTAACAAAGTAACACATAAGAAAAAAGAAGAACCAAAAAGAATAGAAAAGACTCCTGAATTAAAAACTCTTGAAGAAATTAGAGATTTATTAAAGAAATGAAATATACTTTCCCAGATGGAATAACAATTGAATGTGAAATAATTAGGAAAAATAATAAAAATATTTATTTCCGTTTTAAAGATGATTTAAAATTATATATTACAGCCCCAATGTATTTAAGCCAAAGAAGTATTGAAAAGTTACTAAAAGAAAATAATGATGCGATATATAATATGTATCTAAAAATGGAAGACAAAGTTAAAGATGATGATAAATTCTTAATATTAGGTAAAAAGTATTATATTGTGGTAGATGAAAATCTAGATAAAATTACTTTTAAAGAAAAAGAAGTTTTTACGCCAAGTAGAGAAGCTTTAGATAAATATTTAAATACCGAAATGTTAAGAGTTTATAATGAAGAGATGGAACTAGCCAAAAAATGTTTTGCTAATTTACCTGATTTTACAGTAAGAACTAGAAAAATGACTACTAGATGGGGTGTAAATGATACGAAAAAGAAAATAATTACGCTTAATACCGAATTAATAAAACACGATATTAAAGCGATAGATTATGTAATTATTCATGAATTATGTCATTTTTTTGAACCTAATCATAGTAAGAATTTTTGGCATTTAGTATCTCTCGCGTGTCCTAATTATAAAGAAATAAGAAAGAGTTTAAGATAAGATGGAAAAAATAACGAGTTTACAAAATCAAAAAGTTAAATTTTGGGTGTCTTTAAAAAATAAGAAGGTTAGAGAAGAAAATAAACTTTTTATTATTGAAGGAGACCATTTATTAAAGGAAGCTAAGAGTAAAAATATTGTTAAAGAAATAATTAGTATTGAAGAAGATGATACTGATTATTTAGTAACTAAAGAAATAATGCAAAAAATAAGTGGTCAACAAAGTATTAGTAAAAAAATTGGCGTATGTGAGTTTTTAACACCAGAAAAAATAGAAGGTAATACCTTAGTTTTAGATTGTTTGCAAGATCCAGGTAATTTAGGTACTCTTATTAGAAGTGCTGTTGCTTTTGGTTTCAAAAATATTTTGTTAAGTAATGATTCCGTAGATTTATATAATGAAAAAGTTATTAGGGCTAGTGAAGGGATGATTTTTCATGTTAATGTGGTTAGATGTAACTTACTAGAAGTTTTACCAAAATTAAAAGACGATGGATATAAAATAATTGGTACCACAGTTAAAAAAGAAAAAAGTGAAAAAATTAAAGGTGATAACTTAGCCATTGTAATTGGTAATGAAGGTCAAGGAATGAGTAAAGATGTCAAAAACTTATGTGATAGCCTAGTAAATATTCCCATGACTAGTAATTGTGAAAGTCTAAATGCGGCGATTGCCGGTTCGATTTTAATGTATGAGGTATATCGTGAATCTTGTTAATGTTGGGTTTGTAGCAACAAACCATGGTCTAGATGGTAAATTAAAAGTTCTAACCGATGAACGACTAATTAATGAAATATTTAAAGTAGATAATAAAATTTATATTAATGATAAAGAATATATCATTAATAGTTTTCAAACTTCCGGTAAATATATAATTATTTCTTTAAAAGATTATCTAAATATTGATTTAATAACGCCCTTAATAAAGCAAAACATTTATATTGATGTTGATGAAATAAAACTAGATAATAATTATTTACTTGGCGAATTAATTAATTCTAGAGTAATAGATGATAATACTCCAATAGGAGAAATAACTGATATTAGAAAAGGTCTAAAATATGATTATGTTGTAGTTAAAGGTAGTAATGAATTTTTAATTCCTTTAATTGATGAGTATGTAATTAAGTTTAATAGAGAAGAAAAAGTATTATTAACGAAAGGTGCAAAAGATTTAATCTTTTAAGAAAGTGTAGTATAATATAAGGGAGGTTTAAAAATGAATGTTGTAGGAACTATGTTTTTTAAAGATGAAAAGTTGTTAATTGATAAGCCAAGAAAAAGACCGACATATCAAATGATTGGTGGAAGAGTTGAAAATGGTGAAACACCCTTAGAGGCAGCAATTAGAGAATGTCACGAAGAATTGGGCGATTATTCAGCTTTCGATGATAAGTTATTTGAATTAGTTATGGAATTTGATGAAATAGCAACTAGTGATGGCATTACACCTATTCATTTTTATGTATTTAAATATAATGGATTTTTAGAAGGAAAATTATCTACATCAGAAGAAATAGAAAGTTTTTTGTGGTATGATTCTTCGTATGGAAATGAAATTTTATCTAATACATTAAAAAATGAAGTTGTTCCTTATTGTTTAAAGAAAAAATTAATTAAATGAGAAAATTTGATAAATGTAGGTTTTATAATAATTTGTAAGTGATTGAAAAACTTAAAAAAATAACATAAGATAGAGAGGCATTTATGAGAATTGATATATTGACACTTTTTCCAAATTTATTTAATAATTTTTTAGAAGAATCAATTATTAAAAGAGCCATTAATAAAAAATTAGTAACAATAAATGTTATTGATTTTAGAGAGTATTCGCCTTTAAATAACCATCAAGTAGATGATACTCCCTATGGTGGTGGCGCGGGAATGGTTTTAAGATGTGAGCCAATTTTTGAATGCCTAGATAAAATAAAAACAGAAGATTCTTATGTTGTTATGTTAACACCATCGGGTAAGACTTATAATGAGCATATGGCTTACGAAATAAGTAAGAAAAAACATATAATATTAATATGTGGCCATTATGAAGGTTTTGATGAAAGAATAAAGACGCTTGTCGATTTGGAGATAAGTATTGGCGATTTTATTTTAACTGGGGGAGAAATACCTGCTATGGCGGTAGTTGATTCCGTAACTAGATTACTTCCCGGCGTAATTAATGAAGAAAGTTTAATTAATGAATCATTTAATAATAATTTATTAGATTATCCAAATTATACAAAGCCAAGTGTTTATCGTTCTTTAAAGGTACCGGATGTTTTACTGTCGGGAGACCACGCGAAAATAAAAGAATATCGCTTACAAGAACAAAAAAGAATAACAAAAGAAAATCGACCTGATTTATTGGAGAATGAAGATGAGTAAATATATAATAAAAAAAGTAACTATTAAAAAAGGTAAAGTAAAATATGATGCCGAAAAAGGTTATGTTTTCGCTCCTAAAAGTAAAACATATGAAAATATCAAAAAAGTAGAAGTTGTTGATAATGAATTAAAAACGCAAATAATGCATAAAAAACTTGCCAGTGAATATAAAAAAATAGTTGCTTATATATATCAAATATTAAGCGAAGATGAAGGCGATGCCGTTAATACTTTAACAGCTTATTCCGAATTAGATCGTTTGAAACATTTATTAATGGTAAAATACCAAGAAAAGGTTGATAAGAAATTATTAGAAAAATATATGTTAAAATTAGAAATATTAGAAATGGAAATTAATAAATTAATGTATAACTTATATCAAAATAGAGAAGTAAGTACGGAAAGAGGAACAAGTAGATAATCATAAGGGGAAATAAAATATGTCAAAAACTTTAGATAGATACAAAGAAGTAAAGAAAGCAAGTGTCCTAGGAATAATAGGAAACTTCTTTTTGTTTATAATAAAAGGAATAATAGCACTTTTTACTCATAGTGAGGCAATGATTGGGGATGCCATAAATAGTTTAAGTGATATTTTATCATCTTTCATGGGCTTTTTAGGTAATCATATAGCTAGTCGTCCTAGTGATGAAGACCATAATTTAGGCCATGGTAAAGCGGAATATATTTATTCTTTATTTATAAGTTTTATGATGTTTATTTTAAGTATCAATATTGCTTATAGTTCGATAAAATCATTCTTTAATCATCAAGAATTTATTTTTTCTTATTATCTAATTTATGTTTGTCTTATTACAATTGTAATTAAGTTATGTTTATATATTTATAATAGAAGTTTAGCTAAAAAAATGGCTAATATCATATTGGAAGCGGCATATAAAGACCATCGTAATGATATGATAATTACAACCTTCAACTTAATAAGTGTTATTTTTTCATTATATGGTATTTATATTTTTGATAGCATTGTTGGTTTAGGTATTGCGATATGGATATTTTTCCAAGCCATTAGTATTTTCAAAAAAAGTTATGATGTTTTAATGGATAAATCTTTTTCTGTAGAAACGAAAAATAAAGTCTTAGATATTATTAAAAACTATCCCGAAGTAAAGGATATCAATCATTTTAATGCCACACCTGTAGGTTATAAATATCAAATATCATTTACAATTTTTGTTAATGGTAGATTGTCAACTTTTGATAGTCATGCTATTGCAAATAATTTAGAAAAAGAAATAGTTAAGAAAATACCCGAAGTTTATTTAGCCATAATCCATGTTAATCCTTTGGATTTATCGTAAGTGTTTTATCTCCTTAACAAAAGGAGATTTTTTCATAATAGGGCATAGCAAAAATACTTCATTTTTAGTGCGAGTTAAAGCAACATAAAAAAGTCTTCTTTCTTCAGCATAAACAATTTCTTGATCATCAGTTTGTAACTCATCAATTACTTTATTATTTATAAGTTGATTAGGAAATCCATATAAGGAATTTTCGAGATTGATTAAGATTACTTTATTAGCTTCTAAGCCTTTCGAGGAGTGCACAGTCATATATTTAATAAATTTATTTTTATAAATAAATCCTTCATTAGTAAGACTACATCCAGTTGGTAAAAATTTCTTTATATCAAAGTTATTGCGACCTAAAACTAAAATATCATCTTCATTTTTTAATGAATCTAAAGTATTAGCTAAAGCTTTCTTAGGATTAAAATAATATTTAATAATAATAGGTTTAGATAAATGCTTATGACTTAATAACGATTTAGTTATTTGTTTTTTATTTTTCATAATAAATTTACTAGAGATATTAATTAATTCTTGGCTATTACGATAAGTATATTTAAGTTTTAAAATAGTTGAATTTTCAACAAGAGTAGTAAAGTTTAAAAAGATATTAACGTCACACCCCGAAAACTTAAAAATTGATTGATAGTCATCCCCAACGACAAATAATATCGCTTGTGTAGCTTTTCTTAAACTATTAACTAAATTCCATCTTATTAAAGAAGTATCTTGAAATTCATCAATAATAATATATTTATATTTTTTATAGTTATTGACATATTTTGTGGCTTCCGTAATTAAATCATCAAAATCAAAAGAATTAGAACTAATGAGTTCACTTTGGTATAAAGCATATATTCTAACAATTAATTCAATTAATAAAGTGTCTTTTTTATAAATATTTTTAATATTTTCAATAGTCTTAGCATTAGTTTTATATAAATGAATAAAAGTAATGATAATTTTTTTTAGCTTTTCGTAACTTTTACTTTTTAAAAATTCTTGATAATCATAAAAAGAATGATATTTTAATATTTTAGTAATTAAAATAGAATCATCTAAACTTAAGAAAAATTCATTAGTGATATACTCTAAAGTATTATCGTTAGTTATTTTGTAGGAAATATTATTATATTTTAAAATATCAATTGCTAATTTATGAAAAGTATAGATATCGGTATTAATCTTTATTTTGTTTTTTAAATCATTAACACTTTTATTCGTAAATGATATTAAAAGTATTTCTTCGGGTTTTATCTTTAAAACTGTAGTTAAAAACTCTAGTTTACCTAAAATAGTAAAAGTTTTGCCACTTCCCGCAGCAGCAATAAGTAAAGTATTTTTGGTACTTTTAATGGCTGCTTCTTGATATTCATCAGCCTTTTTTCCGTCAATTAACATAAGTCTCCTCTTATGTTCTATCCTAAAAATAATTTAGTATAAAAGAGTATTTTAGTCAAGTTAAACAGTTCCCCATAATTTGACAAAAAAAGCCAAAAGTGCTAGAATATCTACTCGAAAGCAAGGGGGAATAGATAATGGAAAAAGATGCTTTTGAAATGACTGATAAAGAAGTATTAAATGTGGATATTCTAAAGGAAACTATTAATAGTAATAATAGTGTTAGTAATCTTGAAGAATATTTTAAAGGAGAAAAGAAAAAGTTATTGGCTAAATTAGCAAAAGATATAAAACTATCTAAGATAAAAGAAGGTATAGTTTATGGTATTTTAACTTTAATTTGTGCTTCTTTAGGTTTAACTATTCATGGTTTTATTTCTACCGAAGCTGTAATTAATTCCTTTTTTTCATTTATTGCGGCTGGTGCTTTAGGTGGTTCTATAGTTTATCTTGGCTTAAGTCCTTATTTTCAAAAACAAAGAGCTAATATAAATAAAGAGTTTGAAAGAAATTTTAGCTTTATAAGTGAACAAGAAAAATCTTGTCAAAATATAAGAAATAATAATGATAAAATAGTAAACATTTCCAATGATTTAGTAAAGACTAGTGAAGTAGTGCCTACTAAAAATTTTGATTACAGCGATTTGTTAATCGTTGGTACAAATGAAGAATTATGTAATTTTTATAATGTTGAACCTAATACTAAAGAAGCTGGTAATTTGTATTTAATTATTGATACTTTAAAATGTGTCGAAGATGATGCTAAAAGTTTTTATTACGAACAATTAATGAAAATTTATGAAGAAAATCATGCTAGTAAAAGAACGTTAACAAGAAATTAAAAATAGTTTGATAAAGATAGTTAGACACTATCTTTTTTTTGAGGACTTTGCTATAATAAAAAGGGTGGTAGATAATGAATAAAGCACACATAGAAATAGATATTGAAGTTTTAAAGAAAAATATTAATAAATTATTTAAATGTTTTAATACTTATGATAAAAAAATAATTGATGTAAGTGATAATAATTTTGGTCTAGGCATCTTTTTAGCAAGTATTTATGAAGAATTAGATATCGATTATTTATTTACATCTAGTTTAAATGATGCCATTAAAATAAGAAAATATAGTCGTGATATACCAGTTTTAATAAAAGAAAGTGTAACTAGCGAAAATATCTATGATGCTATTAACAATAATATAACACTTACCATTAAAGACTTAAATTATTTACAAACTATAAGTACTTTAGAAATAAAAGATGATTTAAAATTATTTTTATTTATTGATAATGGATCTAATGTTTATGGTTTAAAAAGTTATGAAGAATTAAAGAAAGCTATCGAAATAATTAATAACAATAAACATCTTTTATTAGTAGGAATATACACTAACTTTACTACTTATGGAATAGATGATGAATATTATTATCTAGCAATGAATAATTTTCTAAATATCCTTGAACCATTAAATAGTAAAAATTTAATAATATTTGGTAATGAACCATTGATGTACCATGAAAAAATAAAAAAAATAAATGGTATTAAGTTTGATTTAGCAGTCTTAGGTTTAACTAAGAACTTTAATAATATTAATAAAATGAAAATGCGGAAATTAATGAAAAAATATCCCCAAATGGGAATAAATTTTATTGATCTGGATTTAGATTTAGTCTTTTCTTTAGTAGCTTATATTAATGATATTAGCTTTGTTTATAAAAATACTTTAGTTGGTAGAAATTATTTAGCTCGTGAAGATATGAGGGTAGGGGTAGTTAATATTGGTTATAAAGATGGTATAACTAAAGCTTTAAAAGTAGTAGTTGTAAATGAAGAAGTAAGAGATATTATTACCGATAATATTGATGAAGTAATAATTAAATTAAATGATAATGATAATTTAAATGATAAAGTTTATTTAATTAGTGAATATAATAATATAGATAATTGTTTAATTAATTTAAAAACTAATCGTTATTATTTGATGAGTATTTTAAATAATAATTTAACAAGAGTATATAAATTTATTGATGAAGAAAGAGAAATAAATTATTGTGAATAGTTTTTAATCTACTATTAAAGATTTTATGTGTAAAAAACGTAAAAAAATATTGCATTATCGCCTTTGTTATGATAAAATGAGTTATGTCATCGGGTGATGTATGCATTTTGGGCGCTTAGCTCAGTTGGTTAGAGCACCTGCCTTACAAGCAGGGGGTCATAGGTTCGAGTCCTATAGCGCCCACCATTATTTTTTTATTGCCGACTTAGCGTAACTGGCAGCGCAACTGACTTGTGGGATAGAGTGTTTTTACACCTTGAACTATCTTGCACCCTTAAGTGGAAACATTTAAGGTGGATGCCGCTAATTCGGGGAACTCTTAATAAACTAAAAAGTTTATATGACAATCCCGAGCTAGGTTAATACCGAGTGTAGAGACTTTATACGGTGAGCCTAAGTCTTAGTGATATGGCTAAGAGAAAGTCCAGACTACAAACAATTAAATTGGTAGTGAAAGCTATAGTAGTATGAATCAGTAGGTTGGGGGTTCGACTCCCTCAGTCGGCACCATTTTTTGGAGGGATAGCGAAGTGGCCAAACGCGGCAGACTGTAAATCTGTTCCTTCGGGTTCCATGGTTCAAATCCATGTCCCTCCACCATTAATGTTTGCCTCGTAGCCAAGTGGCAAGGCATCAGACTTTGACTCTGACATTTCGGTGGTTCGAATCCACCCGAGGCAGCCATTTTTTAAATATATATGTTCCGCTAGCTCAGTAGGTAGAGCATTTGACTTTTAATCAAAGGGTCTCGAGTTCGAATCTCGAGCGGGACACCATTGTAGATATAAATTTTCCTTAAAATATGGGAAAATTTTTATTTTAGCCAATAATTCAAAATTAACTTAAATTGTTAATTTTATATGTATATAAGAAAATCATAAAAAAACTGGTAATTATTTAACCAGTTTACTTTGTACTAATTTGACTTTGCTTTTACCATTTAAAACATTATCGCTCCATTCAAATGGCTTTTCATAATCTTTGGAATTCTTACTATGATTGATTTTGCAAGGTTTAATACTAGTAAAGAATCCCTTTGGAAATTTAGTATTTTTTGTCTTTTCGTCTTTCATAGTAACTCCTTTCTAATAGTATTATACACTTTTTATTTAAAAAAATATATAATTTTAATGAAAGTTATTTTAGCATTTTGTCATAAATTTGTCAAATTATGATTTTATATTATCTTTTATATTTGTATAAATTGGTTTTAAAAGATTTTCATCTTTTAATTTTAGTATAAGTTGTACTAATTCATCTAGCAATTCTGGATCTATATATGCTATAATTTTATATTCAATTTTACTTTTGTCAAAATAATATAATTGATCCGCTTTAATATAACCTTCTTTATTATTTATATTTTCACCAGAAATTTTTTCTTCTTTTACTGCTAAATTTTGTTCGAATCTAAGTTTTTTCTTTTTATGTTCCTCATCATGAAAGCTACATAGCATATTAGAAACAAAATCATATCTAAAACCTTCAACAAAGTCTGGTTCATCATTTATAACTACAAAAGAATGTTTAGGTACTATTTCGCCATATTCATTCTTAAATTCCTTTATTACAATTACATCACCTAATTTGCACATTTTCATCACAACCTTTCTTTAATATTGTTAAATTAGTTTATTTAATAAAATATTTGTTTGAAATATTTTATAATTAATTATTCATCCGGATAATCTTCTAAAAATGTTTTTGATTTATGAGGTTCATCAAATAATAAATTATTATAATTTTGTTGTCTTAAAGCCTCATATAAAACTATGGCAACAGTATTGGCTAAATTTAAACTACGGACATTTTTACTCATTGGTAAACGCATACAATGATCTAGATTATTTTTTAAAATATGCTTATCAATACCCGTAGATTCTTTACCAAAGATAAAATAGATATTTTCTTTAGAATTAGAGTAATCAAAAGTAGTGTGAGGTTTATGACCGTATCTAGTTAGAAAATAATATGTTCCTTTATTTTTACTAGCAAAATCTTCATAATTTTCATATACTTGATAATCACATTTATCAATGTAATTAACACCACTTCGTTTAATTGATGCTTCATCTAATTTAAAACCTAAAGGTTTAATTAAATGAAGTTTAGCATTAGTAGCAATACAACTACGCATAATATTTCCCGTATTTTGAGGTATTTCTGGTTCAAATAAAACTATATTAATCATTTTTTCTCCTTCATTTAAAAAGACCTTAACGGCCTTCAAAATCATATATATCTAATAATTTTTGGAAGTCTCCAGCATTAATTGGATTTCCATCATCTCTTAAGACAACATCTACTAACTTACCATTATTATAATATAGAATAGTAGGTACCTTTTGAATTAAATTAGTATCAAAAGCATTATTTATTCTTTCTAAATAATTGTCTTCACTTTGAATGCTAGAAACATTTAAATAATAGAAACGATCCGCTAAATCATAATCATCAATAATACTTTTTAAACCTTTTTCTAAATCATAAGTTGCTTGATTTTTAGTATAACTAATTAAAACAAATGTATCTCCACTTGGAGCATCACTTAATATTTGACTAACTTCTTCTAGATTTTTAATTTCTAAAGATAGAGTACCACTAGAAATTAAATAACTTTCACTAATTCTTTCTGCTTTACGAGCATCACTTACGCGTGAAAAATAGAATATTACAAGAACAGCTACTAAAACAACAATCCCAGCAATTAAACAAATTTTATTTAATCTTTCTTGTTTTAAAATTGCTTCCTTATTATCTACCTTTTTATTTTCAGCCATTTTACACACACCTTTCATTATAATATTATCATAACTTTTTGATTTTTAAAATCATTTTTTTATTCTTCATCATCTTTTTTGTCTAATTTTACTAAAACTTCACGTGGTTTAGAACCATTTTGAGGTCCAACTATACCTCTTGCTTCTAATAAATCCATCATGTTAGCCGCGCGATTAAAGCCATAATGGAATCTTCTTTGAATTAGAGAAGCACTAATTTTACCAGTTTGAATGGCAAATTCAACTACAGCATTGTAATCTTCATCTTCTTCGCTCATACTATTTGTTGCCCCTGCGGAAGTATTAGAAGAACTAACATTGACAAAATCATCATTATATTTGGCGGTTCCTTGTTTTTTACAATAATCAATTAATCTTTTTATTTCATCATCATTAATGAAACATCCTTGAATTCTGGTAGGGGCACTTTCACCCATAGGGAAGTATAACATATCACCACGACCTAATAATTTTTCGGCACCACTTTGGTCTAGGATAGTCCGGGAGTCGATACCACTGGAAACAGCGAAAGAAATACGAGATGGAATATTATTTTTAATTAAACCAGTGATGACATCAGTTGATGGTCTTTGAGTGGCAACAATTAAGTGAATTCCCGCAGCTCTTGCAAGTTGTGTAATTCTCGTAATTGAATCTTCAACTTCTTTAGATGCCACTAACATTAAATCGGCAAGTTCATCGATAATAGCGACAATATATGGCATATGAGCGTCCATTTTTTCGGGATGTCTTTTATTTTCTTTATCAATTAAGGCATTGTAACCTTCAATATTTCTTACTTCTTTATCACTAAATAATTGAAATCTATCATCCATTTCTTTAACAACTCTTTGTAGAGTCAAACTAGCTTTTTTAGGGTCACTTACAACCGGACAAAGTAGATGAGGAATACCATTATAATTAGTTAATTCAACTTTTTTGGGGTCGATTAACACTAATTTTACTTCACTAGGTTTATAACGCATCAAGATAGAAGCAATAATACCATTAATACAAACTGATTTCCCACTTCCGGTTGAACCAGCAACTAAAAGGTGAGGCATCTTCGTTAAATCCATGGCTTTAGCTTCACCCATGATATCTTTTCCTAAAGCAGCACAAATATTAGCTTTGGAATTTAAAACATTCGGAGCTTCTAAAACTTCTCTTAAAGTAACACTACTAATTGTAGGATTAGGTATTTCCACCCCAATAGTATTTTTGCCGGGAATAGGAGCTTGAATAATAACATCTTTGGCGGCAAGGGCTAAAGCAATTTCTTTATGAATATTTTCAATTCGATTAACTTTCGTACCACTTGGTACGGTTAATTCATATTGCGTTACAGCTGGACCAATGTGAATTTTAACAACTTGAGCGTGAATACCAAAGTCACCTAAAACTCTTTCTAATATTTCTTTATTACTAGTTATAAATGTTGTTGAGTTAACTTTCTTGGGCTTAAGTGGGTCAAATATTTCATTATATCTAGGCAATTGATAGGTCCCATCATCAATTCCTTCTTCTTCAATTTCATTTGGCTTAGCCTCAACTTCAACTGGTTTTTGTTTAACATCATCAATTGAGGTAATAATAACTTTATCATTCTTTTCTTCTTTTTCCTCTTTAATAGTTGGCATTATACTCGTGGCATCACTGATAATAACTTCATTATCAGCTTTTTCATCACTAGTAATTGCTTGTTTGCCTTTTTTAAATAAGGACAATATTTTATCAACTAATTCGGAGAGTGTTATATCAAAGCATAAAATAACACTGAATATTGATAGAATAACTAAAATAATAGAAGTTCCAATTTTATCAAATAAACTAGCTAAAACGAAGATTCCAACAGCCCCAATGAAACCACCACCAATAACTATCGAACTAGTTCCATCAGTATTTAAAGCATTGTTATCCGGTATCGAACTCATTCTTTCCATGTAATTAGTATAAGTATTACTAATTATATCTTTTTTATTATCGGATAAATTTAAAAATTCATAATGACTAAAAACTAAAAGAACAAAAAAGAGTAGATAGATTCCAATTAATCTGGGATTAGTAAATTTAGGCATTTTTCTTTTAAATAACATATAAAAACCTAAAACAATAACTCCTAGTAAAATTATTAACCACCAAGTACCAGCTAAAAACATTGCAAATTTCTTTATAATAGAACCAATTAGGCCAAAACCTAGACCAATAGCTCCAATTAAAATTAAAATTAATCCGGTTAATTCAACATTCATACTAGTATTCTTATTATCTTTTGATTTTTTCTTTTTTGCCATCATTCTTCACCATTCTAATTATATCGTAAAGCCTTTTTTTTTGCAATTTTATTCATAAAAAAAGTAAAAAATTAATTTTGTTTTTACATTGTAAGTAGTATAATTGATACATAAATATAAAAAGAATAGTTAAGAAACTATAGTAATAGGAGAATATAATGGAAATAATAGATATCCCAAAAATAGTATTACATATTCATTTAGATGGTTCACTAGATTTAGATCTTGCTTATAAATGGCTAAAAGAAGATGGTTATAATTATACTTATTCGGAAGCTTTAGAAAAACTAAGGGTAGATAAAGATTGTCGAAGTTTAAATCAATATTTAGAAAAGTTTGATTTACCATGTAAATTATTAAATAGTTATGAAAGATTAAAAGAAGCTATTAAATCTTTATTTTTAAAACTTGAAAAAGAAGGCGTAGTTTATGCTGAAGTTAGATTTGCTCCTATTAAGCATGTAAATGATAAATTAAATGTTGATGAGGCAGTTGAAGCTGTCTTAGATGGAATGAATGAAGTTTTAGAAAATGGAAAAATGGATGGTGGAATAATATTATGCTGTATGAGAGATGCGAGCATCGAAGATAATTTGAAAACCGTATCTCTTGCTAAAAAATATTTAGCACGGGGAGTTGTTGGTATTGATTTAGCAGGAGCCGAAGCTCTTTATGAAACTAAAAATTTCCAATATATTTTTGCTAAAGCTAAGGAAGAAAATATTCCGTTTACTATTCATGCGGGAGAAGCCGATGGTATAAGTTCAATAGAAAGTGCTTTAGAATTTGGTACTCGTAGACTGGGGCATGGTATAAGAGCTATCGAAGATAATAATATGATTGAAAGATTAAAAAAAGAAAATGTATTACTTGAAGTCTGTGTTACTAGTAATTATCAAACTGAAGCTGTTAAAGGTATTCACCCAATAGAAGAATTATATAAAAAAGGAGTAAAAATATCTATAAATACTGATAATGATACTGTATCAAGTATAGATATTATAAGTGAATACAAATATATACATGATAATACCAATTTAAAAATAGAAGATTTAATAAAATGTAATTATGATTCCATAGATTTTATTTTTAAGGAAAAATCCAAAAACAAATTAAAACAAATATATAAATAAAATAAAGAAGTAAAAAATTAATTTACTTCTTTAATATCCTTTACTTTTATAGTAGTCATATAGTTCTTTAAAGCGATTAAAATGAACTACTTCTCTTTGACGTAAAAATAAAAGGGGACCTATAATATCTGGATCAGTTGCTAAATCAATTAAGTTTTCATAAGTAGCTCTCGCTTTTTGTTCGGCAGCCATATCTTCACTTAAATTAGCAATAGGATCACTCATTGATTCAATGTAAGCTGCGGTAAATGGCACACCATTAGCATTAGATGGATATATTCCTTTCCGATGGTCAGCATAGAATTGTTCTAATCCTGCGGCTTTTATTTCATCAATTGTGGCATTTTCCATCAATTGATTAACCATAGAACCAATCATTTCTAAATGGCCTAATTCTTCGGTCGCAATATCATTAAGTAGGGCTTTTCCTCGAGCATCAGGCATCGTAAATTTATGAGAGAAATATCTTAAAGCCGCTGCTAGTTCGCTATTAGCTCCTCCAAATTGGGTAATAAGTAGTTTCGCCATTTTTAAATCTTTTTTCTTAATATTAATAGGGTAGTTTAAGTGTTTGACATATTTAAACATATTTAGCATCCTCCCGATCATTCCATGGCCATGGTTCATTAACCCAATTAAAGGTATTACCATCAACTTCATCAACTTGAAGAGGGCCATAAAGTTTAACGTATTCTAGTTCTTTTTCACAAGCTTTTTCCACATATCTTTTGAATAATTGTAGAAGTTCTTCGTCATCTGGATGTAAGTCTAGGCATAAATTCAAATCATTAATGGCAAAATCATATTTCATAATTTCAAACAATAATTGATCTCTTTTAGATAAAGGTTCTATTTTGCGATAAGTATAATTTTTATATGGTTTAAATTCATCTTTATACATATTACCTCTTAGAAAACCTTCTTCGGGATTTAAAACATTAGATAATTTATTTTCTTTTAAATTATTAGAATAGTTCGAACCTAAATCAAATGTCATAAATCCAATATTATCATCAAATAACATAATTTTTTCCTCCTGTTATATAGTAGTTATTTTTCCTAAATTGGTATAGGTTAATGAACTAGAAAAAGCATAATTGTCAATAATTGTAATTTTTCGTGATTTAAATTGACATTATAGCTATTATCATTTAAAATTAATTATAGGATAGGAAAGATACATATGAAAAATAGTTTACATAGTATTACAGAAAAAATTAAAAATTTTTTAGTTCCTCATAAAATAATTGCGGGAATTTTTGTAGTTCTAGTTTTATTATTAGGTATTACCTTCTTGAGATCTTTTGCTTATTATGAAAAAAGTGTACCAGATGTAATTGTTAAAAGTAAAGTAGGAAATATTCCAGATATTGAAATTAGAATAATGCAAGCAGATGGTAATGCTGCTGGGGGATATAAACAAATTACGGAAGTTCCTGATACAAGTAGCTATCATTATAATGAGACAAAAAGCCATTGTGCTAATAAATCAACATTAACATTTAACAAAGAATCTAATAATTTTACAATTGAAGCTGAAGGAACAGATTTATGTTTTGCTTATTTTGATAATGGAAAAACTCAATAAAGAGTAGAAAAGGAAATTTATGTATTGTAAAAAATGTGGTAATCCTTTACCTAATGAAGGTTTTACTTGTAAGTTTTGTGGTGCCATGATGGAAAGTAATCAAATTGCTCAACAAAAGAATAATTTACAAGAACGAAAATGGCAAACGAGAACAAAAAGTGAACTATATGGGATGGAAAAAATAAATTATCAAAAAGAAGAACAAGAAAATAAGAAAAATTTTCCTTTAGGAGTATTTTTAATAGTCGGAGTACTTATAATTTTAATTGTAATCGCCATACTAATTAATATGAATTAGTAGGTGATTTTTTTGTTATTAGTATGTATAAAAATATTTTTAGCGAGGATAGTGGATGTAACATTAGGTAGTATTAGAACAATATTAATGGTAAAGGGAAAAAGTATCCCAGCAAGTATTATTGCTTTTTTAGAAGTCTTTATTTGGTTTATTATTGCGAAAGAAGCATTAAATACGCCATATAATTCTTTATTAATTCCCGTATTTTATGCTGGAGGTTATGCGACAGGAACCTTACTTGGAACATATTTATCTAATACTTATGTAAGTGGGATTGTTGGCTTGCAAGTTATTACCAAAACTAATAATAAAAAGATGATTGAAAGAATTAGAAAAAATGGTTATGGAGTCTCAATTGTTAACTTAAAAAATGCCTATGAAGGGCATAAAAAAGAGATGTTAATTATCCAAGTAAATAAAAAAAGTTTAAAGGAAATTACTAATTTAATTAAAGAATATGACCATAATGCTTTTATAATTGCTAATGAAACAAAATATGTCCAAAATGGTTTGATAAAATAAGACAAAAAAATTAAAAAAATTTTATATAAAATATTGACTAACAAAAATTTTTATAGTAATATTTAATCATAGGGAGTGTTGTCAATGAGACAAAATATGATATTAAAAGATTCACACGGGTTTACATTAGTTGAATTGTTAGCCGTAATCGTTGTCTTAGCAATAGTAATGTTACTAGCCGTACAAGCTATATTACCTCAAATGACATTAGCAAGAAAAAATGCTTTAGCAATAGAAGCCAATAGTGCAATTGAAGCAGCCCAAAGTTATGTAGTAACCAAAGCTTTGACTGAAGGCTTGGTTGTTGGAAAAGACGATGGATTATGTGTTAAAATTTCAACATTAGCAGATGGATTTTATAAAGTAGATACTACTAAATATAGTGGATATGTAAAAATAACGCAAGCACCTAAAGCTCCTGGTTCTACAAGTACTAGCACTAATTACTTATATCAAGTTTATTTACAAAATGGTCAATATATGGCAAATGGTAAAGGTTTAGAAGATAATAAACAAGTTAACATCACTGGTGATCAAATAGATGAATATGATGCATCTTCTTTTAATGGTACACCACCTGAAGGATGTAAATAATAATTAAGTGCGAAAGCACTTTTTTTTCTTGTCTAAATTTCTTCTTTAAGTTATAATCTTATATAGGTGAAGAAAAAATGAAAATAACAATGGATGACTTAGTAAATTATTGTAAACAATATGGATTTATATTTCAAGGTAGTGAAATATATAATGGTTTAGCTAATTCTTGGGATTACGGTCCTTTAGGAACAAATTTAAAAGAAAATATTCGGAATGCTTGGAAAAAGAAATTTATTCAAGAAAATCCTTATAATGTTGGTTTAGATGCCGCAATTATAATGAATCCTGATGTTTGGGTAGCATCAGGTCATGTAGCATCATTCGCGGATCCTTTAATTGATTGTAAAAGATGTAAATCTAGACATAGAGCCGATAAATTAATTGAAGACTTTACTAAAGGTAAAGAAACTGGTGATGGTTGGGATAATGAAAAACTAGAAAAGTTTATTGCTGATAATAATATTAAATGTCCTAACTGTGGAGGCAGTGATTTTACACCTATTCGGAAATTTAATTTATTATTTGAAACATCAATTGGGGTTACGGAAGATGGCAAAAATACTGTTTATTTAAGAGGAGAAACAGCTCAAGGAATATTTGTTAATTTTAAAAATGTTGAACGGAGTATGCGTCTTAAAATACCTTTTGGTATTGCCCAAACTGGTAAAGCTTTCCGTAATGAAATAACTCCAGGTAATTTTATTTTCCGTCTTAGGGAATTTGAACAAATGGAATTAGAATTTTTCTGTGAACCAGGAACGGATTTAGAATGGCATGGTTATTGGAAAAATTATTGCCTAGATTTCTTAAAAAGTTTAGGTTTAAAGAGCGAAAATTTAAGATATCGTGACCATGCTAAAGAAGAATTAGCCTTTTATAGTAAAGCCACAACGGATATTGAATTTTTATATCCAATTGGTTGGGGAGAACTATGGGGTATAGCTGATAGAACTGATTATGATTTAGGTGTTCATCAAAATAAAAGTGGCGTTGATTTACGTTATTTAGACCCAAATACGAATGAAAAATATCTACCATATGTTATTGAACCATCAGTTGGATTAGATCGTTTAATCTTAGCCGTTTTAACTGATGCTTATACAGTAGAAAAATTAGAAAATGAAGATCGCGTTGTTTTAAAAATACATCCTGCTTTAGCACCATATAAAGTAACAATTTTACCATTAATAAAGAAAAATCACGCTAGTAAAGCTAATGATATTTATGCGTTATTATGTAAATATTTTGCTTGTAATTATGACGAATCTGGTTCTATTGGTAAAAGATATAGAAGAAGTGATGCTATAGGTACACCTTTAGCTATTACGATAGATGATGAAACTATTAATAACAATACTGTAACAGTTAGAGATAGAGATACCATGGAACAAATTACTTTAAAAGTAGATGATTTAGTAGACTATATTAATAAAAAGATTGAATTTTAAAAAATCATATTGCAACTAAGTGTATTTTTTGATAAAATGGGGTAGTAGACTAGGAGGTAGATTATGGCCTTTAAAAAATTAAAAAGTATTTTCGATTATAATGGTGATGATGAAGGTAAAAACGGCAGTGAAGATGAATATTATACTGTAAATGAAGAAAAAGCCGTGAAAGAAGCTGAAAAATCAGGAAATAAAATGATTTTACTTGAACCAAGAGCATATTCAGAATCTGTGCAAATCGCTGATCATTTAAAAAATCGTAATAGCGTGGTAGTTAATTTAAAAAGAGTCACATCTGATCAAGCTAAAAGAATTATTGATTTTTTAAGTGGTGTTGTTTATGCTATTGCTGGAACTATGCAACAAATTGGAGTTGGTATTTATTTATGTACTCCTAAAAATGTTAATGTTCAAGGTAAAATTACAGATGACCACGAAAAGAGAAATAAAAATAATAACAATGAAGATTTAGATTGGTAGGTGTTTAGTAATGGTAAATAAGTTTAATACCAGTCTAAATGGTTATAATAAAGAAGAAGTAAATGCTTTTGTCAATGAAGTTGTTAAAGAATATGAAAGCATGTTAAAAAAGCTTAAAACTAGTTGTGATGTTATTGACGATTTAAAAAAAGAATTAAAACATTATAAAGAAAATGAAGCTAGTTTAAATAGAGCGATATTAATTGCTGAAGAATCAACTAGTACCATTAAAAGAGCAGCTTATGAAGAATCTAAACTTATTATTGATGATGCAAAAAGAAATGCCACGAAAGTTATTAATAATGCTTTAAATAAAGCGGAAAAAATAGAAGAAGATGCTGAAAGTCTAAGAAGAAAAGTGGCAGTTTATAAAAGACGTTTTAAAACTTTAATTGAAAATCAATTAGAAGAACTAGAAGAATTTGATGAAAGAATGTAAGAAATATAGCATATTTCTTATATTTTTGCCTTAATTGCATAAAATTTGTTTACAAGAAGGTTTTAATATAGTATAATTTATTTACTGGCTTGTTAAAAAAGTCTTGCAAAAATCTTATTTATATTATAAAATTAAAGAGGTTTTTGTTTAATGGGCTTGTAGCTCAGCTGGTTAGAGCGCACGCCTGATAAGCGTGAGGTCGGAGGTTCAAGTCCCCCCAGGCCCACCATTAAATGGCCTGTTGGTGAAGTGGTTAAACACACATGCCTTTCACGCATGCATACATGGGTTCAAATCCCGTACAGGTCACCAATTAGTAAATAATCCCTTAATAATAAGGGATTTTTTGTTGCTATAATATTTAAAACAAATAAAAAAAGTTCTTCGCGAACTTTTATCTTTTTATTTATGGCGGAGTGAGAGGGATTTGAACCCTCGCAACAGTTACCCGTTCTACATCCTTAGCAGGGACGCCTCTTCAGCCTCTTGAGTATCACTCCACAACCAAGCTACTTCTTAATTTTAATATAAAAGTAGCTTATTGTCAATCTTATTTAGATAAGACCAAATTTCTAATTTCATCAATAAAATGTTGCATAATTGTTAAATAATCATCTTCAGTTTTATTATTAATCATCGTTGATGTTGAAATACTAGTTACATTATTTTCCGTAACAATGGTACTTATTGCTTCCGGTAAATTATTATCACTAACTATTATGCCCTTATAACTACCATTTTTATACCCACTGGCTAAACTATTAATGGTACTTTCATCAGCATTTTCTACCGATATAACATTAAAGCCATAATTTTCTAAATATTTATATACATCTTTAGATACAACTAAAGTATTAGTATTATTTTCTTTAGCTTCTTTTCCAATTGTCCTTAAATCAGCATCCATTATGGAAATCTTTTCAGCAAATTCATCATATTTTTTATTAATATTATCTATTATTGCTCTTGATTTTAAATATTCACTTAAATTATCCCGAATATTTTTCGCAAGCATTAAGTAATTATTAGGACTTAACCACAATTCTTCAAGGCCATTAGTATAAGTTAAACCATAAGAGACATCAATAATTAATAACTTATTATTTTTATTAATTAAATCTTTAGCAATGTTTTTTTCTTTACTTAAGCCATTATAAACAAATAAATCACTACTAGCATATTCACTTATTTGTTTATCTGTTAACTCGTAGGAATCAATATCCGTATCTGCTGGATAAATACTTGATACTTCCCCATAATCTTGATATAAAGTATTGATTAAATATTCAATAGGATAAATAGTAGTAGTTATTTTGGCATCTTCCAAATTATCTTTAAATAAAGTACAACCAGTTAGTAAAAATAAAACTGCTAATAACATTAAAATTTTTTTCATTTCTTTTCTTCCTCCAATATAGGAACTTCATCGATACCAAATTTTCCAAATGGACGGCATCTTAAAATCCTTTTTATTCCTAACTTTAAACCTTTAATAACGCCATATCTTTCGATAGCCTCAATCATATATTCACTACATGTGGGAGTAAATCGACAAGCTTTATGGCAACTCAAGGGCAAAATTTGATACCCCCGAATTAAATATATCATAATGGTTTTCATTTAATACCACCTTTATAAATTTTACTATATATTTTTATTTTTGTAAATTATTTGACAAAGAAAAAAGAAATGCTATAATAATTTTTAAATTTTTAAGGAGTTGTTTTTTTATGGTTAATATTAATAAAAAATTAATTAATAATTATCTAGCTGGGGAAGATACATCTCCTTATAGTTTAGCTAGCTTAGAAAATGATCTTAATTTTATGAAAGAAGTAATTAATGCATCACATGATTATAAGATATATAATTTATGTAGTGAAGAGTTAAAACAAAATTGTGAATTTATTGTTTTCTTAGTTAATAAGTTTCCTCATGAATATCATTTTTTAAAAGAAATAATTGATTACTATATGATTAATTCTAGTAACGATATTATTGATAATCGAGTAGAAGTTTCTCTTTTAGCTACGCATTATCTTAAAGATTATGCTACCCAAGATGAATTAGATTTTTATAATTCCATAATTAATTCTTTTTATTTAGCTTTTCGTCATGAAATTGAAGAATTTCAAAGAGTAAGAACAGAAGAAGTTGGTTTAGGTTTTCTCTTTTTAATCGAAGAAAGTTTCAATGTAAGATATATGATGGCCCAAAAAATGCTTTTAGAAATTTTTGAAGGTCAAGTTAATTTTAGTTTGGAAAAATATTTACATAAAAATTTTGCTTCTGTGGAAGAATTAAAGAATGCTAAGATAAGAAATTTTCTATTAGAATATATTACTAGTTACGATGAAGAATTAGCTAATTTTATTAAAGTTCATATTGAATTATTAAAAGATATAATTGATGATGTAAGAAGAATTGTTATTAACTGGAGTATATATGAAAAAATACTTGAAAGACAAAAGATAAATGCCATCTTAGATGAAATTGATCGTTTTTGTATGGAATATCCCATGAATGATTTATTTGATAGTGATGTTTATAAATATATAGCTAAAAAATTTAATTTATATGAATTATTTAAAGAATATGATGAAATGTGTTATTTTGATTTTGAAGATTGTGAGTATACTCTTGTTGATTTTGATGATTTATCACTTCCCACGAAAGGAAAATTAATTAAATTAAGTAAAAGAGTTAAAAGAATACTTGATGGCGAATTATTACCAGATAATTACATAAATCAAGAAGAAAACGTTTGTCGAGTTATTAAATTCCCTTTTTTTAACAATTGAGTCTTGTAAGTTTGCAAGTCTTTTTATATTTATGTTAAGGATTTAGTTATGTTAAGAAATTAAAAAGAACCCCATATAAATAGGGATATCTTCAAATTTTTCTTAACATAATTTTTTTACTATTTCATATTATTTTTTAACCATTTATCTAAATCATCAATTTTACTTGAACTATATTTCTTTTTAATATTTATAATTTCTGAATTTTTTAGTATTTCTTCTCGTTGTCTTTTGGCATCTGGAGTAGCATATATTTCAGTAGATGTAATTGTACTATGTCCTAAAAATTCTTTAACATATAAAAGTGGTGTACCATTATTATAAAGGTGAGTTGCTTTTGTATGGCGAAAAGAATGAGGATGATAATTTCCTTTAAAGTATTCTTGATTTATTGAATGCAATTTGTTTATTAATTGTTTTATAATATAATTAATTCCATATCTTTCATATTTCTTTTTATAATTAGAATAAAATAAATAATCATCACCATAATTAATATAATCTTCTTTTAAATATTTATCTATTAATTTAACCAATTCTTGACTAATTGGTACTATTCTTGTTTTATTTCCTTTACCATATAATGTTATACTTGCATTTTCACTTAAATTTAAATCACTTAATTTAATATTAATAAATTCACTAACTCTTGCACCAGTTTCATATAATACACATATCATTGTTAATTTTTTTAAATCTTTAATATTATTTAAATAATTTATCATTATTTTTATTTCATTTTCTGTAAAATATGATATCATTTTATTGGGAACCTTTTTATTCTTAATACTAAGAATAGTTGAACAAGATTCAAATAAATCTGGTTCGTTTGTTTGAACATACTTGTAAAAAGATTTAATACAAGCAAGTCTTTGGTTCCTAGTTGATATAGAAACAGATCTATTTGTTTCTAGCCAATCTAGAAATTGGACTATTACTTCCTTAGTGATTGTTTCAATTTCTATTTTATTTGGTTTAATATTTTTTTCTTCATTCATAAATTCTAAAAACAAATAAAATGTAGTTGA
>CANPZG010000002.1 GCA_947588765.1 uncultured Bacilli bacterium
TAAAGTACGCCATATGTTTAATAAAAAAGAAAATTAAGTTACTATTCGCTAAATTACAATTTGTATGAGTAAGATTTAGGTAATAATTAGACATTAAAATTTGAAATTTTTAATAAATTATTTTAATTTTTTCTAATTTAAAATAAACAAAAACAAATGAAAAATAAGGGAAAAAGTGAAATTTTAAACAAAAAAGATTTAAAAAAATTTCGCCCCATGAAAGGGCATCCGGTGTTTATCGCCGAACACGCTACAGCGACGTGCTGTCGTAATTGCTTATATAAATGGCATCATATTTTACCAAATAAAGAATTAACCAATGAGGAAATTGATTACATAGTTAAAGTCATAATGACTTGGATAAAAAATGAAATAAAATAAGTAATAAATATTTGCTAGTAATTATTTAACATGTTATAATCAATAAGTAAAGGAGCATATTATGATTGATATTAATTTAATAAGAGAAAATAGTGATTTAGTAAAAGAAAATATTAAAAAGAAATTTCAAGATGATAAAATCTTTTTAGTTGATGAAGTTTATGAACTTGATAAAAACTTTCGCGAATGCAAAAAAGAAGCTGATGATTTAAGAGCAAGTCGTAATGCTTTTAGTGATAAAATCGGTGAGCTAGTAAGAGAAGGTAAAAAAGATGTTATTGCTGATGTTAAAAAAGAAGTAAATGCTATCAGTGATAAAATCAAAGAATTAGAAGAAAAAGAAGAAAATTTGCAAACGGAACTAAAAAGAAGAATGATGTTAATTCCTAATATTATCGCCGATGATGTTCCAATTGGCGAAAATGACACCCAAAATGTTGAAGGTAAAGTTTTTGGCGAAGCTAAAGTTCCTGATTATGAAATACCTTATCATGCTGATATAATGGCGAGTTTCGCTGGACTTGATAAAGATGCTGCTGCCCGGGTAAGTGGCAATGGTTTTTATTATTTAGTAGGGGATATTGCCCGATTACATAGTGCTGTTTTAGCCTATGCTCGTGATTTTATGATTAATAAAGGATTTACATATTGTATTCCTCCTTATATGATTAGATCTGATGCTGTTGATGGCGTTATGTCTTTTGAAGAAAAAGAAAATATGATGTATAAAATTGAAGGGGAAGATTTATATTTAATTGGTACTAGTGAACACTCTATGATTGCTAAATTTAAAGACCAAATTTTAAAAGAAAGCGACTTACCGATAACAATGACTTCATATTCTCCTTGTTTTCGTAAAGAAGTAGGAGCCCATGGTATTGAAGAACGAGGCATATACCGCATTCATCAATTTGAAAAACAAGAAATGATTGTTATTTGTAAACCAGAAGATAGTGATAGTTGGTATGAAAAAATGTGGAATTATTCAGTTGAATTATTTAGAAGCTTAGATATTCCTGTACGGCAATTAATTTGTTGTTCTGGTGATTTAGCTGATTTAAAATATCGTTCTTGTGATATTGAAGCTTGGTCTCCAAGACAAAAGAAATATTTTGAAGTATGCTCTTGTTCTAATTTAACTGATGCCCAAGCAAGACGCTTAGCTATTCGTTATAAAAATAGTGATGGGGATAAAGTTTTAGCTCATACTTTAAATAATACAGTTGTAGCTCCACCTAGAATGTTAATTGCTCTTTTAGAAAATAATTATCAAGAAGATGGTTCAGTTTTAATCCCTAAAGCTTTACAACCATATATGGGTGGAAAAACTAAAATAGAAGTTAAAAAGGCTTAATAATAAAACTCTGTTAATTAAAAACAGAGTTTTTAGATGCTAAATTATTGTAGTTCACTTTTGTATAATTGTTGATAAGTTTTAGATTTTTTAATTAATTCTTGATGTGTACCTTTAGCAACAACTTCACCATTGTCAATAACGTAAATAATATCAGCATCAATAATAGTAGATAATCGATGGGCGATAATTAAGACTGTATGATCTAATACTAAATCATCAATTACATTTTTAATATAATTTTGAGATTCATTATCTAAAGCACTCGTAGCTTCATCAAAAAGAATAATTTTACTTTTTTTCGCAAGAGCCCGAGCAATAGCTAATCTTTGTTTTTGTCCTCCAGATAAATTGACTCCACCTTCACCTAGAATAGTATTATATTTTTTTGGTAAACTCATAAAATATTCATCAATATAAGCCATCTTACAATATTTTCTAATTTCTTTAAGTTGTAAATTAGGGTTTAAAAACAAAAAGTTTTCTTTAATTGTTTTATTAAATAAAAATGGTTCTTGGCGAATAATCGCAATATTTTGTCTTAAATTTTCTTCACTAATGTCTTCTATATTAACTCCATCAATGGTAATAGTACCTTTTTTAGTATCAAAAACTCTAGTTAATAAATTAAATATGGTTGTTTTGCCTTGACCACTTTTACCTACAATCCCAATTTTTTGATGAGGATAAAACGTAATATTAAAATTTTTCAATATTGCTTGTTCCTTTGGATAACTAAAAGTAACATTATTAAACTTAATTACTCCTTCACAATTAGTTAATTCTTTTGTACCAAATTTCACATCAGGGAACAATTTATTTTCTAATATTTCATTAATTCGTGAAACCGAAACTAAGACATCATTATAAGTTTTAGTAAAAGAAGTAATATTTTCAATAATCCAAGTATAACGATATATATAATAAGTAATAGCAACAAAGAAAGTTAAAGTAATTTTATTATAATATAAAAGAATAGCACATGTGATAAAAGAACCAACTTCTAAAAATGATTTTAAAATAAGAGATATCGTATCATAATTAAAATTTATATTAATTTCTTTACTTGATGCCTTAAAAGACTTCTCAATTAAGGTTCTTAAATTACTAAACAAAGAATTCTTAATTCCTAAAGTTTTTATTTCTCTTATCCCTCTTATAGATTCGGTAACTTGCGAAACCGTATAATCGTTTATCTTTTTTCTTTCCTTATTTACTTTTTCTAACTTAGGATGAAAATATTTAACTACAAAAGCAAAGATAATAATAAAAATAATTATTTCTAAAGCAACTAGATAAGAATTAAGAAATATATAAATATAGATAACAAAAGATGTAATTAATCGCGAAATAATATCAAATATCTGGTCAAAAGAATTAACTATCGTTTCGGTATCATGAGTAATCCGATTAATAAATTCGCCACTGTTTTTTTCTTCAAAAGCATAAGCGGGTAGGGCTAGAACTTTTTGGTAGGTAAGATAAGAACAAACTCTCGCCATTTTAACTTCGATTTTAGATAATCTACTAAAAGAAAAACGCTCTAATATACTACCTATTACATCAGTAAAAAAGTAGATTACTAAAAATAATATAGCATTTTTTAAATTTAATTTCGTTATTTCTTCTAAAGCTCGACCATTTAAATATCCAACTAAAGCATAAGAAATACTACTTATAAAAATACCAAGAAAACAAAATAAAATTTTATATTTATATTTTTTAGCTATATTTAAAATAGTTTTAAATTCTTTTAACTTTTTCATTTAATTTCCCTCATTCATAAATGCTATTTTAGCATTAATTATTTGTTTATTCAACAAAATAAAAAGAAACTTAATTTAATTTTAAGCTTCTTTTATTGATATATTCTTCAGTCTTAAACCAACCATTTTCTAAATAATATAAACCAATACTAACTAAAAAATCTATTTTCTTACTCGTTATACTATATTTTTTAGTATTATAAAATGGTATTAGATAAATATAATCTTCTTCGCCTGCTAAAGTAACATTATTATTTACTTCAATAAATCCTCTGGAATCAAAATAATTTTGCTCATATGCAAATATTAAATGATTATTATTTAATTTATATATTTTTCCTTCAGGAAATACTTTTTCTAAAGCTTTAGCTAAAATACCACAATGACCATATTGAAAATAATTAATTGTATCTTCATAAGACATATTATTAATCTTAGCATATTGCATCATCATTAACGTAATCACATTACTTATTTTATCTACCATAGTAAACCTCGTTAAGTATTATAACATGAAAATAAAAAAGTCCAAATTATTTTTGGACTTTATGAATTTCTATTGCTTTGTAATAAACTTTTAATACTTCCGAAGCAAATACTTCTTTAGAATATTTATAAATACTATTTTTGGCATTTAAACACATTGTTTTATATTTATCTTTATTATGAATTAATTCTAAAACATATTTAATAAATTCTTCTTCATTAGTGAAAAGTAGGCCATTATAATGATTTTCCACCATTTGTCTAAATGATTCATCATCAATACAGATAATTGGTTTACTAGAAGCTAAGCCTTCAATAATTGTTAGCCCTTGGGTTTCCGTTATGGAAAAAGAAGTCATAATATCAAATAAATGATAATATAAAGGCATTAATTCATATTTTACTTTACCAGTAAAAATTACTCGATTACTAACATCTAATTCTTTGGCTAATTTTTTTAAATTGGCGAGTTCCGGCCCATCACCCACGAGCATCAATTTAACATTTTCATCATAAGTAGTTAATTTCTTAAAGACTTTTAGTTCTTCATCAAAACTTTTTTCTTTGGCAATTCTTCCTACTGAACCAATAATATAATCTGTATCTTTAATTTTAAATTTAGTTTTTAAAGCTTTAACTTTTTTCTTTTGTTCACTAGTTAATTCAAATTTTTTCGTATCAATACCCGAAGGGATAACATTAATTTCTTTATAAATATGATATTTGTTGATGAATAAATCTTTTATTTTATCAGTTGGGACAATTAAAGCATCACATTTTTTATCACAATAATATTTAGTTAATTTAATAGCTAACTTTTTCCCTAGATTATCAAAATAGCCATGAGTTACATAATAAACATAGTCTTCATAAAGGGTATGATAAGTATGAACTACGGGAATACCAAACTTTTTAGCAACTACATGAGCAAAAGCCCCAACCCCAAATTCAGTTTGACAATGAATAACATCTAAATTCCAATCTTTAATTATTTTTAAAGCTTTTCTTGAATAAGTCGTAGTTAATCTGGTTTCATATATTCCGGTTTTAATACCAGGCAAGTAAATAACTCTATTTTTTTCATCATATTTAAACCGAGTTTTTTCTAAGTTAGCAGTTACAATATAGACCGTATGGTTCATACTTTCTAAAGCTTCCTTTAACATTTGAACGCTTGTAGAAACGCCTGAAACATAAGGAGGATATACTTCTGTAAAAATACCTATTTTCATTTTTGCACCTCATTAGTTTAATTATAATACATTGAAAAAACTTTTTCAATTATTCTAAACTATGATAAAATATTTTTGGTGGTATTATGGAAGCAAAAATCGAAAGGTTTGATCACGAAGGCGCGGGCATTGCTTTAATTAATGATAAGGTAACTTTTATTCCTAAAACAATTCCGGGAGATATCGTTGATATTCGGGTAACGGAGAATAAAAAAAATTACCAACGGGGTAAACTCAAAAAACTTATTAAACCATCTAAAGAAAGGGTAGAAGCCAAGTGCCCTTATTACGCTAAATGTGGTGGATGTCATTTACAAAATTTAACATATCAAGATACGTTAAATTATAAAATGAATAATGTCAAAAATATCTTAAGTAAAGTAAATAAAGACATTGATTTGACAATAATACCTAACCCTTGTGAGTTTAACTATCGTAATAAAATTGAATTAAAAATTAAAGATGGGGAATTAGGATTTTATGAAAAAGCTACCAATGATATCGTTGAAATTAATAATTGTTTAATTACGGATGATGCTATTAATAAAATTTTACCTTCATTTAAAGAAACCAATATCCATAATGCTGAAGTAACTATTAGAACTAATACTTCTAAAGATATTTTAATTATTATTGCTAGTCAAGAAAAAATTGCTTATGAAAAATTAATCAAAGAAAATGTTAAAGGAATAGTTATTAATAAAAAATTAGTGTATGGTCAAAATTATTTATTAGATAAAATTAATGATATTGAATATCAAATATATTATGATGCTTTCTTTCAAGTTAATCCTTATGTAGCAGCTAAATTATTTAATATTGTGGCCGATAACATTAATGAAAACGATTATGTATTGGATCTATTTTCAGGTGTCGGAACTTTATCTTTAACAGCTGCCAAAAAAGCTAAGGACGTTTTAGGTATTGAAATTGTGCATAATGCCGTAGTTAGTGCTAAAAATAATGCTTTAAAAAATAATATAAATAATGTAACCTTTATTGAAGGCGATGTATTTAAAAAAATTAAAGATGTACCTAATAAATATAATACTTGGTGTGTTGATCCGCCTCGTAAAGGTTTAGATAAAGAAACGATAAAAACCATTACAAAATATAAACCAACCAAAATAATTTATGTTTCTTGTAATATTCATTCTTTAGTTAGAGATTTATTATTAATTAAAGATTTATACAAAATCGAAAAATTCTATGTATTAGATATGTTTAGTTATACATATCATGCTGAATGTGTATGTATTCTAAATTTAAAAAAAGATATTTAATTTACCACTTAATTGTGTCACCATTAATGACACAATTGAATTAGATTAAAATTAAACTAAGAAAAATTAAGAAATTTAAATTTAAAATAAAATAACAAAAAATGATGTTACATTTTAATTATTTATGATAAACTTATATTAAGTAGGAGGTGGAGTATGAATAGAGTTGAATTAAAACAAAAAGCCAAAGAAAGCTTAAAGGGTAATTATGGTAAGTATATTGGCACTTATTTCATTTATGCTTTATTAACTGGAGGTATTGCAACATTATTACTTACTATTTTTCAAGGCATAGGAATAGAAGAAAACGTTGCTACCTTAATTGTTGGAATATTAGAAATTGTGGCAGCATCTTTATTAACTTTGGGTTATGTCAGTTTTGCTTTAAAAATAGCGCGTAATCAAGAGGTAAGTTATAATGAATTATTTTCCAAAACTAGTCTTTGGTTTACCTTTATAGCTGTTTCTTTATTAATCTATATTTTTACATTCTTATGGGCTTTATTATTTATCATTCCTGGTATTATTGCTTCATATAAATATGCGATGACTTACTATATTGTTCTAGATAATCCGGATATTGACCCACTTGAAGCTATACGTAAAAGTAAAGAAATGATGAATGGTCATAAATTTGAACTATTTACCTTACATTTAAGTTTCCTTGGTTGGGCTATTTTAGGTGTTTTTACTTTAGGAATTTTATATTTCTGGTTAATACCATATATTGATGTAACAATAGCAAATTTCTATGATAGTCTTAAAGAAAGTAGCAAATAATGCTGCTTTTTTATTTGACGTCAACAATTTGTAAAAATTAATATTTTAAATATATGGTTATTGAATAAATTTCAATTAATTGATAAAATATAAAGAGTAAGAATAATAATGGGAGTGATTTATATGTTTATTGGCGAAAATCCAACTCATATTATGGCAAATGCTGATATTAGTGATTTAGTTGTGTTTCCAGGCGATCCTTTAAGAGCAAAGTATATTGCCGAAACTTTTTTAGAAAATGCTAAATTAGTAACTAATATTAGAAATATGTTAGGTTATACAGGAATGTATAAGGGTAAAAAAATAACCGTTATGGGTAGTGGTATGGGAATGCCTAGTGCTAGTATTTATACATTTGAATTAATCCATTATTTTCATGTTAAAAGAATTATTAGAATTGGTACATGTGGGGCTGTTAGTGATAAATTAGAAGTTGGGGATATTATTTTAGCTACGAAAGTTTATTCTGAATCTAATTTTGCTTATACATATAATAATTATCCTAAATATGTAGTTAATGCTAACGAAAATTTAAATGAATTAGTTAAGAGAGCTGCTAATAGTTTAGATATTAAAATTCATCCTGGTATGCTTACGACTATGGATGTTTTTGGACCATATATTGATTATGACCGAGTATTAAAAAGAATACCGAAAGAGTATGAAATTTTAGGAGAAGAAATGGAAGCTTTTGGGGTTATTCATCTAGCTAATACGTATGATGTTGAAGCTACTTGTCTAGCAACTATCGTTGATAGTAAATTTTCGAAAGTTGTGTTAACTCCAGAAGAAAGAGAAAAGAATTTAAATGATATGATAAAAATTGCTCTTGAGGCAATAATAAGATAAGGGGTGATGATATGAATACTGATATATTTAGAGCCTATGATATAAGAGGAAAATATCCAACGGAAATAAATGAAGATTTAGCGTACACCTTAGGTCGCAGTTATGGTTCTTATATTCAAGAAAAAAATAAGATAAATCGTTGTGTTATTTCGAGAGATAATCGTCTTAGTAGTGAATCCCTTTGTCAAAGTTTTGTGAAGGGTTTAAATAGTACGGGATGTAATGCTATCGATTATGGTCAAACAACTACCCCAATGAATCTTTATGCCCGGTATTTAAATCATTTACCTGGAGTTATGATTACAGCTAGTCACAATCCTAAAGATGATAATGGCTTTAAGATGTCATTTGATAGCAACGTTTTAAATGCTAGGGGCGAAATGATAACTGATTTTAAAAATTATACTTTAGCAGGTAAGTTTTTAAAAGGTGATGGCAGAACAGAACACCAATTAATTACGGAAAAATATATTGAATATTTAAAGTATTCGATTAAGTTTGGAGCTAAAAGAAGAAAAGTTATTTTCGATTGTGGTAATGGGATAACGGCTTTATATGCTAGGAAGGTATTCAGTAATTTTAATATTGATTTTGAAATTATAAATGAACAAAGTGATGGTAATTTTCCACATCATCATCCAGATCCCGCTGTTAGAGAAAACATGAAAGAATTACAAGAAGCAGTTGTAGCTCATAAGGCAGATTTAGGAATTGCTTTTGATGGTGATGGTGATCGTTTAGGGGTTGTTTTAGAAACTGGCGAATTAATGCCAATCGAACACTACATTATTTTAATGATAAGAGATATGATAGGTAGTGTTCAAAATAAAACATTCCTTTATGATGTTAAATGTAGTAAAGCAATTGAGGGTGAAATTAAAAGATTAGGAGCTGTTGGCATATGTTATCGGACTGGAGCAAGTTACACACAAGCTAAAGTTTTAGAAGATAATCTTCCTTTTGGAGCTGAATACTCTGGCCATATATTCTTTAGAGATAGAGTAAATGATGTTGGTTCAGCCTTTTATGCAGCTTTGAGATTACTCGAAGTATTAAGTAAGAATCCGGAAAAATTAAGTATTATTTGTAGTGATATTCCAAGATACTTTATAACTGATGAAATAAAAATACCGACTACGGAAGCTTTAAAACCAAAAATTATTGAAGCAGTTAAAAACTATTGCATTCAAGGAAGATACCCAATTAATGAAATTGATGGTATTAGAGTTAATTTCACTAATGGTTGGGCTTTAGTTAGAGCAAGTAATACGGGTAGTAATATAATTTTTCGAGCTGAAGCTGTATCTAGTGAAGGACTACAAATACTCCAAAATATGTTTATTCCTTTAATAAACAATAACAATAAATAATAAAGGCTTAGCAATAAGTCTTTTTTCATAAAGTAAACTTTTGTCAAATTAAAAATCATCTCTTGACAGAATATATATATATAGTATAATGGGCTAAAAAGAGGTGTTTGATAGAGTGAAAGATAGAAAAAAAGAAATAACATTATTAATAATAGGAATATTAACATTAGTATCATTAGTAGTAGGAGCAACATATGCCTTCTTTAAAGCTCAAATAGGACCAGCTGCAAATTTTAATGTTAATACTACAACGGGAACAACAGATAATCTAACATTTACTACAGTAGGTAATATCTTAATAAATGCTAGTGCCAATAATTTTGCTAAGGGTAGTGAAGACTTAAATGGTACAATAAAAGCAACAGCTAATTTAATAGCAAATAATAATACAAATACAACAGATAAATATTATTATAATGTATATCTAGATGTAATAGAAAATGAATTAGAATATTCCTCATTTACAGACCCAGATAATTTACAAAACAATTTAGTATTTACAAATGAATATGATAAAACCTTAGGAAATAATAGAGATTATAATGGTCTAACAAAAGGGTATGACCCAATACCAGAATTATATTTAACCATAACAGGACCTAATGATTATGAATATAATATTAGTTTTCCAAAAGCAACATTAAAAGATGATGATGATGATAGTTATGATATAACAGAATTAAGAGAAGGAATATATCCATTGGTATTAAATAGAGCAATTCAAGTAGAAGCAACAGATAAAGGTACAAAGAAAGAAGATTGGCAAGTAAAAGTGACATTAAAGAATTTAGATAGTAATCAACAATTAAATACAGGAAAGACATTTAATGCGAAAGTAATAATCCAA
Organism: uncultured Bacilli bacterium; assembly: GCA_947588765.1. Lineage (GTDB taxonomy): Bacteria > Bacillota_I > Bacilli_A > RF39 > UBA660 > Onthocola_B. Next base: position 10,349 of record CANPZG010000002.1, read on the forward strand.
GCAGAAAAAATACCAATGAATTTAATGGATGTATGCAAAGCAGGAGATAACTTAGCAGAATGTATCAAAGAATTACATGATAAATCAACATATGGAGCAAGTAATTTAATCTATCATGATGGGGTTGCAGATTATGAAGGAATGCCTAATGTAGAATTAGAAGCAGGAGATAAATCATATAGATATACAGGGTCATATGAAAAAGTAAATAATTATGTATGTTTTGGAGAAAAATGTTCACCAACACCAGATGAAGACGGATATGATAATTTATATCGAATAATAGGAACATTTCAAAATGAAGAAGGGGAATATGAAACAAAACTTATCAAAGCAGACTATGCCAATAAAGAATTATTAGGTGCTGGATCACAAACTCCAGGTGATTTAACCCAAGTAAATTCAGAAACAAATGGATCTTATTCTGGTAGTATTTATCAAGCTACGAATGCTTCCACAGAAGAAAAAGATGAATATACCCATAGATATAAAGGTTTATTAGAACATGTAGATAGGTATAGATGGCAAAAAAACGAAACAAACGATACGTTAGGAAATTGGCCAACATCACTATTAAACAAAATTCATTTAAATAATATTTATTATAATAAAATAGATCCAATATACCAAAGTCTAATAATAAATCATGATTGGGTATTGACAAGTGATAAGACAGGATGGGGAGATATAGCATCAGGTGCAAATGCAAAAAAAACATACAGTAATGAACTAGGTGAAAATTCAACAAATCAAGAAATAGTTCCCGAAAATATCGGATTAATGTATGTAAGTGATTACTTATATGGAGCAGCATCAAAGAATTGGAGTAAAAAAGCTTTTTTTGGTGGACATTGGCATTATGATACAAACACAGGCAAATCAGACAAATATGGTAATCCAGTATTAAGTTTTGATGAAGATGAAATATATAGTGATTATAGATCAACCACAGATAGTAATTGGATATATATAGGATTATGGGAATGGTTTATGACTCAATGGAAAAATATAAAAAATAATACTTTCTTTATGTATATTGGTGGACATGTTGGTATTGGACAAGTCGGCTCAACCTCAAATGCAGTCCGTCCTACTTTCTATGTAACTAATGAAGCTAAATTTAAAAGTGGAACTGGTACAGCCAGTGATCCATATATTATTTCACAATAACAAATATAAATACTCTTAGCTCTGGACAGTTTTGAATAAAGCCAGGTGGAAACGGCAATTGCAGCGATAAAAGTACGTCCAATTATTAAGAAAAATGATAGCTAAAAATTAAAAAAATGATAAAGAAATGAAAATAAGAGAAAAAGTAGGCAAAAATTCTCATGCGAAAAAAATTGTCTACTTTTTTAAATTGAATTTTAGATTAAATCATATGTCATATAACTTAAAAGTAAAAGGTAAGCGGATATAATGAAAAGAATTAAAAGCAATATTGAATAAAGTTAAACCAGTATTAAATAAAGACATAACTCTTTTTTTAATGCGTTTATCATTAATAATATAAACTTTATGAGTAGTAATATTAACATTGTGATAGCATTTAGAGTTTTTAGAAAAATCAGTACCCAGAATAGTTAAATAAACAATACAAGTACAAAGAATAGAATACATGTTAGTGAAAGAATGAATAGACATATTAGAAATTTTATTAAGATTAAAACCATTAGATTTTTGGTTTTTAAAAACACATTCAATAGAACCAAAACGATAAGAATAATTTAAAACAGCATGATCTAAATCATTATTTGAAGCAATAATCCAAGGAGTGGAAGTATTTAAAGAATTAGAATAGATGATATTAGATTTAAATCTATTGTCAGTAATAAGGACATCTTTATGAACAACAGCATGATATTTCTGATGTTTAAGTTTTTTAGCAAGGAACTTTTTATTATCTTTAAAAACATGAATATTACCTTTTAATCTAACACAATAGGTATGACCTAAAGAATCAATATGATCTAAAATTAAAGTAGAAGAAAACCAACGATCAGCTAAAAAGATAAGCTCAAAGCCTTTACCATTAAATAAATTATGAACAGCATTGATACCATTAATAATGGTATCAATTTTAAAAGCATCAGAATTATTACTACCTTTAAAACAATCAAAATAGATAGGAATACCTTGAGTACCAATACGCATGGAAAACATAAAAACAGTATAATTATCATGAGAAAACATATGATCAAAAGTAATATGAACTTTATTATTAGAATGTTTAGATTTGTAATTATGAATAATAGAAGAAATTAAACTACTGAAGAAAACTTTACCCTGAAACAAATTATTATTCCAAAATCTATTAATGCGTTTAACAACAGAATCAAATTGAGCCCAGATTAATTCATCTTTTAAAGATTTAGCAATATCAGAAGAAGCACAAGATTCAGAATTAATCATACCAAACATTAAAGAAGGAATAAAATTAAGTTGAGTTTTTCTAAGATAAGGAATATTAAGGGAAAGAAAATTAGAAAAACCACTTGTAATATCAGACTGGATATTATATAATTTATTCATTAAACAACCTCACTTTTTATTTTTTTTGATAATATAATAATAACAAAAAAAGGTTGTTTAATCAAATTAGAGAAAGAAATAGATATAGCTAGTATGTTATATCTATTTTAAATTTTACAAAAAACTGTCCGTAGGTAAGAAAAATAGTATAAATAACTTTGCTTAATGTAAAGTTATTTTTTATCTAATTAATTAAATAAAAAGTTGAATTTGAAAATAGTTTTTGCTATACTATTAACCATAATTAAAAGGAGATGGAAGTATAATGAATAAACATACCCAAGAAGAATTAAATAATATTTTATTAGCTAAAAAATTAAATGATTTTTATTTAGCTATAATTGAAAATCGCGATGTAATACTAACTGATGAAGAATATGCTGAAATGTTAAAAAGAGAAATAGTAACATATGGCAAATTACCTAAGGGATTAGATATGTTATTAAATCAAGTTAAAACTAATGAAGAATTAAAACAATATGAACCAGATTTAATGAGACTTATATATAGTTTTTCTCAAATAAGATATTTAGCAATATTAACAATGATCGATGATGACGTTTATAATATTGCTAATGCTAAATATGAAAATTTAAAAAGAAATAAAATAATTTGTTTTGATAATTTAACTAAATTCTTTAATGATTCTAATGCAAGAGTTAAAATATTTACACCAGAAGATGCTCCACAGTTAACTCAAAATCTAGCTTTACTTGATGTTGATGATGCTTCTATTATTCAAAAATATGAAGATGATCATATTAAACAAAAGGAAAGTGAAGATTTAACTACTGAGTTCTTTAGTGAAATATTAGGTAAAGCAAGAACATTAAAAAAAGATTAATATTAAATTGTTAGATATTCAAATCTAACAATTTTTATTTGTGTGCCGTGCATGGCATATATCTAGTTGGTGAAAGACCAATACACGCATAGGTATCGATGAAGTGTTAGGGAAGCACAAAGCATTAACAGTGATGTTAGGGCTAAAGGAAGTGTGGAACAAAATCGAGGGCTAACGAACAGAAACTTACTATAAGGCTATATAAACGGATAAGGTTGCTTAACAAACTAAAGTCCAAAAGATACTCGTAACTTTATATAGTAAAGTAAGTAGCTAATCGAGGAAAGATATATGTCTTACCGCGGGAGGTCTCATAGACATGAAAGTCAGGGAAACGACGAGGAGTACAAGGACAAGTAATGGTCGAAAAAGGTTTACTATGAGAAGTCAGCCGAGGTCGTAGTACTAGTTAGTTAGGAAGGACTGAATAATTTGTAGTTTTTACTACTGAAATTGGAATAGGTTAAAGTCAGAATAAATAAAAGGAAGAGTACCAAGCGTAACTTGGGAACGTGCCTCAAAAGATGATTAACCTATGAGCGAAATTAGAAAGGTGGAAACAGATATGGAACTTTTAGAGAAAGTACTTTCCAAAGACAATCTAAACAATGCCTATAAGCAAGTTTACAAAAACAAAGGAGCAAGTGGCGTCGACGGAGTAACAGTAGACGAATTATTTTCTTATATCAAAGAACATAAGGAAGAGATACTTTATCAAATAAGAAATAGAAAATATAAACCACAACCAGTAAGAAGAGTATATATTCCAAAAGAAAACGGGAAACTTAGGAAACTAGGAATACCAAATGTCATAGATAGGGTATTACAACAAGCAATAGTACAAGTCTTAACCCCAATATATGAAGAACAATTTTCTAATAATTCATATGGATTTAGAATAGGAAGAAGTTGTGAACAAGCAGTTATAAGAGCCCTTGAACTATTTAATGATGGATATGATTGGGTAGTAGATATAGACTTACAATCATTCTTTGATGAAGTAAACCAAGATAAACTAATAGGTATTATAAGAAGAACCATAAAAGATGGAAACCTAGTATCTCTAATAAGAAAGTTCTTACAAAGTGGAGTAATGGAAAAAGGAGTAATACAAGAAACAAATAAAGGGACACCCCAAGGAGGAAACCTAAGTCCATTACTATCAAACATAATGTTAAATGAACTAGATAAAGAATTAGAAGCAAGAGGATTAAACTTTGTAAGATATGCAGATGATTGTCTAATAATGGTAAGAAGTGAAAAAGCAGCAAATAGAGTAATGGGAAGTATAACAACATTTATAACTAAGAAATTAGGACTAAAAGTAAATGTAGAAAAGAGTAAAGTAGCAAGACCTAATCAAATTAAATACTTAGGTTTTGGATTTTACAAGAAAATTAATCAAAGTAAATGGAGACCAAAGCCACATATTAAATCAATGGAAAAATTTAAAACTAAAATACATGATATACTTATAAGAAGTAGAAATGTAAAACTAGATACAAGATTAATTAAATTGAAACAAATAATATATGGATGGGTCAACTATTTTAAAATTGCAGACATGAAAGTATTTCTTAAGGAAATAGATAAATGGATAAGACGAAAACTTAGAGTTATCATATGGAAACAATGGAAAAAGGTAAGGAAAAGATATACTTGCCTCAGAAAACTCGGCATAGGTCATATAGATGCATATATAACAGCGAATGCTAGAAGAGGATATTATCATGTAGCTCATACCAGAGTGCTAGAAACTGCAATCTCAAAAGAAAGATTAAATAAAAGAGGTCTAGTAAATTCACTAGACCATTACCTAAAAGTTCATGTTATTACAAATTAAACCGCCGTATACCGAACGGTATGTACGGTGGTGTGAGAGGGTATCATATCAATAAGTCAAATTATTGAAAATTTACTCTACTCGATTTATGATTGTGTAAAATTATATTAGAAGAAAGCAATAAAGAACCACATTTTGCAATGTGGTTTATAATTTTTTCTTGATAGCCATTAAAGCTTTTTTATATTCTTCTTCATTTTCTAAATTTGTTAAATATTCTTTATCATCTTTAATAGTTATTTTTTGAATAATAATATCTTTTTCTTCATCTTTATTTTGTAAATAAACATATGTAGTTTTATCAATAGTTAATTCTTGCATAATCAAATATTGTTTATTATTTTTTTCAATATATTTCATTACTTACGGCCTCCTTTATTATCTAGTTGTTCTAAATAAGCATTAATGTATTTATCCCAATCTTCGTCAAGACTACTACCTAAACGATATAAAGTAGTATCTCCCCAATTTTGATAATCTTCTATAGATTCAAAACCATAAGTTTTCATATAATCTTTTAAAGTAGAGTAGCCAAACGTTTTCCACATACTATCAGTTATATTAGTTTGACTTTGCATTATTTTAATTATTTCTTGGAAAACAGTATCCATTTTGGTAGTATCATAACCATATTGTAAGAAGTAAGCATAAATCATAGTATGGGCATCTCCAGAAGCATAAGAATTAAAGATATCATTCGCGGCATCTCGATAATTATCACTAGTTACATATTCACTTTGGATAATTCGATCCGCTACTGTTTTAATTCTATTTTTATGAAAAGCGATATTATACATTTGGAAGAATACAATTACAATTGGAATTATTGCTAAAGTATTATATAAAAAACTTTTAAATTTCGTGTATTTTTGCTTTTTTGTAGCCTCATCAACTTCAATATTTATAGGCTTATATTCAATTGAAGATTCCTCAGTACTAGCACCAATACTATCAATAACATCTTTAAATTCATCAGTATAATCAATGAATTTTGCTGTATTCTTTTTATCCACTTGTAACCACCTCTTATTTTAATTGTAACAATATCTTATTTTAAAAGCAATTATTTACCAAGATATTTGACAAGAATATGTCAAGAAATTTTTAAAAATTATTATTGCTATTGTCTTTAGTAAATGTTATAATATTAAAAGAAAAAACGGAAGGGAGGGTTAAAATGACTAAAGTTGTTGTCCAAGGTGGCGATCTTGATGCGGCTATGCGTAAATTCAAGACTAAATTTGCAAGAAGTGGAGTCCCTTCTGAAGTAAAGAAAAGAAAAAATTATTTAAAACCAAGTATTAAGAGAAGAAACAAAAAAGAAGAAGGAATCAAAAATTCTCGTAAACATAATCGTGATTAGAACTAGCAATAGTTCTTTTTTTATGCTTTTTATTAATTTATAAATTGCATTATTATTAAGAGTTTGATATAATTTATTATGATAGGTTGGGTGGATAGTAAGTGAGTAGCAATGTTATTACAAAATATAAGCAAAATAAACAAAAAGTTATCTTGGCTTATGCGAAAATATTAGAGACATTAATTACTTTAGAGGATAATACTTTATGGCAAAAATCCAAAGACTTTAATGAAATAGGTGAAGGAGTAGTTAATAATTTTGTCGAAAAATATTATTTTGATAATAATATTAATCGTAATAATCCGATTGAATACTTAAATGATAATATTAATGCGGTTTTGATATCAATTATGGATTATTATAAAGAAAAGAATAAACCAAATATAGTTAAAGAAAAGAAAAATGAAACATTCTTAATATCAGTTATTGTATGTACGGCAAGTTTTATTGATATCGCATCAAATGTAGTTGATGGTAACTATATTGAGATGAAAAGTAATTTAAAGAAATTATTGAAACACTTAAGTAAAACGGAATTATTAAAAGTTTATTACAATAATAAGATAATCTTAAATAAGTTATTTGCAGAAGTTAAGAAAAACATTAATAATGACAAAAAGTTCTTTAGTTATTTTAAAAATCCTAATTGGCATAATGAATATCAATTAGTAAGTAAGAATCCAGAATATTACCGAGTTAGATTTATTTATAAAGTTGAAGGCTTAGAAAATTACGAAAGAAAATTAGTTCAAAAATATCAAAAGAAATATCTAAAAGACTTTTTGAAAGTATGTTATGAGTTATTAGTCGTCTTATTAATGAAAGAATACATTATGAATAAAAAAGTTAATACTTATTTGATACCCGTTATCGATGAAGTTAAAAATGATTTAAGTATTTTGGATATTCCATTAATAAGGGATAACATTAGATTATTTGTTCCAATCGAAAAATACGAAGAATACGAAAAAGAAGAACGATTTAAAGTTACTTACTTCTATCATGGCAAAGATATAAAAGTCTTTGATAATAAAAAGGATATTGAAGTCGTAGTTGATAAAGAGTTTATGACAAATAATAGTGCTAATTTAACAAATATAAAATTAATTGCTGAAGATTTAGGTAAAAATATGAAAGAAGAAGAAATATGCGTAATTAAGGAGAAAGTTTTATGAATATTTATGGTGAGTTTTTTACAAGTTTTATGGCGCCATTTTTTGATGGTTTAGTTCATATCTTTAAGTCTTTTTTTGAAGGCTTATATCAAATGTTTAATGTATTAACATATATTGATGTAGTTACTAAGTATAAAGATAATTTAACCGGAGTAGGATTAGTTATCTTAATATTTTCAATTATTTTTCTATTAGCAATGTTTGCTTTCATTATCTTTTGTATTGTTCGCATCATTAGAACATATTTAAGATACAGAAGAAATGTAAGAAAAGAAGATATGTTAATTGAAGAAATTGAAAATTTAAATAATGATATTCTTAAATTAAGAAAACAAAATTCTAAATTTAGTGAATTAACAAACGATGAAGGTGAAATCGAATATGATGAAAATGGTAAGCCAGTTAATTCCCTAAAAGAAGGTGAAAGTAGATTCTTTAAATTAACTAGTGTGGATGAAAAATATAAAGATTATAAACCTGTTCCTATTGAAAATAAATTTACTTTAGCGGAATTTTGTGAATTATTCCGTAATTATTCGGCAAGTAAATTAAAATTATATTATGATCTTGATTTAATTAGATTATTTGTGGCTGCCTTAGCATCAAATAAATTAATTATTCTTGAAGGTATATCTGGTACTGGTAAAACTTCTTTAGCTTATGCTTTTGGTTCTTTAATTGACAATGAAACGACTGTGGCTTCTGTTCAACCTTCATGGCGTGACTCTACTGAAATCTTTGGTTATTTCAATGAATTTACCAAAAGATTTAATGAAACGGAAATCTTAGCTAAAATGTATGAAGCTCAATATACAGATGAAATATATATTACTTTATTAGATGAAATGAATATTTCCCGGGTTGAATATTATTTCGCGGAAATGTTATCTGTTCTAGAACTACCAAATAAAAAAGATTGGATCGTAGAACTAGTACCTAATGTTTGGGAACATGACCCAATTAAATTAGATGAAGGTAAATTAAAAGTACCAGAAAATATGTGGTATATTGGTACTATTAATAATGATGACTCAACATTTATGATTACCGATAAAGTTTATGATAGAGCAATGCCTATTGCTATTGATACTAAAGCTGAAGCTTTTGATGCTCCAGAAGTTGAACCATTTAAAGTAAGTTATAAATATTTAGATAATTTATTTGCTAAAGCTAGTAAAGAACATGCTGTAAGTGATGAAACATTAGCTAAAATTAATGAAATGGATCATTATGTTATTGAACATTTCCGTTTGGCATTTGGTAACCGAATTGTTAAACAATTAAAAGAATTCGTTCCAGCTTTTGTTGCTTGTGGTGGTGAAGAAATTGTAGCAATCGATTACTTAATCGCTCATAAAATTTTAAGAAAATTTGAACAATTGAATTTAGCGTATATCAAAGATGAAATAGATGGATTTATTGCTTACTTAGAAAAATTATTTGGCGAAGGTAAAATGCCAGAATGTAAAGCTTATTTATTAAGATTAAAGAAAACAATCTAAGGAGTAGCTTATGAAAATTGATGAATTTGTAAAAAACATTGAAGAAGAAAAACTACAAGATTTTCTTGATAGTACAAGTTCCCAAATAAAAGCTACAACGAAAGTCCATAAAGTTATAACGGATACTTCTTGGATTGAAATGATTGAAAAGTCAATTCCTTATTTGGATAATATTATTCGTAATCCGCGAAAATTTATCGCCCAAGAAGAAGATATATTACCGATTGAAAAAACAAAATTTGTTACGGAAGAAAGTATTAAGCATTTAGCGCAAAATACAGGATTAATTCAAGATGTTGATGAAGATGGTATGGTAATTCCTTTGAAATTACTAAATGTCTATCGGGAAGAAACTGTGGATTTATATGAAAATCGTTTCATCAAATCTCTAGTAGATAATTTATATACTTTTGTTTCTGACAAGTTAAAAGGTAAAGTAGAAAAATCTAGTGTTAATACGACAAGTAATGTAACTTATGATGGTACGTGTAAAGCTCAAAATAATACCGTTAAAGTAAGTTTAAAATTAGAAAGCGCTAGTAAAGATGAAATTGAAGAAGCTAATGAAAAAGAACAACATTTAGAAGAAAGAATCGAGCATATTAAAGATGTTATCGCAGCATTTCGAAGTAGTAAATTTATAAAGAATTTACAAGGATGTCAACCAGTACGGAGTCCTATTCGGAAAACTAATGTAATTTTGAAAGAACAAAACTTTGTCAAGGCTGTAGAATTATGGGAATATTTAGAAAGTAATGCTATAAAGCCAATGAGTGAAGTTACAAATGAAGAATATGATTGCAGCGAAGATGTCAAAAAGACATATGATTTTACATTTTTTCTACAAAAAGAAGCATTAAAATTGCATAAAGATTCAAAATATGATAAAGTAAAGATGGTAAAGAATATGGATTTAAATATTCTTTTAACCAATCTTATTAATGATAATGCCATGGAAGAACGGGAAGCCAATGCTTTAGTTCGTAAAAAAATAAGAAGTATTTATGCTGCTAAAAGAAAAGAAGAAATGGCAATTAATAAGTTATTTAGTGATTTTGTTAAAGATTTTGAAGGAAAGAAAAATAAAGCTATAGAAATATTAAAGTGAGGGTAGATGGCTATGGAAAAAGGAAAAAAAGAAAATAAAAGGGCCAAAATATTAGATAATCAAGATGTTCTAAATCTAAAAGAGTTTATGCTTTTACCTACGAGAGAACAAACTAATAAGATTAATGAGATATTAGCAAAATTATATGAAGATACTTTAAGTATAAGTCCTAAATATGTGGAAAAGGTTTTAAACTTATGTTATGAAGTTAAAGACAAAGATATATATTTACCTTATAACTTAAAAGTAAGTAAAGAAGGTAGTAAAGTAACTTTTGCTTTTGTAGAAAAAAGATATGGCTGGTTATTTTTACTATTTATCTTAGCCTTCTTATTTGCTGGTATCGCAGCAACTTATGTTGGGGTTCAATATATGAATTCGATGAAGTTAAATATTGATATCAATGGTGATGGTATTGCCGATTTAAACATTGATATGCAAGGAAATGGTTATTGTGATATTAACTGTGATACGGATAACGATGGTAAACCTGATGAAAATGTTGACTATCAAGGTAATCGAAATTCTTTATTTAATTCCGTAGATCCAACTGGTAAAGTTAATAATCCTGTAAATCAAGATTTAAATGATGATGGCAAATGTGATCTAAACTGTGATACAGATAATGATGGTTGGCCAGATATCAATTTAGATTTAGATGGTGATGGAAAAGCTGATTTAAATGTTGATCGTAATAGTGATGGTATTCCTGATATAAATATTGATAACAATGGTGATGGTAAACCTGATATTAATGTTGATGTCAATGGTGATAGAATTTGTGATTACAATTGTATTACAACGGATACAGATAATAAAAGAGAATTAAATGTTGATATTGATGGTAATGGTGCTTGTGATATCAACTGTGATACTAATGATGATGGTATTCCAGATAAAAACTTAGATTATGCTGGTAATAAAGAATCAACATTTAATGCCGAAGATGAAAATGGTAATATTACTAATCGGACTAATCAAGATCGCAATAATGATGGCAGATGTGATTTAAACTGTGATATTGATAAAGATGGTTGGCCTGATACTAATTTAGATATCAATGGTGATGGAAATCCAGATTTAAATCTTGATACCAATAATGATGATTATCCAGACTTAAATATTGATACTGATGGTGATAAAGCTTGTGATTTAAACTGTGATGATGATGGTGATAAAGTATGTGATAGAGCATGTACAGATATAGTTGTTGAAGGTCACGGTAATGGTGTTATCGTTCAAGATGGTAATGGTGACACGGGAGTTGGAACTCCATCAATAATTGTTAAATTTGAATCTAAAAATGAAGTTATAACTGATAATTTATATCCAGATGATCAAGGAAAAGAATATAATACTAAAGTTCCAGATTTAAGATTCTCTATTGAAAATCCTAATGATATTCCAATACATTATAGTATGGAATGGATAATTGCAGAAAATACATTCACAACTGATAACTTATGGTATAAAGTTACATCTGATAATGAAGGTTATAATCAAGATTGGATAGCTACTCCAAAAGAAGATGCTTTAATCAATAATGAAATAATTATTCCACCTCATACAATTCAAAATTATCAAATATCTTTAACATTACATGGTACTGGTGAAAACCAAAATGAAGACCAAGGTAAGAATTTTGAGGGAAAGGTTAGAATCGATATTATTAGATAAAAATTAAGCCTTGCAATTTGCAAGACTTTTTCTTTTGTAATTATTTTTTAATCAATTTTAATAAAGTATTTGGAACTTCACATTCATAAGCATTATTTAGTATTTGTTCTTTGGTTAATTCATTATTTTTACATAATGTTAAGAATCTTTTGTTGTTTCTATAATTATGGAAAAGTAAATATATAGGAGCAACATATTTCCTAAATTCGGGATTATGAATATCTTTTAAAATAGTAATTAATCTTGGATAATCAATAAATTCTCCTAAAGTAATAATTTGATTTTCTTCTTTAGTATACTCATCATAATTAATACCATATTTCATCTTTTCCGCAATTTTAATATTTTCATCATTATAGCTAAATTCTTTATCAGTATTAAAATAAAAATAAATAATACTTTCTAATTCAACTTGCTTTATAGTCGTAGGAATATTGTTTAAACAATTAATTAATTCCATTAATCTATTTAATTTATTGATACTAGGATTTAAAACTAATTTATTTAAAATACCTAATAATCTTATTTTATATGGTTCTTTTATATTTAATATCATTTCTAATACTAAATTATAAGTATCATCTAAAGAATTAGATTTGATTAGATTGCGAATAGTAAAAACATAGTAATTTAATTGATTATTAATTAATTTTCTTAAATTTTTATGCATTATTCTATCTTCGGGATTAGTAATATGAAAATTACCATAATAAGTTAAGGTAGCATTACCAAATATAACTTTATTATTAGTAAAATCAATAGTTTGATCACGACAACCATCTATTACTTCTTTTAATATTTTACCACTTACATACATAATAAACATCTCCTTAAGCAAAAAGTATTTTACTACATTTTTATGAAGAAAACAATATAAATATCTATACGCAATAGGACAAGTTAGCATATCCTATAGTAGGTGATATGAATGAATATTAATATAACTGTTATTATTGCTTTAGTTGCTTATATCTTTGGAGCTATTACCAAAGTATTTATAACTAAAATACCTAATAAATTTATTCCGTTACAAAATACGATTATTGGTATTATTAGTGCCATAATATGTTGGATAATAAAGTTAGAACCAAATTTTATTACCGCTTTAATTGCTTGTATGATGGCAACAATGAGTGCTGGAGGAATAGCTGATTTAACAAAAATAACCAAGTCCGAAGAGGACGTTGGTTAATGTAAATTTTTTATATTAAGAGCAAGATGTAGTTCTTTGCTTTTAGCAGTTATTGCCTCTAAATCATCAGAAGTTAAATTTTCTTTTTGACAAGAACTTAAAAAGTTAGCTGCTTGATTAGGGTCTTTAATTAAAAAATAAATTGGGGCAATAATATTAGTTAAAGGATTATGACTTTTTAAATCAGTAGCAACAGTTTTTAATCTTTGAGGAGCTATGAATTCTCCAAGTAAAATAATATCTTTAATATCATTAAATGCTTCATCATTTTCATCAATTAAAAAAGCTTTTTTCTTTTCATCTCGTAAATTAATACTAGGGTATTCATTAAATTCATAATTTTTTAAAAATAAGTCCATAATTAAGGTAATTTCAATTTGATTTAAATCGTTATTATTAATAAAACATTTAAGTAATTTAGCATATTGATCTAAAATATCTTTGATGTCTAATTTTAAAGTAATAGAATTATTAATAATATTATAAAATTGTTCGATTAAAATAAAAGTAAATTTACGATTAGTATTAAGAATTATTTTAATCATTTTGAGAACTATATCAGTTATATAAAAATCTTTATGATTAACATTAATGGTTTTGTCGGCATAATTTTGTTTTATCTTTTGGTCTATTAAATGAGCATAATTTAAAATTTGTTTTTCTTCTCTTAAAGATAAAATTTCTAATTGACTTTTATTATCTAAAACTAAAGCTCCATCGTAAAATAATTGACCTTTAGGGAAAGTTACGCTTTCATCATCAAAATTTGTTATGCGATCGCGATAGAAATTAATCGCTTTATTTTTTAATGAGCCACTTAAATATAATTCTTTCATAGTAAATACCTCCAGAAGTCCATTATAGAAAAATATTTAAATTTGTCAAGTTAATTTAACATTAAAGCGACAGTACTTCCTTCTTTAACATAAGTATTAGCATCAGGACTTTGATATATTACTTTATCGCCCGAACCACTGTATTCTACTTTAAAACCTTTTAATGTTTTCTTAGCTTCATCGATTGATGTATTTACAACATCTGGTAATAATACATATTTAGTATCAAGCCAAGTGTATTCTCTTGGCATAACATCTTTAGATGGAGCGATATCAAAAATATTAATAGCACTGGTTAGAATGTTTTTGGCTATGGGTGCTGAAACCGTTCCTCCATATTGGACGACATTTTTAGCGTTTTGAATGGCCACATAAACTACTATTTGAGGATTATCCGCAGGCATAAAACCAATGAAAGATAAAATATATTTGCTGGTAGAGTAAACGCCATTTTCAACAGTTTGAGCGGTACCAGTTTTGCCACCAATGCGATAATTTTCAATATATGCATTTTTCCCTGTTCCATTAGCAACAACACTCTCTAAAGCAAAACGTACGAGCTTAGAGGTATCTTCACTAATAACTTGTTTAACTTCTTCTTTATCTATTTGTTTAATAACACTATTAGTTTCACTTTCTAAAAATGCTTTAACCATATGAGGAACATATAAATGCCCACCATTAATCGCAGCACTTACAGCTCTAATTTGTTGAATCGGAGTAACACTTATTCCTTGACCAAAGGCTGTGGTAGCAGTTTCAACTGGCCCCATACTTTCCGTTTTAAATAAAATACCGGTAGCCTCGCCATTTAAATCAATTCCCGTTTTTTTACCAAAACCAAATTCATGAATATATTTCATTAGGGTTTCAGTGCCTAATTTCATGCCAATCGAAACAAAACCGGTGTTACAACTATTTTCCACAACATTAAGATATGTTTGGGTGCCATGGCCGCCATGTTTCCAACAGTGTAGGGTAGCATCATCAACTTTAATAGCCCCTGTATCGGTGAAAGTATCTTCAAATAAATTAATGGCTTTTTCCTCTAAAGCACTAGTGAGTGATATAATTTTGAAAGTACTTCCGGGTTCGAAAGTCATCCAGATAGGTAAGTTTCTATTGATAACGTCCGTATTAGCACTTTTATAATCATTGGAGTTAAAAGTAGGGCGACTACCCATGGCTAAAACTTCACCAGTGTTTGGATCCATCGCAATAGCAATAGCGCCATCGGCATTATATTTACTCATCGCTTTATCTAATTCATTTTCAATTGCTTGTTGTAATTCTAAATCAATGGATAATTGTAATGTTATGCCACTAGTAGGAGCTTCGTATATTTCGGATAAAGCTAAGCGGTGACCTTTACCGTCAGAAAAATACTTGATACTACCATTTTCTCCAGTTAGATATTTATCGTAATAAAGTTCTAGACCCGATAAACCTTGATTATCTATTCCTACATAACCTAAAACATGGCTAAGTAAATTATCATAAGGATAATATCTTTTTGATTCTTTAACTAAATAAACACCATCATAATTTAAGTTATTTATTTTTTCAGCAGTTTCATAATCTAATTGTCTTCCTTCGGGATGAACTCTTTCAATTGATGTTTTTTTCGTAATATGTTTATAAATATCTTCATAATCACAATTTAAGATATTAGCTAAATCACTAGCCACGCGTTTACTATTCACGATTTGGCTTGGGATAACCACTAAAGAAGTGGTCGTAATATTTGTTGCTAAAACTCGACCTTTACGGTCAACTATTTTACCCCTATCAGCACTAATGGGAAGTTCCCGGCTCCATAGGGACTCGGCTAGAGTAGATAACTTTTTATATTGAAAAACTTGAATATAAAAAACTCTACCAATAGTAATAATTAAACAAATAATAATAACTAAAAAGACATATCTAATTCTTATATGAATATCATTATAAAACATATTATCCCTCTTTTAACTATATTAACTTTTAGCTTTTAAATGTCTATTTTTTGTCAAATATTTTATATTTACAAATAATTAAGAAGAAAATATAGTATAATTAATAAAGAAAGAGGTGCAGTATGTTAATATTGGCTAAAGCAGCTATGGCTCTCATGTTAGGTTTTATTTTATCTATTGCCACAGCTTTAATAGTTATTCCTTTATTTCGTAAACTTGGTTTAGGCCAAAGTGTAAGTAAATTAATATCCAAAAGACATTTAAAAAAGGAAGGTACGCCAACAATGGGAGGAGTAATATTTATTATTCCGGTGATTCTTTCTTTAATATTTCTTTATTTTAATAAAAGTATTAATATAAGCTATAATTTAATTATTGTTATATTTGTATTTTGTGCTTATGCCTTTTTAGGATTTATTGATGATTATTTAAAAGTAAAGTTAAAAAATAATGATGGATTATCCTTAATAACTAAATTTTTATTACAAATGGTTATTGCTTTAATCTTCTTCTATTTATTTATGAAGGGTGGAGGAGATTCAACTTTAAGAATATCTTTCTTACATTTAAGAATTCCATTAGGTTGGACCTTTGGTTTATTTATTTTATTCTTACTTGTTGGTACCACTAATGCGGTTAATATATCTGATGGATTAGATGGACTAGCAGCCGGATTAAGTGCTATTGCTTTCTTTGCCTACGGTATTATCTCGTGGAATACTGGTTGGTTAGAAGGCTATCAAGAAATTGCTATTTTCTGTTTTATACTAATTGGTGCTTTAATTGGTTTTCTGGTCTTCAATTCCCATCCGGCGAAAATATTCATGGGTGATTTAGGATCTTTATCTTTAGGTGGAGCTTTAGCCACAATTGCCATTATTACTCGCCATGAATTTTCTCTAGTTATTATTGGAGGCGTATTCGTTTTAGAAACGTTAAGTAGTTTAATCCAAATAATAGCTATTCGCTATTTCAATAAAAAAGTATTCTTAAAGGCCCCTTTACATCATCATTTTGAAGAGTTAGGTTGGGCCGAACAAGATATTATAAAATTATTTTGGGTTGTAGGATTTATTCTTGCAATGGCCGCAATTACCTATGGAGTATGGTTATAACACCATACTTTTTAAATAATTTTAAATATATATTTTAATAAATTATCTTTAATAATCTTATCTTCTAATTTATTAATTGAAAATGTTTTACTACCAGCATAATTAAGAGATGCTCCACAATGATAAATCTCTTTTTGATCTAATATAATGTATCGATCATGAAAATCATTATTATAAACTATATTTAGATTATTGTATTGTTTTTGATATTTATTTATATCTATTTCTTTTAATAAACAATTATTTTTACAGATTATAGTTACATTAACTTTTAAATTTCTTATCATATCTAAAACACTTTTATCGGCATAGTTATCAATAATAATTATGTTATTATCTGCTTCTTTTAAAATATCAACTATTTTTGAATAAGCATCATAAATTTGCCCATTAAAATAAATTTCATTATCTTTTTTCTTTTCTTCGAATTTATTAAAGGATTCTTGTAATAATTTAATATCTTCATCATGTTTTATCACTAAATTATTAATATATTTTTGTTGAATCAATTCATTAGAAATATATTTTCGCATCAAAACAAAGGCACGCATAATGCTAATGCTTACTTTTGCGGCAACCGAAGTTCTTAAAATACTTGCAAGCATAGCAACTCCTTGTTCTGTGAAGACATATGGATTTTTTCGAACTCCTCCATATTCTTTTAAACTTGAAGTCCCACTTTGGGACTTCAAGTTTAAAAATTCTTCATTAGTTAATTGAAAATAAAAATCATTAGGAAATCTATCAATATTCCTTTTTACCGACTGATTAATTGTTTTCGTACCATTTACACATTTATAAAGTTTTGCTAAATCAGAGTCTAACATTACTTGTTTTCCTCTTACTTCATAAATTATGTTTTCAATTATTCTTTCATCTAATACTTTAATATTATTCATTTGTAATTCCCCCCCTATTTACATAACTAGACTATATCAAACAACTGTTCATATGTCAATGATATTTTAATTATTTTTTTGTTCGAAATTTGCGACCAAAAAATATTCACTTTCTTTATCAGTTAATTTAAAACAAATTTTTTCTGAAAATATTTCTATATTTTCTTTGCTAGTAATTATTTAATGCCTTTAGAAATATTTAAAATAATGCCAATACTAGCCATACTAACTAGTAAAGATGAGCCACCATAACTAAAGAAAGGAAGGGTTACGCCGGTAACAGGAATAAGGCCAATAACAACTGCAATATTAAGTAAAGCTTGAATAATTATACCAAAGCCTAGACCAAAAGATAAATACTTAGCAAATAAATTATCCGTTTTTAAACTAATTTTAATGATGCGATAGAGAATAAAAGCAAAAAAGGATGTAACAATTAATATGCCAATGAAACCAAATTCTTCCGAGATAATAGAAAAGATAAAATCGGTTTGGGGTTCAGGCAAATAAAATTGTTTTTGGCGAGATTGAAGAAAACCTTGGCCGAGTAATCCTCCAGGACCAATAGCGTAGAGTGACTGAATAATTTGGTAACCACTACCTAAAGGATCACTCCACGGATTTAAAAAGGAAATAATTCGCATCATACGATAGGGAGCCATAATAATTAAACCAACAATTCCCATCAAACCGAGTAAACCTATTTTAATAAAAAAAGAAAGTTTAACCCCCGAGATAAATATCATGACTACTAAAGTTAGAACAATAACCATAGCTGTACCAAAATCAGGTTCTAGCATTATTAAGCCAAAGAAGCAAGCAATAACTAAGAGTAAAGGCAAAACTCCTTTTTTAATATCTTTAATAATTCTATTATTACTAGCTAAATATTTTGATACATAAATAATTAAACCAACTTTGGCAAATTCACTAGGTTGAATACCTAAACCTCCAATACCAAACCAACTTCTCGAACCATTTCTAATGCTTCCAATTCCTGGGATTAAAACAAGAATCAATAAAATTAAACAAATTAATAATATTTTATTAGCGTGTTTTTCATACAAATGATAATCAATCTTACTTAGAAAAAGCATAGCTATAACTCCTAGCAAAAAGAAAATACTTTGGGATTTAACAAATTTAAAAGCATCATTATATTTATATACCGCCCAAATACTACTTGCGGAATAAATCATAACTATACCAAATATCGCAATAACAATAATAGCTAAAAACAAGTATTTATCGAAATGTTTACCTTTCATAATATCACTAATAAATTTTATTTTTTAATTAAATAATTATGAAATATTTGACATAAAATAGTGATTATGTTAATCTAATAGCACAAAGATATTGAACTTAAATTTGGGAAGAAAGGTTATATATGGATGAACAATTATTAAAAATATTAAATGAATTAGAAAAGAAAACTAATCAAAAAGAAAATTTATTAAAAAGCCGTAATAATTTAGAAAATTTTAATTTGGATTTAAATAAATCAATTAGAGATTTAGAAAGACAAGTAAGAAAAGAAAAATTGAAATTTTCGAATAAACCAAGTTTAAAATATTATGTGTTAAAAACTTTTGCTATTCTTTTCTGGGGTATTCTTCTTGGAATAATTTTAAGTTATATTATCCAAGGTTTTATGATTGCTAACTTTTTTTCAATACTATCTAGTTTTATCTTTATGGTTATGTTTATTTATGATGGTTTAGCTTATTTTAAAGTTAGTGCTAATCTTGATAAAAAATTTAAAAGTGATAAAGAAGCATCTATAAATGAATATCTAAATAGAGTTTTAAGTAATATTGAAAATAAAAAAAGACAAATGAATGAAAACGAAAAGGAAATAACTAATATTGATGAAGAAATTGCTGTACTTAATGAGGCAATCCAAAAGTTAACGAATGAAAAGGATTTAATCGAAACCCCAACTGTTTTAGAACAAACACCTGAAAAACCAATGAAGCGAGTTTTACGAAAGGAACATCACAATGACTAAAAATAAAAAGTATCTTATCATAGGAATAATTACTTTTTTTATTGTTGCATGTTTAATAGCATTATTTATCTATTTTAATAATCGCAATATTCAAAAAGAAATTAATATTAAATGGAACGATTTAGTTATAAATGCTTATGAAGAAAAACATTTAAGTGATTTAATAAGTGAATCTAATGTTGATTTAAATGATGTAGTTCTTGATACTAGTAAACTTGGTAAAAGCGAAATAACTTTTGATTATAAATATCGCAATCATAAATTTACGGATAAAGTAACTTATGAAGTTATTGATACGGAAAAACCCCATATTTTTGGTGGTGTTAACAAAACTGTAGAAGTTAACTATGATAAAAATTTATGTGATTTAGTAATTATGATTGATAATTATGATAGAAATTTAACTTGTGAGATTGAAGGGGACTATAATTTAAATAAAGTTGGAGTCTATAAAATAAAATTAAATGCAGCTGATGCTTCAGGTAATAAAAATAATCATAATTTAACTTTAAATGTTGTTAGTAAAATAAATAATACCCCAAGTAAAAGCCCAAATTTGTTATTTGATGAAGCCAAGGTTAATTATTTAAAAGATGGCTATGAAATAGGTATTGATGTTTCTAAATGGCAACAAGATGTAGATTTTAATAAAGTAAAGAATGCTGGAGCCACTTTTGTGATGATGCGTATTGGTATTCGTTCATCTATCGGTGGGGAAATAAATATGGATTCTTACTTTTTAAGTAATATTAAAAAAGCGAAAGAAGCTGGTTTAAAAGTAGGAGTATATTTATATAGTAAAGCAAGTAGTGAAGATGAAGCGATAGAAGAAGCTAAATGGGTTATTAATGCTTTAAATGGGGAAAAGCTAGATTTACCAATTGCTTTTGACTGGGAAAACTGGAGTAGTTTTAATAGTTTTTATCTAAACTTTCATGATTTAAATAATTTAGCTAAGAGTTTTATTAAAACTGTCAAAGAAAGTGGTTATGAGGGTATGCTTTATAGCAGTAAATCTTATCTAGAAAACTTTTGGTTTGATGAAGAATTTAAACCAATTTGGTTAGCTCATTATACGAAAGAAACATCTTATACAGATTATACAATGTGGCAATTTTCAAATGTTGGGAAAATTGATGGGATAAATGGCGATGTTGATTTAGATATTTTAAAGATTAGTTAAATTAGCAAAGAAGGCAAGTTTTTTCTATTATTTTCTAAAAAAGTTTGGTATAATTTTGATATAGGAAGAGGTAATAATATGGCAATGACAAGAAGTGAATTAAGAGAAAAGATTATGATTATTTTATACCAAATTGATATTTATCAAGAACAAAAGATTAAATATGATGTGGAAAAAGTAATTAAAGAAAATCTACCGATTGATAATGAATTTGTTAAAGATATTGTTTTTGGCGTTATTACCAGTAATGATTCTTTGATTGAAACAGCTAATAAATATATGGTTGATTGGACTATTGATCGTTTAGATAAAAGTGGCCAAGCAATTTTAAAAATGGCAATTTATGAATTAAATTATACGGATACACCAGAAGTAGTCGTTATTAATGAAGCTGTTGAATTAGCTAAAAAATACTGTGATGAAAGTGTAAGAAAAATTATCAATGCTGTTTTAGATAGGATTATTAAAGAATGAATTTTACGACTTTAGATATTGAAAAAATTATTAAATGTGAAAATGCCACTGCTTTAAATTTAAGCCATGGTAATTTTTTTGTTAAACGTGCTGTTGATAATGAGAAAAGAGAAGAGTATGTTTTATCACCTATAGAATTAGGGATAAGGGAACTAGCTTATAGTATAATTGCGAAAGACATTGGTCTTGTAGCACCAAATGTTTACTTAGTTAAAAATAATGAAGATATTTTTGTAGTAACAACTAATTTAAATGATTTAGGTAAATTTAATACTTTAGAGGACTTAGGTTTAAGTAGAGAAGCAAGTTCATCTTTATATGAAATATGGGATTTTTTAGCTACGAAAAATGGTGAAAAAATAAAAAATGCGCAAGGCGAAATAATGGAAGATTTATTAAAAATATATTTTTTAGATATTTTCTTAAGTTGCTGGGATCGCGTAAGTCGTAATATTGGCCTATTAGAAAAAGATAATACTTATCATTTGGTTCCTTTTGATAATGAATATGCTTTTAGTAATTTTATTCATAATATTTCGAGTGAAATGGAGGGTAGTTCTTGGTTTAATAAAAGAAAAAGTTTAGACCGAATAATGAATAAAAATTATGAAAAATTAAGAAAAGAAGCAATAATTACGGATTTAAAAGAATTACTTCGCACATCAAGTAAAGAAACATGGGATATTTTTTATAACTTTTATATGTATTTAACTCCCGAATATATTGAATATACCTTAACGGAAATTGAAAATAATCATTATCTATATAGTTTAAATGGTAAAGAAAGAATAAAAATACCTGAAAAGGATATTTTTATTCAAAATTATGCGAAAGATTATGCTATAATAAAAGAAGCATGGAAAGGACTAAAAAGTGGAAGATAGTAAATATTTAAAAATCAGTGAAATTAATAGCTATATTAAAAGTTTATTAGACCATGATGGCTTTTTAAATAAAGTTTATTTAAAGGGAGAAATCAGTAACTTTAAAAATCATACTACGGGTCATTTATATTTTTCCTTAAAAGATGATTCTTCTCGAATTAATGCTGTCATGTTTTCTCGTGATGCTTTAAATTTAACATTTAAACCTGAAGATGGGATGAATGTTTTAGTAGAAGGTCGCATTAGTGCTTATCCGGCTCAAGGTAGCTATCAAGTATATGTTGAAAAAATGGAAGTTGATGGCTTAGGTATTCTTTATATTGAATATGAAAAATTAAAAAAGAGATTGGCAGCGGAAGGATTATTTAATCCGGAGGCTAAAAAGTCTATTCCCCGGTTCCCTGAAAAGATTGGGGTAGTAACAGCATCAACAGGAGCCGCCGTAAGAGATATCATGAGTACTATTAAAAGAAGATATCCTATTTGTGAAGTTATTTTATTTCCTTCTTTAGTCCAAGGCAAAGAGGCTGCACCAAATATTGTAAACCAAATTAAAAGAGCTGATGAGTTTGGGGTTGATACCATTATTGTTGGACGCGGTGGTGGTTCTATTGAAGACTTATGGGCTTTTAATGAAGAAATTGTCGCCCGGGCTATTTATGAATGTAAAACACCTATAATTTCGGCTGTTGGTCATGAAATAGATTGGACTATTGCCGATTTTGTCGCTGACTTACGCGCGCCAACCCCGACAGGCGCCGCGGAAATGGCTGTCCCGACAATTTTAGATATTAATAATATTTTAGATAACTTAAAAATTAGGTTAAATAAAAATATTAAAAATATGATTAATACTAAATTTATTACTTTAAGAAGTTTAAAAAATAATTTTGTCTTAAAAAATCCACGAGCAATGTATGAAGTAAAAATGCAAAAGTTTTCTTCACTCGTTGAAAATTTAAGCAATGATTTACAAAAAATATTATTAAAGAAACAAACTGATTTTGAAAAACTAGGGGAATCATATATTTTAAAAAATCCTCTTAGTTTAATAGATAATAAAAAAAGTAAATATGATTTATTAGTTAATACTTTAAAATTAGTTAATCCTTTAAATATTTTAGACAAAGGTTATTCTTTAGTTAAAGTAGATAATAAGTTAATTAAAAGTAGCAAAGATTTAAAACTTAAAGATGAAATAAATATTAAATTTTCGGAAGGGGAAATAAAAGCAATAGTTAAGGAGATAAATAATGGATAAAATACTAAAAGACTTAGAAGAAAAATACAATGTTGTTAAAAGAAAAAGTATGGTACAACTAGAACAAAAAGATTCTTTAGACCAAAAATGGCAAGAAATAATGGCTAAAATTGATGATAAAGAAGAAGAAATTACTTATGAAGAATTAGGCATAAAACAAAGTAATTATGAAAGTAAAAGAAATTTAAAGCTAGATGCTAAGAGAAAATTTAAAAAACAAATATTAAAAGATTTAGGAACATTTCTTTTACTTACTGTTATTATTGTAGTAATAACGGCAGTCGTGGGAATGGGATTTATTTCTGTATTAAGAGTCTTTGAATTCATTCATAATATTCATTTTTGGGCTTATATAGTTTTACCAATTATTGCAGCTTCTCTTTCTACTTATTCTTTAGTTTGTTTAATTCATAGTTCTTATACTTATTATAAAAATGAATTAGCTAATATAGATAAAGATGGAGAAAGAGAACTAACTAGTCCCCATCTAGAAGAGTTAAATAAAGATTTACAATCTTTAAATAAAGAAAAAAATAATATAATCCGGTTAAAGAAAATTAATCAAGATAATATGGATAAATTAATAATTGAAAAAAGAAATTTAGAAATATTATATTTAGATTATTTCCATCAAAAAATATTTGCTGAAGAAAGTCTAAATTATTGGTTAAATGAAAATTTTATGGACGATAAAATAACTTTAAAAAGAAAATTAAAAGAAGGAGAAGATAAATAATGGAAAAATCATTTGAAAATGCTTTAAGTGAATTAGAGGCAATAGTTAAAGAATTAGAAAGTGGTAATGTCGAATTAGATGATGCCATCAATAAATATACGGAAGCTATGCAATTAGTTAAATTTTGTAATGAAAAATTAAATAGTGCGACTAAAAAAGTTAATGAAATATTAACAATGGATAATGAATTAAAAGAATTTGATGTTGAAAAAGAAAGTTAGGTGTCTTATGGAAGTTAAAGAAATAACTAATCGAGATGTTGATTTTGCGAAATGGTACACGGATGTTTGTAAAAAAGCAGATCTAGTGGATTATTCTTTAGTAAAGGGAAGTATGATTATTCGTCCACTTGGGTATGCTATTTGGGAACAAATGCAAAGTGTTTTAGATCAAAAATTTAAAGAAACAGGCCATGAAAATGTGCAAATGCCTATGTTTATTCCTGAATCTTTATTAAATATTGAAAAAGAACATGTGGAAGGTTTTGCACCAGAAGTAGCTTGGGTTACTTATGGTGGTAAAGAAAAACTAGAAGAAAGAATGTGTGTAAGACCTACCAGTGAAACTTTATTCTGTGAACATTTTAAAAAAATAATTCATTCTTATCGGGATTTACCTCTTTTATATAATCAATGGTGTACCATTGTTAGATGGGAAAAAACAACGAGACCATTTTTAAGAAGTAGAGAAATCCTTTGGCAAGAAGGACATACTATGCACGCAACAAAAGAAGAAGCTAAAGCTGAAACTTTAAGAATGTTTAATATTTATAAAGACTTTCAAGAAGAATATTTAGCTATGCCAGTTATCACGGGTAAAAAAACCGAAAAAGAAAAATTTGCTGGTGCGGAAGAAACATATACTATTGAAGCAATGATGTATGATGGTTATGCTTTACAAAATGGTACTAGTCATTATTTCGGCCAACATTTTGCCAAAACTTTTGGTATTGAATTTGTTAATAAAGATAATAAATTAGAAACCCCATATCAAACTAGTTGGGGAGTAACTACTCGTATGATAGGAGGACTTATTATGACTCATGGTGATAACAATGGTTTAGTTTTACCTCCTAAAATTGCCCCTTGGAAAGTCATAATTATTCCAATTGGC
Source organism: uncultured Bacilli bacterium (assembly GCA_947588765.1). Classification (GTDB taxonomy): domain Bacteria; phylum Bacillota_I; class Bacilli_A; order RF39; family UBA660; genus Onthocola_B. The sequence continues at coordinate 36,052 of CANPZG010000002.1, forward strand.
GATGTTACTGAAAAATTAACAGATATTGAAAAACAACTTAAAGAAAATAATATTACTTACAAGATTGATAATTCTAATAAAACTCCCGGTTTTAAATTCGCGGAAGCCGAAGTTAAAGGTTATCCAATTCGCCTAGAACTTGGAGCAAGAGATTTAGAAAATAATGAAGTTACTTTAGTTAGACGTGATACTTTAGAAAAAATAAAAGTTTCATTTGAAGATACTCTTAAAACTATTCAAGAATTATTAGTTACAATCCAACAAGATATGTATGATAGAGCTAAGGCAAGAAGAGATTCGATGATTTATGATGTTAATGATTATGAAACTTTAAAAGATTATGCTATAAATAAACCTGGATTTATGAAAGTTAATTGGTGTGGTAGTGAAGAATGCGAAAACAAAATAAAAGAAGATACAACTTTAAAAACAAGATGTTTAATTGAAAATGAAAAAGTAGATGGTAACTGTATTGTCTGTGGTAAAAAGGCTACTACCAAAGTTTATCTTGGAAAACAATATTAAGGAACTAGAAATTTTAGTTCTTTTCTTTTGGTAAACTTTTGTCAAATAAAAACCTCGCTCTTGATATATATATATATATAGTATAATGGGCTAAAAAGAGGTGTTTGATAAAGTGAAAGATAGAAAAAAAGAAATAACACTACTAATAATAGGAATATTAACTTTAGTTTCTTTAGTAGTTGGAGCAACATATGCATTCTTTAAAGCCCAAACTGGTCCAGCTGCCAATTTTAATGTAATTACAACTACGGGCACAACAGATAATCTAACATTTACAACAGTAGGTAATATTTTAATAAATGCAAGTGCCAATAATTTTGCTAAAGGTAGTGAGGATTTAAATGGTACAATAACAGCAACAGCTAGTTTAATAGCCAATGATAGTACAAATACAACAGAACCATATTATTATAATGTCTATTTAGAAGTAATGGAAAATGAATTAGAATATTCATCATTCAAAGATCACGATGGAGAATTACCAAATTTAGTGTTTAAAACTAGATATGATAAAACATTAGGTAATAATATAGATTATAGAGGAGTAACAAATGGCTATGACCCAATACCTGAATTATATTTAACAATAACTGGTCCTAATGGATATAAATTTGATATAGACTTTCCAGTAGCAACATTAAAAAATGAAGATGATAGTTATGATATAACAGAACTAAGAGAAGGGATATATCCTTTAGTATTAAATAAATCAATCCAAGTAGGGGAACTAGATAATGGAACAAAGAAAGAAGAATGGAAAGTAAAAGTAACATTAAAGAATTTAGACAGTAATCAACAATTAAATACTGGAAAGACATTTAATGCTAAGGTAATAATACAAGCCGAAAAAATACCAATGAATTTAATGGATGTATGTAGTGAAGGTGATAACTTAGCAAATTGTATCCAATTATTACATGATAAATCAGAATTTGGAGCAAGTAATTTACTATATCATGATGGCAAAGCTGATTATGAAGGAGAAGAAAACTACACATTAGAAGCCGGAGATAATTCATATCGCTATAGCGGTTCATATGAAAAGGTAAATAACTATATATGCTTTGGAACAAAATGTTCAACAGACCCAAAAGAAGAAGGATATAATAATTTATATCGAATAATAGGAACATTTGGTAGTGATGGGATAAAGTTAGTCAAAGCCGATTATGCTAATAAAGAATTATTAGGTGAAGGAACACAAAAACCAACTGGTGATTTATCTCAAGCAAATCCAGAAACCAATGGTTCACATTATACAGGAAATCCTTATCGAGCAACAACTGGAACTAACGGCGAAAAAGATGCGTATATACATCGATATTATCAATATAAAGGAAATCTTACGCAAGTTGACAGATATAGATGGCAAGAAAATGGAAATGATAAAACAGCTGCAAATTGGAATACCTCATTATTAAACAATATCCATTTAAATACCAATTATTATAATTCTATAGATTCGACATATCGAAGTTTAATAAAAGGCCATATATGGATATGGGGAAATAATAATGCAACATATAATAATATAGCTTTAGGAACAAATGCCAAATCAGTATATGATAATGAAATTGGCGCAAATTCAAAAACAAATCAAAAAACAACAGATTCAGAAAATATAGGATTATTATATGTAAGTGATTACCTATATGGAGCAACACCAAATAATTGGAGTAAACAACCATTTAATAATAAATGGTCATGGAATGATAGTAATGGAATAACGGATAAATTTGGAAACCCAACAGTAAGTTTTAATGAACACGAAGAAGAAACAGATTATCGATCAGCAACAGATAGTAACTGGCTATATATGGGGTTATGGGACTGGTTAATAACTCAAAGACACGATGATACCAATGGAACCGATTCTCCTGTTTATGCATTCCCTTTGGATGCCTCCGGTCGTGTCCGCTACAACTATGTTGGCACGAACTCGTTTGTGGTTCGTCCTACCTTTTATCTCGATTCTAGCATGACAAAATATAAAAGTGGAACTGGGACAATTAATGATCCATACACATTACAAGTTTAATAAGAAATTAATTAGATGTTATGCTTATGTTCATAGCATCTTTTTAAAAAGAAATACTAAATTTTATTCTTTAGTTTTTCCTTTTATTTTAGTATAATAAATATAGGTGTTTATAAGTATGGAAAGTAAAAAATTTAAAATGATAGATGAAGGATTTAAATGTATTTTATGTGGTGAAATGGTTGAACCTTTAAAGTATAGTGCCAGAGATCATTGTCCCTATTGTTTAACTAGTATCCATATTGATATAAACCCTGGTGATAGATTAAATGAATGTAAAGGTATTTTAAAACCCATTGATATTGAAAAATATAAAGATACTTTTAAAATAATATATAAATGTGATAAATGTGGTATGATTCATAAAAATATCATGGCTAGTGATGATGATATGGATATGATAATTAATTTATCGAAAAAGGAGAAGTAATGAAAAAGTTAATTTTAGTTGATGGAAATAATTTAATGTTTCGTTCTTATTATGCAACAGCCTATAATGGCAATTTAATGAAAAACTCTAAAGGGTTTCCCACGAATGCATTATATGGTTTTGTATCTATGATTAATAAGATTATGGCTGAAGAAAAACCAGTTTATATGGCTGTGGCTTTTGACATTGGTAAAAACTTTCGCAAACAAGAATACGACTTTTATAAAGAAGGAAGAATTGCTACTCCAGAAGAATTAAAAATGCAAATGCCGGTAGCACGCGAAATATTAGATGCGATGAATATTAAGCACTTAGAACTTGCTCCATACGAAGCAGATGATATAATTGGTACTTTAGTAAAAATGACAGAAAGTGATAAAGATTTTGCCTCAACTATTGTTTCTAGTGATAAAGATTTACTTCAACTTATAAGTGATGAAACGGAAGTAAAATTACTTAAGCAAGTTGGCTTTATTAGATATAATAAAGAAACTTTTAAAAAAGATTATGGGATTGAACCAATAAGAATAATTGACTTAAAGGCTTTGATGGGCGATGCATCAGATAATATTCCAGGAGTTAAAGGAATTGGTGAAAAAACAGCTTTAAAATTATTACAAGAATATGGAACTTTAGAAAATCTATATGATAATGTCGATAAAGTAGGAGGCAAACTTCAAGAAAAGTTAGTTAATGATAAAGAAAATGCCTTTATGAGTAAAAAGATAGCTACTATATATCGTGATGTACCACTTAATATTAATCTTGAAGATCTACATGTTGGTAAAATAAAAGCAAGGGTGGCTAAATTATTTCAAGAATTAGAGTTTTTCTCTTTACTTAAAACAATGATGATACCGATTAAAGATGAAGAAACTGAAGTTGAAGTAAAAGAAATTGACAATATTGATGATATCACTTTAGATGATACAATCTCTTTATATTTAGAATTAGATGATAATAATTATCATTTAGCCCATATTTTAGGTTTAGCTATTAAAGATTCTAAAGGAAGCTATTTTATAAGAAATAATATTGTGGAAACATTAGAAAAGATAAAAAATAAAAATATTATTACTTATGATGCAAAGAAAATAATTTGTAATACGGGAGTAAAAATTAATTGTACTTTTGATGTCATGATAGCATCATACCTATGTAATTATATTAATAAAGAAGATATCGCATTTTTAATGCAACAATTTAATTTAAAAATTGACTTTTTCGATTCTTTTATGAAATATACTGATCGAGATGAAAAAATAGCTCAATACTTAGGTCAAAAAGTAGACTTTTTATATAATATTAAAGAAACTTTAGAAAATAAATTAAAAGAAAATAATTATTATGATTTATTTACCAATATTGAAATGCCTTTACTTTATGTTCTAGCGGATATGGAACAAACGGGAATCAAAGTTGAAAAAGATGTTTTAGAAGAAATGAAAGTTGAATTGAATGCTCGAATTGAAGAAATAAAAACTGAAATATATAATTACGCTGGGGAAGAGTTTAATATATCTTCACCTCGCCAACTTGGAGAAATATTATTTGATAAAATGCATTTAGCTGTAGGTAAAAAGAATAAAACTGGTTATAAAACGGATGCTAAAGTTTTAGAAAAACTAGTTGGGAAACATCCAATTATTGAAAGTATTTTATTATATCGAAATTTAACTAAAATATATTCTACTTATATTGAGGGCTTGGAAAACTTTATCTTAAAGGATGGTAAAGTTCATACTATTTATAAACAAACTTTAACGAGAACTGGTAGACTTTCATCAGTTGATCCTAATTTACAAAATATTCCCGTAAGAGAAGAATTAGGTCGTAAAATAAGAAAAGCTTTTGTGCCAGTCGGTGATGTCTTTTTAAGTGCTGATTATTCCCAAATAGAATTAAGAATACTAGCTCATATCTCTAATTGTAAACCATTAATTGATGCTTTTAAAAATGGGGAAGACATTCATACCAAAGTAGCAAGTGATATCTATGGTATACCAGCGAGTGGAGTAACTAAAAATATGCGAAGAACAGCTAAAGCAGTAATATTTGGGATAGTCTATGGTATAAGTGGGTTTGGCCTTGGGGAAAACTTAAATATTTCACGAAAAGATGCCGATGAATTTATCAAGAAGTATTATGCTTTTTATCCCGAAGTAAAAGAATATATGGATAGTATTATTTTAAAAACTCATGATTTAGGTTATGTAACAACTTTGTTTGGTCGGAGAAGAGTAATCGATGAAATAAATAATACTAATTATATGATTAGATCAATGGGTGAAAGAATGGCTTTAAATACGCCAATTCAAGGCACTAGTGCGGATATTATGAAACTAGCGATGATTAATGTTTATAATCGCTTTAAGAAAGAACATATCAAAAGTAAAATTCTTTTACAAGTTCACGATGAAATAATTATTGATTGTAAAAATGAAGAACTAGATAAAATAAAACAAATAGTTAAAGAAGAAATGGAAAATGTATTTCCTTTGAATGTACCATTAAAAGTAGAAATAGATACTGGTTCTAATTGGTATGATACAAAATAATTAACAAAATTAAATTATTTAGTTGACAAATTGTAAATCTTATGATAAGTTTATATTGCATATAGAAATATATGCCAAAAGCGGTGAATCCAGCCATTAAGTGGAAACTAAAAAAGCGGTGAATCCAGCCATGAAATTGGAAGCTAAAAAAGCGGTGTACCCGGCCATTAAACTGGGAACTAAAAAAGTAGGATTAGAGAAAACACTCTAATCCTTTAATTAAAATAGGGGGAATTAATTATGTTATTTAAATTTTTAATTGTTAATGTTGATAGTAATTATTGTGATTTTTTAAGAAAGTATGATACTAAAGTACCATATAATAAGGCTAATAAGGAAACTAGACCTTTTATTGGAGTTTTATTTTGGATAGGAGATATTGAATATTTTGCTCCTTTATCTAGTCCTAAAGCTAAACATATAAAGATGCGTAATACTATTGATTTTGTTAAAATTGATGGTGGTAAATTAGGAGCAATTAATTTTAATAATATGATTCCAGTAAAAAAAGGAAACTATAAACTAGTTAATTTGGATGTTCCAAATGCTGATAAATATATTACTATGATAAAGAAACAATTATTATGGTTAAATAAACATAGACTTCAAATACTTTTTAAAGCTGATAGATTGTATGATTATTATCTAGCGAATCTATTACCAGATAACATTAAAAATCGTTGTTGTAATTTTAAATTATTAGAAGAAAAGTGTGAAGAATATAATAAAAATATTGTTAATACCTAGTGTATTATATATGCATAAGTAATTATGCTAAAAAAGTAGGGATACCTAACCGTCAAATAGGAACTAAAAAAGATACTAGAGAGCACACTCTAGTTTTTAGTTGCAAAACTATCTTTTGTTTTAGTAAAAATAATTGTATAATTAATAGGGAAGTGATAATAATGCCAGAAATAGCAGAAGTTGAAACAGTAAGAAACACTTTAAAAAGACAAATATTAAATAAGAAAATTAAAAGTGTAAATGTAAGATATAATAAAATGATTGAAAGTGATATTAATACTTTTGAAAAAGGCTTAATTGGTGATGAATTTATTGATATTAAAAGAAGAGGAAAATGGTTAATTTTTGAATTACATAATCATTATTTATTATCTCATTTAAGAATGGAAGGTAAGTTTTTCTTAAAAAATAGTGCTGAAGAAATAATTAAACATGAACATGTAATTATAACATTTATAGATAATACGGATTTAAGATATCATGATACTAGAAAGTTTGGCAGAATGAATCTAATTAAAAAAGAAGATTTAGAAAATACGGAATGTATTAAAAAACAAGGTTTAGAACCGGGAGATAAGAATTTAACTAGTAAGTATTTATTAACTAAATTTAAAAATAAAAAGTTACCAATAAAAACTGTATTATTAGATCAAACAATTATAAGTGGCTTAGGAAATATCTACGTTAATGAAGTATTATTTTATGCAAAAATTAACCCTTTAAAAGAAGCTGGCAAAATTACAGATAAAGAAGCTAATTTAATTGCTGAAGGAGCAAATACTATCATTAAAGAAGCGATAAAAATGGGTGGTACAACAATTAAAAGTTATACTTCATCTTTAGGGGTAACTGGTCGTTTTCAAAATAAATTAAAGGTTCATAAAAAAGAAGGACAACCTTGTCCTATCTGTAATACACCAATCGAAAATGTTAAAATTAATGGTCGAAGTACTTATTTTTGCCCTCAATGTCAAAAGTAATTATTTAAATTCTAAATAATATCGGGCATCAAAGTTATGTTCTTCTAAAACAGTTTCACCTTTGTCAGCTTCGTGCATTGCTTCAGTATTAACTAAAAAATAAGTATGGAATAAGTAATCTTTAATATTACCATCTTTATCATAACTCACGGGATCATCCCAAGTTAAATCAATATGAACCCATTCGTTATTATAATAGACTGCATTCCAAATATGTCCGGAATCAGAATAACTAATAGCACTCGCCGGAGTTGCTATTTTATAATTGTTGAAACCTAACTTAGTTAAGAATATTGCCATTAAATCAGTATAGCCACTGCATGTTGCATAGCCTTGAAACAATGGCCCATAGGCAGTATAAGAAGTGTAATCACTTTTATCATTTTCATTTCTTTCAATATCATATCTAACATTATTCGCAATATAATCATGAATAGTTTTTATTTTGTCATAATCATCCATATCATCTTTAATTATTTCTTTTAAAATACTATCTGTTTTTTCATTAATTTTTAAGATATCATCTTTTTTATATAAAAATTCCACATTAATTGTAATTTCACCACTTTCACTAATAGAAGTATTAACATTCGTAAAACTATTAAATGGATGAACATAATTATTGATATGCGTAAATAACATTTCATCATTACTTATTTTTTCCATATCTTTTAGACAATTTTGATATTCATTAGGGCAATAAAAAGTAAATGTGTCCCAACCATTATTAATACTAGCATAAATTATATTTAATAAATCTTGATAAGAGTAGGGCACAAAATCTTTACTTCTTTGGATAAACATATAATCATAATCCTTCGTATATTCATTACTTGGTTTCATAACTAAACTAGGATGCTTATTAATTTCACTTGCTAAAAAATCACTGATGGGATTAAGAAAAAATATAGTTGCTCCAAGAAATACCAAAGAGACAATTAAAAACACAACTTTTTTCATTTACTTCACCTATATTAATAATATCAAAAAAAAAAGAAGTAAACAATCAAAAATTATTACTTCATATTTTTTACTTTTTCTGTCAATCTTGATTTTTGTCTATCAGCAGTATTCTTTTTTATTAAACCTTTACTAACAGCTTTGTCAGTATATTTTTGAATATCTTTTAATAGGGCTAAAGCCTTATCAGTTTCTCCAGCACTAACAGCTTTTTCACAATTTTTAATTAAATTAGCAACACGCATTTTTAACTCATGATTGTTAGCAGTTTTTTTAGCAATAACTTTTACTGCTTTTTTTGAACTCTTAATGTTTGGCATTCTTAGACGCTCCTTCCTCATTACTTAAATAATTTTAACAAATAATTCTTATTTTAGCAAGTAAATATACTATATTTTATTATTTTTCCTTTAAATTTATTTGTTTTTAGTTAGTTTTAATACTTGAATTACTTCTTCTTCGTGATTTATGGCATCTTCTTTATCAATTACAAAATTATTATTTAAATCAGCAATTTTGTGATATTCATTTTCTTCTTTTAAAGTAACAATATTTTCTTTAACTTTAGTCATTTTTTGAAATGTTTCATTTATTAATTCATTGATTATTTCTTTTTTAGCCAGATACTTTTTTCTAGTTGGAGCACTATTTATAATAGCGTAAAAATATATGAGTAGACATACAAACTCTCCAGTCATTACAATAGAGTCAATAATTGTTAGGAAAGTATTTAAAGGAAAAAACTTTAACAATATAATTATTAAAAATAATAATGTTGGAACTATTTTATCAAATGTGACTTTAGTTTTATAATATTTATTTAGTTCCCTAAGTCTTTCACAATAAAAATGATAGTAATTATCTAAATTTTCTAAATCATTTTCTTGTTCTAGTATTTTACTGGTAGCAATAATATCTCCTTTACTGGTAATTAATTTCATTTTTTCTTCATCATCAATAACCTCATAATAATTCTTTTTAAATGTTGATAATAGTTTTATATGCATACTTTTCACCTCTTAAGAATATTTTACATTATATTAATAAAATAATCAATATGAAAAAAATTTGAATATTCTTCCTTAATTCGACAAGTTTTTCACTTTAAATGTAGTAATATAGATTAAAGGAGAGACTCATGAAAAAAAGATTTAAGAGTAGAAGTAAAGTTAAAATATTTGTTTTAAGATTCCTTAGTTTAGGAGCAATCCTTTTGTTTTCTTTTTGGTTAGTTTTTAAAGTCTTATATCAAAAAATAGATTTTGATATAAATAATGAGAAATATTTACAGTTTTTAATTAATGATGGGATTGGTAGTTATAGTATTGGGGATATTGCTTCCTTAAATAGTACGGAGTTTTTATTAAAGTATTCTTTAGGTATTGATAAAGTAAGTAATTTAGTATCTAAAGAAGTGGAAAGTGAGATAAGTGAGCCTGAGGTTGAGGTATCCCCAAAAATAGAACCTACAATTTATTTATATAATTCGCATCAAACGGAAGGCTATAAAACTAATTTTTTGGAAAGTTTTAATATTAATAATACCGTTTTAATTGCTTCTTATATATTAAAAGAGTATTTAAATGATTTAGGAATAAATACTATTGTCGAAGAACAAAAAATAGCTGATATCTTAAATAAAAATAATTGGAAATATGGCTATTCTTATAAAGCTAGTAGATTGCTGATGGAAGAAGCTAAAAAGAATAATCCGTCTTTAGAAATGTTTATTGATATCCACCGGGATTCTTCAGCCTATAAAAATACGGTCACGGAAATTGAAGGAAAAAAGTATGCTCGAGTTTTGTTTGTAGTTGGGTTAGAACACACGAATTACGAGGTTAACCTTAATGAGGCAAAAAAAATAAATGAAAAAATAAAAGCTTTCAATGTTTCTTTAAGTCGAGGGATAATGCAAAAGAAAGGTCCGGGTGTTAATGGCATCTATAATCAAGATTTTGATAAATATACATTTTTGATGGAAATCGGAGGACAATACAATACGATTGAAGAAATTAATAATACTTTAAAAGTTTTAGCTAATGTTATTTATGAATATACGACGGAGGAATTTAATGAAAAAACAACCTAATCGTTTTTTACAAATATTAGGGTTATTATTTGTGGTCTTTATTGCCTTATTTATTTCGAGTAAAAGTGGTTATTATGAGGCATCGTTGAATGACAAAATAGTTTTAACAGATAAACAAATTGAAAAATTCGAACAAGATGTTTTAAATGGCGAAGTCGTTGATGTTAATTCCTATATTCTCGAGGAAAGAAAAGATTATTCTAATAAATTTACAAATGCTGGTGATAAATTTAATGAAGTAGTGGAAGGTTTCTTAACAGATGGTTTACAGGGAGCATTTAAGGTTTTAAAAACTTTGTTTTTGTAAAAAGAGCTAATCTATAGTATAATCTTTATGGGTGGCTTAATATGAATAAGACAATTAGAAACTTTTCCATTATTGCTCATATTGATCATGGTAAATCAACTTTAGCGGATCGTATCTTAGAAATTACAAAAGCAGTTGATACGAGAGAAATGAAAGACCAATTGCTTGATAATATGGATTTGGAAAGAGAAAGAGGCATAACTATTAAACTAAATGCTGTGCATTTAAATTATGAGTATCAAAATGAAGTCTATACTTTAAATTTAATTGATACTCCCGGACATGTCGATTTTTCTTATGAAGTTTCGCGTTCTTTAGCAGCTTGTGAAGGCGCCATATTAGTTGTTGATGCAGCCCAAGGAATTGAAGCCCAAACGTTAGCCAATTTATATTTAGCCTTAGAAAATGATTTAACCATAATACCAGTTATTAATAAAATTGACTTACCTAATGCTGATGTTGAAAGAGTTAAGAAAGAATTAAAAAATACTTTAGGTTTTAAGGAAGAAGAAATTATTCTTTGTAGTGCCAAAACTGGTTATGGAGTCGAAGACATCATTAAAGCTGTTATTGAAAGAATTCCGGCTCCTGTTGATAACAAGAATGAAAAAACTCGAGCCTTAATTTTTGATAGTTATTTTGATTCCTATCGGGGGGTAATTTTATTAGTCAAAGTAGTTGATGGGGTAATTAAAGTAGGCGATACTATTAAGTGTTTAGCTTCCAATAGTGAGTTTTTAGTGGTTGAGTTAGGTGTGCATACTCCGAAGGATAAGAAGTTAGATTCTTTGTCTAGTGGGGAAGTTGGTTTTATTGCGGCAGCCATTAAAGATATATCCAAAGTAACGGTGGGTGATACCATAACTACGTTAGAACGTTGTACCGATGTTCCCCTTGCTGGCTATAAACCCATGAAACCAATGGTATTCTCTGGCTTATTCCCAACCGAACCAAATAGATACGATGAATTAAAAGAAGCCTTGAATAAATTAAAACTTAATGATGCGGCTTTAACTTTTGAAGGGGAAACATCCGCGGCTTTAGGTTTTGGTTTTCGGGTTGGTTTTCTAGGTTTACTGCATATGGATGTCATAATTACGCGTATTGAAAGAGAGTTTGGGATTGATATTATTGCGACAAGTCCTAGTGTTGTTTATGAAGTTACTTTAACGGATGGTAATGTGATTAATATCGATTCCCCTCATAAAATGCCTGACCGGGTAAAAATAAAAGATATTAAGGAACCATTTATTTATACCAATATTATTGCTCCGAGTGAATATATTGGCGCCATTATGGAATTATGTCAAAATAAAAGAGGCATATATAAATCAGTTGATTATATTGATGAGGAAAGAGTTAATATTCATTATGAAATACCTTTATCTGAAATCGTCTATGATTTTTATGATAAATTAAAAAGTTTCACCAAAGGTTATGCTTCATTTGATTATGAGATAAGTGAATATTTGAGTAGTGATTTAGTTAAAATGGATATTCTACTCAATGGGGAAGTAGTTGATGCTTTAAGTGTTATCGTTCATAAAGATTTGGCTTATAGCAAAGGCCGCGCCGTCGTTAGTAAATTAAGAGAGTTAATTCCCCGGCAAATGTTTCAAATCCCAATTCAAGCAAGTATTGGTTCCAAAGTAATTGCCCGGGAAAATATTAGTGCAATGCGGAAAAATGTCCTAGCTAAATGTTATGGTGGAGACGTCAGCCGCAAAAGAAAATTATTAGAAAAACAAAAAGAAGGTAAAAAAAGGATGAAAATGGTTGGTTCAGTTGAAGTACCCCAAGAAGCCTTTTTAGCAATATTAAGTGAGGAGTAGAAAAATGGAAAAGAAATTAAATATTAAAGAAATGCAAATGTTTGTAAGAAGAATCAATGGGACCGATGAAGGATATGTTAATTTTCTATTGAAAGTAACTTTAACTTTTGGTTTTCGTTATAGTACCGTAAGTAAATTATTTGATATTCCGGAAGAAGAAGTGGGTAGATTCTTACGTCAAAATTATAATAATCCGGGAGTAACAATGGATGCTAGAAAAGAAATGGAAGCTAAAAGAAATATTATGACTTTAGATAATTTACATAGCTATGGTAAGAAAAATCAAGAAGCTGCTGAAGCCGAATACTTTGATTTTATTAATGAATTATACCAAGCTTATATGAATAAAGATAGAGCTAAAGTTATTGAACTCATTGGATTTATTAACGATATTCCTTTTGTTAAATTTAAACAAAATCATGAAAAAGGAATGCCTTTAAATGTTGATGAAGCCTTAGCATTAATTCGTTACCAAGTTAAATATTTTATTCCTACAGTTCAATTATGTACTAAAGTTGGCCTAACTAATGCAGAATTTTTAGAAGCTGTAAAATTAGTTAAGGAAAATAATCCCGTATTATATGAATACTATATAAATTTAATTAAAGAAACAACAAGAGATGAAAAAACTAAAGAACAAGAAGCCAAAAGAAATAGTATTAAAATTAGTGTCAATGGCACTCGTCGTAAAGGATAATAATGGCTAAATCCGTTTATATTCATATTCCTTTTTGTCGGACAATTTGCGCCTATTGTGATTTTTGCAAATTTATATACAATGAAAAATGGGCTAGTGTCTATCTTGATACTTTAAAAAAGGAAATAACTGATCGGTATTTAGATGATGAAGTAAATACCATTTACATAGGAGGGGGAACACCTTCCGTTTTGTCTTTGTCGGAAATTAAAAGATTATTAGAAATGACGCAAATATTTAAAAGAAATAATTTACAAGAATTTACTTTTGAATGCAATATTGAAGATATAAATGCCGATTTATTAACTTTATTAAAAGAATATGGAGTTAATCGTTTAAGTATTGGTATTGAATCATTTCAAGAAAAGAACTTAGAGTTTATGCAACGCCATGCGGATTTCAAAGATACGGAAGCCAAAATAAAATTATGTCGCTCTTTAGGTTTTAATAATATAAATTTAGATTTAATCTATGCCATACCTAATGAAACATTGAAAGATTTAAAAAAAGATTTAAAACTATTTTTGAAATTAAAACCAGAACATATTAGTACCTATAGCTTAATGATTGAAGATCATACAATGTTAAAGTTGAAAAATACGGAACCAATTGATGAAGAACTAGATTATTTAATGTTTTTAGAAATAGAGAAAATGTTAAAAGATTATAATCATTATGAAATCAGTAATTTTGCTTTAAAAGGTTATGAATCGAAACATAATTTAACTTATTGGCACAATGAAGAATACTATGGTTTTGGTCTCGGGGCCTCTGGTTATATTGATGAAGTTAGATACGATAATACTAAAAATTTAAAAAGTTATCTTTTAGGTAATTATGTTGCTAAAGAAGAATTTGTTAAAGGTAAAGATAAAATGGATTATGAAGTAATGCTTCATTTACGTTTATTAAAAGGTATTAATCTAAAAGAATTTGAAAAAAAATATAATATTGCTTTTGATAAAGCTTATGATTTAACCAAAGTTTTAAAAAACAAAGATTTAATTATAAAAGGAGGTAATATTTTCATAAATCCGGACAAAATATATGTAATGAATGAAATTTTATTAAAAATTTTGTAAGGGGAATTGCATAATGTTAAAGGATTTAAAAATATTAAATGGGGAATTAAGTCCTCTTTTTGATATTAATAATGATACTTATACCGTATTTGTAAATAATGATGTAACACATTTAGAAATAAGTTATAGTGTAAGTGAAAGTAGTAATGTTAATATCTATGGTAATGATAACTTAGTAGTTGGTGAAAATATAGTTATAATTGATGTTACCAATACTGATGGTGATATTTCCAGCTACAATTTACTGGTAACTAGAGAAGAAGAACAAAGGGTAAGTAATTTCGAAGTAATGGCTGATGCTATTGAAGTTAAAAAAGAATTACCTACATATGTTGCTCCCGTTATAGCTAGCATTTGCTTTCTACTTATTTTAATATCTTTTGCGATTATTTTTAAATCTAAAAAACATAAAATAAAATAACTTTAGTATAAATTACTAAGGTGATTTTTTTTGCAATTAATTATTCATCGTGGTTTCCATGATAAAAAAGAAGAAGAAAATAAACTGCCCGCTTTTCAAAAAGTCTTTGAGAATAAAAAATATGCTGGTATTGAAACAGATATTAGAGTAACTTTAGATAAAGTGTTTGTTCTTTATCATAGTCCTCTTTATAAAGGAAAATTAATAAATGAGTGTCTATATAAAGAATTAAAAAAGGATAATATTCCCAAACTAGAGGATTTATTAAAAATACCTACATCGAAAATATTATTGTTAGAAATAAAAGACTTTAATCTTAACCTACCTAAATTATTAAAGTTATTAGATAAGTACCAAAGAATTATTTACCTAATGAGTTTTAGTAATAAAGTCATTAAAAAATTAAAAGATTTAAAGTGTCAGTATCCAATTGGGGTATTAAATTATGTTTTTAACAGTACCGAAAATTACGATTATGATTTTATTTGTCTAATAAGTGATATTTTAACACCATCTATGATTGCAAGTTTTAAAGAGTTAAATATTCAAGTATTTGTCTATGGGATAAGAGGAAAAGATATGATGAAATATCCTAAATTAACTTATATAGTTGATAATAAATACTTAGATTGATTTGACATAGCTAGACAAATAATATTATTAAATATTGAGATTTTATTGTATAATTATTATAGGTGAGAAAGAATGAAAATTATTATTTCCGCGGGTGGTACAGGTGGACATATTTATCCAGCTTTAGCCATAATAAAAAAATTTCAAGAAAAAGAACCTACTTTAGAGGTTTTATATATAGGTACGCATAATCGAATGGAAAAAGATATTGTTCCAAAGATGGGCATAAAATATGAAGCTTTAGAAATATATGGTTTTAGTAAAACCAAAATAATGCAAGATATAAAAAATCTTAATTTAATAAAAAAAGCTGAAGCTAAATGTTTAAAGATTATGAAAGAGTTTCAACCAGATTTAGTTATTGGCGTCGGTGGTTATGTAACTTATCCGGTTATTAAGGCGGCCAAGAAATTAGGCATTAAAACTATTTTACACGAACAAAATAGTATACCCGGTAAGTCCAATATATGGTTAAGTAAAAATGTGGATTTAGTTTGTATTTCTTTTGAAAGTACTAAAAATTATTTTAATAAAGCTAAAAAAGTTATTTATTCTGGCAATCCATGTGGAGATGGAGCTTTAAGTATTCCTAAATTAAATAAAGAAACTTTAGGTTTTAAGAAAAATAAAAAATTAATTATTGTGGTTGCGGGTTCTTTAGGTAGTAGAACCATTAATGAAAAATTTAAACCTTTCTTAAGTTTAATTGATGATGCTGATTATGAAGTTTTATATATTGCCGGTAAAAATTTATATGCTGATTTTGTTAAGGATAGTCATTTTTCGAAAAATGTTAAAGTTGTTCCATATATGGATAATTTAAATTCTTTAATGAAAGATGCTTATTTAATAATTACAAGAGCTGGGGCATCAACCATTAGTGAAATTTTAGCTTTAAATATTCCAAGTATTTTAATTCCTAGTCCATATGTAGCTAATAATCATCAATATTATAATGCCCTAGATTTAGTTAATTTTGGGGTTGCCGAATTAATTGAAGAAAAGAATTTAAAAGCTGATATCCTTCAAATTGCCATCAATGAATTAGTTAATAATACTGAAAAATATAATGAAATGGTAGATAAATTAAAGACAATTAAAACTACATCTTCTAGTGAAATTATTTATAATGAAGCAAAGGAATTATTAAAATGATTAAGTTAGAAAAGTATGGCGAAGTTTTAACTAATGTTGATTTAAAAAAATATAATACTTATGGTATCGGGGGTATGGCTAAATATTTAGTTAAACCTACAAGTGTATCTTCTTTGCAAAATTTAATTAGTGATTTAAAAAAGAACAATATTTCTTATTATTTATTAGGCATGGGTTCTAATGTTATCTTGCCAGATAATGATTATGATGGGGTAATTATTCGCTTAGATAATTTAAATAAAATAACTATTAAAGATGAAAAAGTCGAAGTTGAAGGAGGAGTCCTTTTAACTTATTTTAGTAATTATTTAATTGATAGGGGATATGTTAATTTTGCTTTTTGTAATGGCGTACCCGGAACAGTTGCAAGTGCCGTTATCGGTAATGTCGGTTGTTTTAAACATGAAATTTTTGATTATTTAATTAATGTAACTATTATTAATGAAGAAGGTAATATTGAGATAGTAGCCAAAGAAAATATTAGTTATGGTTACCGATATACGGAATTTAAAAAGCAAAATGTTGTGATTATTGCGGCTACTTTTGTAATAGAAAAAGGGGATAAGCTTTTAGCTCAAAAAGAAGTTCAAGAAAATAATTTATATCGCCAAGCCCATCAACCATTAGGTACTAAAAATGCGGGTTCTGTTTTTCGTAATCCTATAGGTTACGCTGCTGGGAAATTAATTGAAGATGCTAAGTTAAAAAAGATGATGGTAGGTGGAGCTATGGTTAGTGAAAAACACGCCAACTTTATAATTAATTATCATAATGCGACAAGTAGTGATATAATAGAATTAATTACAAAAATAAAAAAAGAAATAAAAAGGATATACGATATTGATTTAGAATTAGAACAGATTATCGTAAAATGGTAATAATATGAAAAAGAAAGTAAAAAGGAAATTATCCATAAAAGGTCTTTTAGTAGTTATCCTTGGCATTTATTTATTATGTATGGTTGTTTATGTAATTTATAAAATGCCCGTTAAATTAATTATTGTGAAAGGTAATTCTTTAACTAGCGAAAATGAAATTTTAGAAGCTAGTAATATTAGCAAGGGAACATCTATTTGGTCTTTATTAGGTAAAAAAAATAAAATAAAAGCTTTAGATTATGTCAATGATGCTAAAATTAGATTTAATCTTTTAGGTAAAGTTACCATTGATATTGATGAAGCCCGTATTCTTTATGCTTATGAAGATGAGTATGTTTTAAGTAATGGTAAGAAAATTGTTCCTAAGACTAAAGTTTTGGGTGTACCAACTTTAATTAATTTTTGTCCGAGTGAAGTTGAAAATAGGTTTATTGATAGACTTAAGACGATTGATTCGGCAGTTTTAAAAATGGTTAGTGAAATAAAATATGATCCTGATATCAGTGGAGATATAACTTTAGATAGTGAACGCTTCCTTCTTAAAATGAATGATGAAAATAGTGTTTATATCAATATTGTTAATATTCAAAAGCTAAATCGTTATAAAGAAGTAATTGCTACTTTAAAAGCTGAAGAAAAAGGTGTATTATATTTAGATAGTAATTCTTCAAATACTTATTTTGAAACTTACGACAAGATTTTATCTGATAGAGAAGAAAAAGAGAAAGAAGCTGAAACTGATGAATTACCAAACGAAACTGCTGGAGATAGTGAATAATTTAGATGGCACTAAGAAGTTACTTTTACATAGTTGCTGTGGTCCTTGTTCGACTACTTGTATTTCTTTTTTAACTAATTATTTTGATATAACGGTTTTGTATTATAATCCTAATATTGAACCAAAGGATGAATACGAAAAAAGAAAAAACGAACAATTAAAGTTTTTACATAATTTTGAAGGCAAACATAAAATTGAATTTCTTGATTGTGATTATGATAATGAAGCTTTTGAGGCCATAGCTAAAGGTTATGAAGAAGAAAAAGAAGGGGGAGCTAGATGTAGTAGGTGTTTTTACTTAAGACTAAAAAAAACAGCAATGCTAGCCAAAGAAAAAGGTTTTGATTATTTTGGGACAACATTAACTGTTAGTCCTCATAAAAATAGTCAAGTTATAAATACGATTGGAGAAAAAATAAGTAAAGAAGTGGGAATACCATTTTTATATAGTGATTTTAAAAAACAAGATGGATATAAGAAAAGTATTGAATTAAGTAAAGAATATGACTTATATCGTCAAAATTATTGTGGGTGTAGTTATGGAAATAAATCTTAAAAATATTTTATTATGGCTTAGTTTTATTATTTGGTTTATTTATTGTATTATTAATGCCATTTATATTATTAAAAGAAACAATACTTTAGAAGTTTCTTATTTTGAATATTTAAAAAAGAATTTTTTGCAAGTATTTAGATTAGATAAATTAATCTTAATCATTGTGTTTTATTTATATACAAGATTAAAAAATACGACAGTAAATATTTATTTATTTTTGATAATTATGTTATATTTCTTAGTTAATTTATTTTATGAAGAAAAAGTTAATCAAAAATTTAATTTCAAAAAAGATTGGTTTTCTTTACTTATTATGATTCTAATTTTTTTAATTCCCATCATTTATTATTTATTTAAAATGAATAAAGTTATGACAACTTATTTAATGATGTTAGGTATATTTTATTTCGAACAAATACTTTTCCTTATTCCAATATTTTTAAGAAAACTAGTAAAAAAGAAATAAATATAATATAATTAAAGTGGAAGTGAGATTATGAATTGGATTTATTGGTTAATAGTAATTATTATTTTAACAATTGTTGAAGCAAGTACGGTTAATTTGGTATCTATTTGGTTTATTGCGAGTGCGATAGTGAGTTTAGTTTTATCTTTTATTTATGATTCTTTATTTTTAGAAATTGGTACCTTTGTTATTGTAGGAATTATCCTAATGATTTTAACTAAACCATTATTAGATAAATACGTTAAGAGTAAAAGTGTTAAAACTAATTTAGACCGGGTTATAGGAATGCATGGAATATGCACAGAAGAAATAAAGAAAAATGTAATTGGGGAAGTAAAAGTTGATGGTAAAAGATGGAGTGCAATAAGCACAGAAAAGATAAATGTTAATGATGAAGTTTTAATTGAAGCGATAGATGGCGTTAAATTAAAAGTTAGAAAGGAGGGTAAATAATGGAAGTATTTATTGTTATTTTGGTAATTGTATTACTCTTAATTATTCCTAATATTAAAATTGTACCTCAAGCTAAAAGTTATGTTATTGAAAGATTAGGTTCTTATCATACAACATGGCAAAATGGTTTACATTTTAAATTACCTTTTATAGATTCTATATCTAATAAAGTAACTTTAAAGGAAATAGTTAAAGATTTTGATCCTCAACCAGTTATAACGAAAGATAATGTTACAATGCAAATTGATACGGTAGTATATTATTCTATAACTGATCCAAAATTATATACTTATGGAATTGAATTTCCTGTTAGTGCAATTGAAAATTTAACAGCAACTACTTTAAGAAATATTATTGGGGATTTAGAATTAGATCAAACTTTAACTAGTAGAGATATAATTAATACTAAAATGAGAGCAATTCTTGATGAAGCTACAGACCCATGGGGAATTAAAGTTAATCGTGTCGAAGTAAAAAATATTTTGCCACCGAGAGATATTCAAGAAGCTATGGAAAAACAAATGCGAGCTGAAAGAGAACGAAGAGAAAAAATATTACAAGCCGAAGGGGAAAAGAAAAGTAGTATTTTAATTGCTGAAGGTGAAAAAGAAAGTGCGATATTACGTGCTGAAGCTCAAAAAGAAAGTAATATTAAAATTGCTGAAGGAGAAGCTGAAGCTTTATTAAAATTAAAACAAGCTGAAGCTGATGGTATTAGATTATTAAAAGAAGCTAAAGCTGATGAAGCCGTATTAAAATTAAAAAGTTATGAAACTTTATCAAAAGTTGCCGATGGCAAATCAACAAAAATAATCGTTCCTGCTGATTTACAAAATGTAGTTACATTTGGAACTACTTTAAAAGAATCAATGCAAGAAGAAAAGAAATAATTAAAGAATATTTTCTCTTTGATTATTTTTTTGTTAGAAAAACTTTCCTAGTGGATTTAGGAAAGTGTTCTTTTACATTAATTTTTGAACTTGAGCCTCTGATAAGTTGGTTACTTCAACAATTTTATCTATTGGTAAATTAATTTTTAGTAAATTTTTAGCCATTTCTATTTGTTTCTTTTTCATACCTTGTTTCATGCCTTTTTCATAACCTTCCAATCTAAATGAATTGGCTAAAAGTTTATTATCTTCTTCATAATCCCAATTAAATTTAAAGTTACTATTCATTTTATTCATTGCTTTTTCATAATCCATTATAATATCATCATCCTTTCTTTCTTTTCTTAAAATTTTTAATTCTTCTTTTTCTAAACATAGCATTAGAACATAAATATATTCATTTACTTTTTCATCTTTAGCATACCATAGTTTCTTTAAATAGTCCATATTTATTTCCACAATTTGTAAATTATCAATATACTTTTGATTTATATGGCTATCTTGCATAAAATAATCATATCTTTTTATTGTTCCACCATGTCTATAATTTAAATTTATTTGATAAAATTTCTTTTCATTATTATAAAAAGTGTTATTACCCGTGAACTGATTATAGAAAGTAGTAATATATTTAAAATTTCTTTTTTTAATAATTCTATTGATATTACTATTTACTTCGATATTAACATATGCATCAACAGTTTCAACCAAAATATCCATTATCTTAACTCTTTCTTTCGTATTTTTAACTTTATTTTCGGTGGATAGGTTATTTATAACTTCTTCTTTTGTGCCTATTATCTCACTTAATAAAGCATTTAAAAATAGATAATTATTACTTAACATAATACTTTTAAATACTTTATCATACTTACAAGACAGCCATTTGTCTTCATTTTTTATTGGAACCATAAAACCTCCCTTCACTTATATATATATCCCCTTACCCCCAGATTTCCTTTTTTTTAAGATAAATTTTTTAAATTTGTTAAAAAATTTGTCGAAATGTATCTAAATGCCTCAAAAAAAGACAAACTTTGGTGAATGATTTTTCTTGACTTTTATTAATAGCTATAACTTATAGTTTTAAAACTAAAGCATATAATTAGTTAGGGTGAAATTATGCATATAAGAGAAAACCTAACTAATTTTTTATATGATAAAAATTATTTTATAAGTATATATGATAATTATATTTATGTTTATAATTATTTTGATTTATTACTATTAACAGATATAAAAATAGTTTTAAAATTAGAAAAATTTAATTTAACTATCAATGGCGAAAATTTATATATTTCCAAACTTTTACCTAAAGAAATACTCATTAAAGGTAAAATAATAAATATAGGTATTGATTATGAATAAACATTATATTTGGGTTAAAAGTAAATGTTTAGATTATTATAAATTTGTTAATCGTTTAGCTAAATTAAATTTAAAAATATATAATATTAAATATGTTAATAAAGAAATTTATTTAAAAATAGAGGAAGATACTTTAGCTAAATTAAATAAATATTTAGTTAGTTATAAATTTAAAGTAGTTAAAGAATTAGGTATTTATAATTTTAAAAATAGTTTAATCAAATATAAAGAATTATTAATTTGTTTAGTTATTGGCCTTGTTTTATTATTTATTTGTACTAATTTAGTAGTGGAAGTAAATATTATTCATGAAAATAAAGAAATTAGAGAACTTTTAATGGATGAATTAGAAAGTGTAGGGATTAAAACTTTATCCTTTAAAAAAAGTTATAACGAATTACAAAAAATAAAAGAAAATATTTTAGAAAAATATCCGACTAAAATAGATTGGTTAGAGTTTGAAACCGATGGGATGATTTTAAATGTTAAAGTGGAAGAAAGAATAATTACGGATACGACGAAAGATAATAAAAAATGTAATATTATTGCGAAAAAAGAAGGAACGATATCATCATTGCTAGTATCAAATGGCGAAGCTTTAGTTCGACCTAATGACCTAGTTAAAAAAGGTGATGTTTTAATAAGTGGGATTGTTACTTACAATAATGAAGAAAAAATGCGGGTATGTGCGAAGGGGGAAGTTTTTGCTCATACTTGGTATACTATCAAGGTGAGTATTCCCTTTGAATATAATGAATACACTTTAACGGGTAAAAAGAAATATAATCTTATTTGGTCTAATAAAGGTAATAAGACAAGAATATTTAAAGACCGTTTCTCAAGTTTTGAAAGTAAAGATAAACTTTTACTTAAAGCCTTTGACTATGAATTACTTTTAGAAACGGAATATGAAAATAATAAACAAACCTTAACATTTACCGAAGAAGAGGCCTTAAATGAAGGAATTAATAAGGGAATAGAAAATCTAAAAACTAAATTAGGTGAAAAAGATACCATAATTGATAAAAAAGTTTTGAAAAAAGTAGTAAATGATAGTACAATGGATATAGAAATATTTATAGTAGTAAACGAGCTTATTAGTGAAGAACAAATCATAGCAAATGAAGCAGAAAGGATTGATGAAAGTGATATGGGAAACAATCAAAACAACACTGAATGATAATTGGCCAGTCTTAACAATTTTCTTAGTAACAATGATATCTTTAAGATTCTTTTATTATCGTCATAATCGCGAAAAGATGTATTTATATAAAGAATTATTTAATGTTTTATCTATTATTTATATCTTTTTATTATTCCAATTATTAACTAAAGTTGAATTAAATACTTCATCGGGTGTTAATCTAGTTCCTTTCACCGAAATTATAAGATATGAGTTTGGCAGTAAATTATTTTATTACAATGTTATTGGTAATATTATTTTATTTATGCCTTTTGGTTATTGTATTGCCGATTATGTGAAATCGAAAAATATTTTTCCAGCTTTAATTATTAGTGCGATTGTAAGTACTACAGTTGAGGTTATTCAATTAAAAATTGGTCGTTCCTTTGATATTGATGATATTATTTTAAATGTTCTTGGAGGTATCGTCGGTTATTTAGTATATATTGCTTGGGAAGCTATTAAAAGTCACTTACCAAGAATTTTTCGCAGTGATGGCTTATATAACTTTTTAGCCTTAATAGTTATTGTAATCATTATTTGGTATATTTTAGTTTCTTTGAAAGTGGTGCCTAATCTATGAATAAGTTTGAAATAATTGATGAATATGGTTATAAAGATTATAAATATTTAAATAAAATAATAAAGCGAACTTTAAAAATGGAGAAAGTTAAATCTTCATTCTTTAGTATTGTCTTTATTGACGATGAAAAAATGCATCAAATGAATTTAGAGTATCGGAAAATTGATCGAACAACGGATGTTTTATCTTTTGCATTTGAAGATAATGAAAAAATGCGTTATAATATTCGCCAATTGGGAGAAATATATATTTCGATACCCAAAATGAAGGAACAAGCTAAAGAATATGGTCATAGTGAAAAAAGAGAACTTGCCTTTTTAACTGTCCATGGAATATTACATTTATTAGGTTATGATCATACTTTAGGCGAAAAAGAAGAAAAAGAAATGTTTGCAAAGCAGGAGTTGGTATTAAATGGATTTAAAGAAACGAAAAGAAAATAAGAAATTAGGAATTAAAAGGTTTTTTAATAGTATTAAATATACGATAGATGGCCTAGCTTATGCTTATCAAAATGAACAAAGTTTAATTATTCATGGGGTAGGGACAATTTTAATTATTGTTTTAGCCTTAATTTTTCAAGTTACTTTTGTGCAATGGGCCGTTTTAATTATTGCTTCCATTAGTGTTATGGCAATTGAACTACTTAATACCGCGATTGAAGCCGTGGTTGATTTAGTAACGGATAAATATCACCCTTTAGCTAAAATTGCTAAAGATTGTGGTTCGGCTGCCGGGGGCGTAATGGGCGTTATGCAAGCAGTTATTGCTTTAGTTATCTTTATGCCTTATATTATTAATTTATTTAAGTAGGTTAATATGAGAAGTGGTTTTGTAAGTATAATTGGTCGACCTAATGTGGGTAAAAGTACCTTAATTAATTCTTTAATTAAAGAAAAAGTAGCGATTACTTCTGATAAAAGCGGGACAACGCGTAATATTATTCAAGGCATATATAACGATGATGATTATCAAATTGTTTTAGTGGATACTCCAGGTATTCATAAACCTATGGGTAAATTTGGTAAAGTTTTAAATAAACAAGCTTTAGCTTTAACTAAAGACGTAGATTTAATTTTATTTATGGTTGATATTGCTTCCGGCATTGGCAAGGGTGATGAATATATCTTAAATTTACTAAAAAAGGAAAAGGTTCCCGTTATTTTAGTAATGAATAAAATAGATAAATTAAGTAAAGAAAAGATATTGACAGCTATTGATGAATATAAAGATATTTATCCTTTCGTCGAAATTGTGCCTATTTCTGCCTTACATAGTGATAATACTTCTCATTTAATAGATGTAATTAAAAAATATATGAAGGATGAAGTCTTGTATTTTCCTAAAGATATGTATACGAGTAGTTCTAAAAATTTTATGATTAGTGAAATCGTGAGAGAAAAATTATTGTCTGTTACCGAAGATGAAGTTCCTCATAGTATTACTTGTTTTACCACTCTTTTTGACGAAAAAACAAATATCATTAATATAAATGTCGATATTATAGTGGACCGGGATTCCCTAAAAAAGATTATCATTGGGAAAAATGGTAGTCGTTTAAAAATAGTAGGAACTTTATCACGCATGGAAATAGAAAAAATGCTTGATAAAAAAGTTTATTTAGAGTTATACGTTAAAACTATCAAAAATTGGAAAGAAAAAGAAAAATATTTAATTGAATTAGGTTTTATTGATAAATTTGAAAAATAATCTTTACTTTGAATAAAAATTTAAAATTATTCTCATTATAATTTTAGGTGAGGAAAAATGAAAAAAAATAAATTATGGGAAAATTTTAAAAAATCGGGTAAAGTAGAAGATTATTTAAAATATAAACAAAGTAAAGAAGGTTAGTATGTTAAAAGAAGTTGAAGGTTTTATTTTTAAGGAAACACCCTATGGTGAAACTAGTAAAATAATTAGTGTTTTTACCAAAGAATACGGTTTAATTAGCATTATGTGTAAAGGTGCTAAATCCATTAAAAGTAAAGATAGAGCCTTAACTTTAAGATTTACTTATGCAAAATTTAATATTTATTACAAAGAAAACAAACTTTCTTTATTTAAAAGTGCAGATATTATTAGACCTTTAAAAAATATTAATAGTGATATCATTTTAATTAGTTATTTATCTTATTTAGTAGATTTAACTACCCAAGTATTAAAACAAAGTAATGATGAAACTATTTATGAAGATTTTATTAATACGGTTTTAAAACTTGAAGATGGTTTAGATCCATTAGTCCTTATGAATATTCTAGAATTAAAATTTTTAGATTATTTAGGGGTAGGTATTAATTTAAATGAATGTATTATTTGTGGTAGTAAAACAAATATTGCAACTATTGATGGGGATAAAGGTGGATACATTTGTTTAAATTGTTTAACCGATGAAAGAATAGTTGCTAAAAAAGTAATTCAAATGCTTAGAATGTATTATTATGTAAATATTAAAAGTATTTCTAAATTAGATATTGATGAAGATACTAAAAATGAAATTAATTTCTTTTTAGATATGTATTATGAAAGATATACTGGTCTATATTTAAAAAGTAAAGATTTTTTAAAGAATTTAGCTTCTTTATAAATCTTTTTTATTGCAATAAATTTCTTTTTCTTTTATAATAATTTTTTATAAAGGAAGTGTAATGTATGAATTTAAAAAATATTAATTTATATAAATTAAGAACTCTATTAGAAAAAAATAACAATTATGTTGAACTTAATAATTTAGTTACAGAAGTATTAACTGATATTTATGGGAATAATACCAAAATTGATTACAATTTTTTTCATGATTTAAAAATTAGTGATAGTAATATTAAATTTCTTCTTGATTTAGAACGGCAAAGTAAAAATGATAGTGAGAGATTAAAAGTTAAAAAAATATTTTTAACTTTAGCCATTAGTGGGGCTCAACCTAATGAATTATTTGTGAAATATGCTAAAGAAAATTCCCAAGATTTAGAAATTCTTTCAACTTTGTTTGTTCGCGATTTAGTCACTCTAGAGGAAATAAATGAGGCAATAAATTCTACGGATAGTATTGCTAAAATATGTTTTGAAGTTCTAGAAACTGGTCTTAAAAAATTTGATTTAAATGTTGTAAAGGAAAGAATAATTTATTTATTAAAAAATGGAAATGTGACGGCTCAAGATTATAAATATCTTTTTAAGTTTTTAAAAGAAAATGAAGATAAAGATATTGATATTATTGATGAAGTAATAAATAAAAAAGAAGCTTATCCATATTTATATAATTATTTCAAATATGTATTTACAATTTATACAGGAAAAATTAATTTTGATGAAAATCTTAAATATATTGAACCTACATCTAAAAAAATGGTATATTGTTTAAACGAATATCCAATGTTATATAAACTTTATAATTTATTTGTTTATCAAAGAGAAGATAAAACAATAAAATATTCTTTTAATAAATTTAAATGTAGTGAATATAGAGAAATAGATGATCTAATTCTTTTAATTGAAAAATTAGAAAGAGAAATTTTAACAGGTATAAAAAATGGGGTAGTAACTGATGTAGCCTTATTTTTAGAAATATTTAATAATCATAATGATAAAGCAACATTTGATGAAATAAAAACAGAAATTATGAATGCTTGGATTAATAATGAAAATATGATAGCTTATGAAAAATATAAATATTTAATATTTAGAGATTATTTAAATTATTATGATAGTTTTACTAAAAAAATAGATGAAACTTATGAAGAAGAAATAGAGACTCTAAAAAGAAAAAAGATTAATATTAATTGACATATTCTAAAAAAAGGTTATATTATAGATACATAAGAAATTATGTTAAAAAGTGGTGTTTCCCGGCCATATACTAGGGACCTAAAAAAGCTAGAGATTTTCTCTAGTTTTGTTTTGGTATCTTGCAATAACTTTCAATTTATTTTATAATTCTCTTATAAAGAGGTAGTAAAAATGATTATAGGTTCACATGTTAATTTTGGGGTTAATCAATTATTAGGTTCAACAGAACAAGCTTTAAGTTATGGTGCTAATACTTTTATGTTTTATACGGGAGCACCTCAAAATACAATAAGAAAAGAAATTGATATGAATTTAACTAATGAAGCATTAAATTTAATGATAAATAAAGGAATTGATATTAATAAAGTTATTTGTCATGCTCCATATATCATTAATTTAGGTAATAAAGAAAAGCCAGAAGCTTGGGATTTTTCCGTTAATTTTTTAAAAAGGGAAATAGATCGAATAGAGAAGTTACATGTTAAATATATGGTTTTACATCCCGGCAATTATTTAAAACAAGAAGTTTCCGTGGCTTTAGACAATATCGTAGAAGGATTAAATAAGATATTAGAACATAATGATAAAGTTATGATATTACTTGAAACTATGGCCGGCAAAGGAACAGAATGTGGAAGAAGTATGGATGAAATAAAATATATTATTGACCATGTAATAAAGAATGATAGTGTTGGTGTTTGTCTTGATACATGCCACTTAAATGATTCTGGAGTTGACATTGCTAATTTTGATTCCTATCTAGAGGACTTTAATCAAAAAATCGGCATTGAGAAAATAAAATGTGTGCATGTTAATGATAGTAAAAATGAACTTGGTTCTCATAAAGATCGGCATGAAAATATTGGCCTAGGTACGATTGGTTTTGATAACTTAATGAATGTTATAAATAATGAAAAATTAAAAGATGTTCCTAAAATATTAGAAACACCTTATGTTGGTGATAAAGCACCATATAAATATGAAATAGCAATGATTAAAAACAATACCTTTAATTCTCATTTAATTGAAGATATAACTAAAGAAATCTAGCAAATTTTTGATAATATTCTTGATATACCCGTTTTATCTTTTCAAAATTCTCGGGACTATAATTACTTTTATATCTATTTATATCAAAAACACTGGGGTTTCCTAAAATATCGCGCCAATTTTTCTTAATAAATAGATAGGTAAAATTTAACTCTTCTTGCGATAAAGTACAATTTTTACTTAAAGCAAAATTATTAACATCTTCAATAGTTAATCTATTCATATATTTTTCAATTATACTAAACATAATACCACCTAATATATTGTATGAAATAATAAAAAAAGAAAATACTAAATAATGATTAAGATGAAAAAAAATAATATTTTTATTTATCAATTAGTCATTATTTTTTTTCTAATTGCGAGTTTGCGATTAGTTTATTTAAATATGGTGGAAAAACCAACATTTAAAGAAAAATTAATTGCCAAAACGGAAATTATTGTTAATGGTTCTTCAGCTCCTAGAGGAAGAATTATTGATACTACTGGTAAAATTATTGTGGATAATAAAGGAATTAATACAATTTATTATAATAAAATAAAAGGAATATCTTTAAAAGAAGAGTTAGATATTGCTTTACGTTTGGCTAGTATCATAGATATAAAAAAAGATAATATTGAGGCTTTAAAAAAGTATTGGTTAATATTGCATAATAACGGTAAAAGTTTAATTACGGATGAAGAATATGAACTTTTAAGGATGCGAAAATTAACTATTGATGAAATAAATCAAAAAATAGATGAAAGAATCCCTTTGGAAGATTTAGAGGATCTAAGTGATATCGAAAAAGAACAAGCTAATATATATTATTTAATGAATAATGGTTTTACTTATCAAAAAAAGTTAATTTTAAATAACCCATCAGATGAAGCGATAGCTAAAATTGTCGAAGAAGAAATACCCGGCATAACTATTGAAGTAAATTGGGAAAGAGAATATTTATATGGTAATGTCATGAGATCTATTTTAGGTAGTATTGGTAGTATTCCGGTTGAAGAAAAGGATGAATATTTAAAAAATGGTTATGAATTAACGGATATTGTGGGTAGAAGTTATTTAGAAAAAGAATATGAAGATTATCTAAAGGGCGAAAAAGGCATATACAAAGTAAATAAAGATAATACTTTAACTTTAATTAAAGAACCTAAAAAAGGTAATGATTTAGTTTTAAATATTGATATTGAATTACAAGAAAAGATAGAAGAAATACTAAAAGATAAAATTTTATTTGGAAAAAAGAATTATGCCAATACGGAATATTATAAAGAAAGTTATGCTTTAGTTAGTAATCCTTTAACGGGGGATATTTTAGCCATGGCCGGACAAAGATTAAATGATGATGGTTCTTTTTCGGATGTTGCCACCAATAATATTACAAATACTTTTACAATTGGAAGTGCCGTTAAAGGGGCAACTATTGGGGTGGGTTATAAATATAATTTAATTGAAGCTGGCAAATATATCACGGATGGTTGTGTTAAGTTATATTTTGTTCCGGCGAAGTGTTCCCATAAAAGATTAGGTAGAATTAATGATTTAGATGCTTTAGCGAAATCTAGCAATTATTTTCAATTTTTAATTGCCATCAATTTAACGGGTAATAAATATAAACCAAATATGCAGTTAAATGCGACGGAAGAACATTTTAATATCTACCGTGATATGTTAGCATCATTCGGCCTAGGTGCTAAAACTAATATTGATTTACCTAATGAAGTTGAAGGAATTAAAGGTTCTGAAATCGCTGATGATTTACTTCTTAATTTAAGTATTGGTCAGTATGATACTTATACCCCAGTTGAAGTCATTCAATATGTTAATAGTGTGGCCAGTGGTAAGAGAATGAATTTAAATGTTATGCAAAAAATTATGGATAACGATGATATTGTTAAAGAAAGAGATGTTAACGTTTTAAATGAAGTTGATTTAAATAATGAATACTTAGATAGAATTAGATTAGGGATGAATAAAGTATTATTGGAAGGTACTGGTAAAGGTTATGTACCGGTAGAATTAAAACCCGTGGGTAAAACGGGAACTAGTGAAACTTTTATTGATGCCAATAATGATGGAAAAATGGATGCAGCGACTATTACATCCACTTTCGTGGGCTTTTTCCCTAAGGATAATCCCAAATATAGTGTTGTAGTCATAACTCCTAATATATCACATAAAAACGGGGTAAATGATACTATGTATTTTGGGGCTAGAAGAATAACTAATGAAATAACTACTTATTTAGCTAATAAATAACTAAAATTACGAAATTATTAATATATTTTAGAAGAATAGTTACTTTTTTGTTTGAAAAAATAGAAAAGTTTGGTATAATGGTTAAGAAATCAATGCGGAGGAGGGAAATTTATGGCTAAAAAAGAAAATCGTGTTCGTGCACAAATGAAATGCCCTAACTGTGGTTTTGAAATACGTCCGACAGAAAAAAATAAGAAAAATACAGCTGATCGTTTAGAACTAAATAAATATTGTCCTAAATGTCAAAAAACTGTTACATTTAAAGAAAAGAAATAGAAGGTGAGTTTAGATGGATATCAATATTAATGATATAAAAAATGGAATGACTATCATTATTGATGGTAATTTATGTAATATTGTGGAATTTCAACATGTTAAACCTGGTAAAGGTCCAGCTTTTGTTAGAATTAAATTAAAGAATTTAAGAACTGGTTCGATAGTTGAAAATACTTATAATACGAATATTAAAATAACTAGAGCTCATGTTGATAAAGTAAAAGCTCAATATTTATATAGTCAAGGTACTGATTATGTTTTCATGGATTCAAATACTTATGAACAAATTGAAATTCCTACTTCGACATTAGGTAATAGTGTCAACTTTATTAAAGAAGGAATGGAAATTGACATTGATTCTTATGAAGGCGAAATAATTGGTATTACTTTACCAGAAAAAGTAGAATATGAAGTTATTGAAACTGAACCAGCAGTAAAAGGTAATACCGCAACTAATGCTACTAAAGATGCTAAAATTGAAACTGGTTATACTGTTAAAGTTCCTTTATTTATTAATGAAGGTGAAAGAATAGTTATTTCTACTAAAGATGGTAAATATTCAAGTAGAGCATAAGTAAACTAAGAATTTTTCTTAGTTTTTTAAGTTGTAAATTGTCATGTATTTGACAATTTATTTTTTTAATATTTACATAAAAATTTTTTAAAAAAATTAACATTTATTACACAGTTCGACAAATTTTTTAAGATGGATGTGTTATAGTTATCATGTTTCTTTATATGAAGGGGGTGAAAACATGATAACAGAAACACTAGTTCCAACTTCTTTAGCTAATGATCTTTTATTTAAGGAAGTATTATCTCATCCTGATAATCGAGATAAATTAATTTATTTTTTATCTGTCTTAATGGACCTTAGTGAAGATTATCTAAAGAATAATTTCAAGAAAGTATTATACGAAAGTATTCTTTTAAAAACTAAGGTAAAAGATAAAGCGTATCGAGGCGATGTAGTAATTGAATTAAATAATTTAAAAATAAATTTAGAATGTTATTCAATCTTTGATAAAGCATCATTTATAAAATCATTATCCTATGTGCTTAGAATATATTCAACAGGTATGGAAAGAGGAGATAAAGAATATAGTAAGATGGATAAAGTTATAGGAATAAATATAATAGATAATGTAAATTATGACTTTATGGAAGAAAAGGATTATTCAAAAGTAAAATTAGTATATGAAAAAAAGACAATTACTAACACCATAGAACTTGAATTTTATCGCCTTGACAAAATAAGGAATAAAACCTATAATGAAAGTGATAAAAAGATGCAATGGTTGAAGTTTATAGGAGCAAAGGACTATGAAGAAAGAAAGACCATAGCCAAGGGGGATGAGAGATTAATGGAACTAAATGAATGGGTGGAAGCCTATATAAATGATGAACATACCAAAGAAGTGTATGGAAAATGGGCGGAAGAAATAGCCTTAAATAAAGGGATAAGAGTTGGAATAAAAGATACTACAAATTCAATAGCTAGAGAAATGATAAGAAATAGTTATTCAAATGAAGAAATTCAAAAAATAACTAAATTATCAATAAAAGAAATAAATGAACTTAAAGAAGAAATGAAATAATAATCATTTCTTTTTCTTTACATAAAAATATATTGTTTACAGTAAAATAAAATTATAAGACATTTTTATACATTTTCAAAATATTTTAATTTTGAAATTATTCGTTTGACAAAATTAACCAAAAATTTTTTATGAAAATAGTTGACTTTTTTTTTTTTTTTTTGATAGTATGGGACTTGGAAAGGAGAGAATAAGAGGAAATATGAAAAATTTAAAGAAAATTGTATTTGGTTTACTAGCTATGCTAGTAATGGTTACGAGTGTTAATGCTGCTGAAGTTAAAGGACCTAACGCAGTTGAATTAAAAAAATGTTTAAAGGGAACCGATGAAGTATGTACTTTAACAGAAGATATTACAGCAACAGGTTTTGTAAATGTTGAAAGAGATGTTACTATTGATTTAAATACGCATATCTTTACAATTAAAGATGATGTAGATCTTCAAGTTGATGCAGGTGTAACTTTAAATTTAAAAAATGGTACTTTAGTTCAAGAATCATCTGATTCTTATGCAGTTGAAGTATTTGGTAATATTGTAACTAGTAATTTAAAAATCAATGTTACTGGCGAATCAACTGATGGTGAAGGAGATACTGCTGCTATTTGGTTAAGAGGTGATGCTACAGATATCGCAACAGCTACAATTAGTGAAGATACAGAAATAACAGTACCTCATGGTAATGGGTTAGCTTTCTCTGATCATATTAATGCAACTTTGAATGGAAAATGGGAAACATATTATTCTACAATTTATGCTGATGGTGCAAATAGTACAAGCAATGTAACAATTAATGGTGGTAATTATATCTCTACTAATGCTAATGCATTAAAGATTATAAAAGGAAATTGGACTATTAACAACGGTGTATTTACATCTAAAATTGATGATGCTGTTAATATAAGCGCAATCCCTAAAAAAGCAGAAAATTTATCTGTAATAATTAATGATGGTACATTTATTACTAATGATTACTATCATAAACCAATTCATTCAGGAGCATTAGATGGATCAGAAGCATTAGAAGGATTTATATATGGTGGAATATATGAAACTCCAAATACTGGATTAATAGATAAATATATTGCTGAAGGATATACATATATTACTACTTCTGAAAAAGATGTTACTCCAATAGTACAAAAAGTTGTTAAACCAATAAGTATTATTGTTGAAAACGTAAATGATCCTGTTGAAAAATCAGATTTACAAAAGACATATTCTTATGATGCTACAGGAGCAAATACTAAATTAAAACAACTTTACTCTGGTAATACAATAAACTTAGATGAATTTTTAGGTATTCGTGCTTTAGATAATAAATATTATAAAGATTATACAGCAATAATAACTATAAAAGAAACCGGAGAAAAATTTTATACTAAGTTATATACAAACTATAATGCAGGGGGAATGTTTGGCTCTTATGTAATAGGACCAGATGATGCAGATAATTCATTTGTATTACCTAAAGAAGATGTTACTGTAACAATTGAATTTGTAAAAACAGAAACTTTAAAACCACATACAGTTGAAGTTGCTGCAGATATAATAAATGGTAAAGTTTCAGTTGGAGGTAAAACTGAAGCTAATGAAGGAGAAATAATAAATATTACTGTAACTCCTAATGAAGGCTATGAAGTAAGTAAGGTTTTCGTAAATGGTGTTGAAATAACAGCTAACGAAGATGGAACTTATAGTTATGTAATGGGAGTAGAAAATATTGTAGTTTCTGCAGAATTTAAAAAAGTTGAAACACCAGTTCAACCTCAAAACCCTACTGGAGATGGTAGTGAAACCGAATCTGGAAAAGGTGATGAAAATAATAATACTGGATCAACTAATGAAAATGAAAAACCAAATCAAAATACAACAGAAAATAAACCAGCTGATGAAGTAATTGATAAAAATTCACCAACATTAGATAGTATTGTAAGCATCGTAACCCTTGCAATCTCAAGCTTAGGAACAGCTGGATACTCAATTAAGAAATTTATTAGAAAATAATAAATTTAGAAATTTCCAAATTTCTCGAAAACGCTGATATCCCAAATACAGCGTTTTTCTTTTGTGTTAAAAAGTTTTTATATAAATGTTGACTTTTTCAACATTTATGCATATACTAATAGTGGAAAAATTATTACTGGAGGTGAGCAAATGAAAGAAGTAAACTATGAAAAAATTGGTATGAGGTTAAGAAAAGCCAGAGAATACCTTGAGTTAACTCAAGAACAGGTAGCAAATATTTTAAATATTGGTAGAGATGCAATTATAAGAATCGAAAAAGGAACACGAAAAGTTAGTGCTGATGAATTAAATAATTTTTCTCGTTTATATAAAATTAGTATGGACGAAATTATGGCAGAAAAGCCATATATTTCTAATGAACAAGCATATGCAAGGGGATTTAAAAAACTAAGTTTGAAAGATCAAAAAGAAATACTTGATTTGATAAAGTTAAAAAATGAGTATAGAAAGAATAAATAATTCAATTTATGTATAAATAAGTATAAGAAATGGAAAAAATAAATCTATTTCTTTTTGTTTGACAAAAATTGCAAAACTATTTTTATAAAAATAGTTGACTTTTTTTTTTTTTTTTTGATAGTATGGGACTTGGAAAGGAGAGAATAAGAGGAAATATGAAAAATTTGAAAAAAATTGTATTTGGTTTACTAGCTATGCTAGTAATGGTTACGAGTGTTAGTGCTGAAGATTTAACAGCAATGCCTACTCCTGATGAAAATGGAGTTATTAAATTAGAAAGTAATGTAAATTTAAGTCAAACTTATGTAATTGAATCATATGTAACAATTACTATTGATTTGAATGGTCATACGATTACTGGTCCTACAAGTGGATATGCTATTAATAATAAAGGTACATTAACAATTCAAGATACTGCTGAAACAAAAGGATTAATTACTTGTACAACTGAAGAAAATCAAAATTCATGCATTAGAAATGCTAAAAAATTAGTTGTTGATGGTGCAAAAGTAAATAGTGCAAAATTTGTTGCATTAAAAAATGAATCAACTGGTACAATGACTGTTAGAAATCAATCCGTTATTTCTTCAGGGGTAGATAATTCTACAATAAAAGGTAATACTGCAACTATCTTTAATTTAGGTGATTTAACTATTGATAATAGTAAAGTAGAATCAACTGGTAGTCAAGGTGTAGCAGTAATGAGTTTGGATTATCCTGGACCTGAAGAAGGTGAAGGTAATGCAACAGCTACTATTACAAATAGTACTATAACTGCTACAGGTTCTAAGAGTGTTGCCATCAATTCAACTAATGGTGGTGAAATGAAGGTTGAAAACTCTACTGTAGATTCCGTTGCTGCAAGTGGAAATGGAAGTGCAATAATTAAAGATTCTACAATTAATGGTAGTGTTGCTGGTCCCGATAAGGATGTTGCTTTAGAAGGCGATATTAAAACTAAATATGTTGCAGTTGTTAAATATGCTAAAGAAAATTCAAAAATAGAATTAACTGCAAATGATAGTATTAATAATGATACAACTGTCGTACCTGAAGGAGTTACTTTAGTTATACCAAAAGGAATAAGTTTATCATTAGATCATAAAAAAGTATTTGGTTTAATGAAAAATGGAACACTTACAGTTAATGGTACGATTGAAGGTGAACTTGGTGCAGTAGCTTATAATGAAGAAACTGGTACTTATTATGCAACTTTAGAAAGAGCAATAGAAGATGCCAAGGATGGAGAAACTATTACAGTTTTGAAAGAATCTGAAGAAACATATGATTATTTAACTTTAGATGAAAATTTTAAACCTGTTGGTAATAATAATGATGCTATTGAAATATTAGCTAAAAATGTTACTTTAAATCTTAATGGTCATAAAGTTGATGCAAATATTTTAGTTAATGCAGAAAAATCAATGACTATTGTTGATGAAGCTGGTAGAGGGGAATATAATGGTTCTCTTACAAATAATGGTGAATTAACACTTGCTTCTGGATATTTTGCAAAACTTCCAGTAACTGGTGAAAATGCTACAACTAATTTAGTTGGTGGTACATTCCCAGCAAATCAAGTGTCTGAAGATTTATTACCTGAAGGTAAAGAATTATCTAAAAATACAGATGGTACTGTTTCAATAGTTGATTCAAAAACTAATGAACCAGCAGATACACCTCAAGATAAGCCTACTGGTGAAGGTGATGGTAATGAAGAAACTGAATCAACAACTGAAGTAAAAGTAGAAGAAACTGAAGGTACTAAAGAAGTAACATTATCAACTGAAGCTAATGATGTATTAAGAGATTCTTTAGCTAAAACAGAAGATAAAGAACTACAAGAATTTTTAGCAAATAATAATGTAACTGTACATTTAGAATCTAATAAAGTTGCTAGAGAAAATGTTGCAAAAGATGTAGTAGCAAAATTTGAAAGTGTTATAAAAGGTGCAACTGTAGCTGAATACTTTGATTTAGATATTCTAGTTACAGCAGAAGGACAAGATGTTCATTATCTAAAAGAATTAAGTAAACCAATAACACTAACAGTTGATCTACCAAAATTACCAGAAGTAGCTAAAGGATATACAAGAACATACTATATCCTAAGAGAACATGATGGTAAAGTAGAAAAACTAGATGCAACATTAACAGAAGATGGTAAATTATCATTTGCCACAGATAAATTCTCAAAATATGCAATAGCATATGAAGATGTAAAAAACCCAGGTACATTAGATAGTATTGTAAGTATCGTAACCCTTGCAATATCAAGTTTAGGTACAGCCGGATACTCAATTAAGAAATTTATTAGAAAATAATAAATTTAGAAATTTCCAAATTTCTCGAAAACGCTGATATCCCAAATACAGCGTTTTTCTTTTGCTTAAAAATAGTTCTGTTTACAAAATAGAAAAAATATTTAGCAAAAAATTTATTGCTATTTTGTGATTTAATGGTAAAGGAGTAATTAAATTTATATAGACATTTATATAGACATTTATATAGACATTTGCTATAATT
Source organism: uncultured Bacilli bacterium (assembly GCA_947588765.1). Classification (GTDB taxonomy): domain Bacteria; phylum Bacillota_I; class Bacilli_A; order RF39; family UBA660; genus Onthocola_B. The sequence continues at coordinate 73,639 of CANPZG010000002.1, forward strand.
TATTCAAGAGGGTGAATCATGATAAATGTAATAGAAGATAAAAGAAATGAATTTAAGGCTAAATTAACTGACGATTTAGAAAAAGAAGTTATTTCATTTTTAAATACTGATGGAGGAAATTTATTTATTGGAATTGATGATAAAGGAAATATCTCAAATAATATTAAAAATATAGATTTATTGCAAAGAAGAATTAAAGATAGAATTAAAGACAACATACGACCATCAACATTAGGCTTATTTGATGTTGTTGTAAATGAACAAAATAATAAAAAATATATTCAAATTATTATTGCTAGAGGAACTGAACGCCCATATTATATAAATGGAATGGGAATGACACCAGATAGTTGCTTTATGAGAATTGGTAGCGCTGTTCAAAGTATGAATATGGAAACAATTTTAAACTTATTTTCTAAAAGAACTCGTAATAATTTAAAAAATATTAAATCCCCTAATCAAGATTTAGAATTTAAAACATTGAAAATTTATTATGAAGAAAATGGTTATGAAGTTAATAATAATTTTTTAAAAAAATTAGATTTTTATACTGAGGATAATAATTTTAATTATATTGCCTATCTTTTAGCAGACAATAATAATATTTCTATTCAATTTGCCAAATATAAAGGAAATGATGTTAGTGATTTAATAGAAAATGAAGATTATGGATTTTGTTCATTAATAAAAGCAACAGAAAATATTTTAAACAAATTAAAATTAGAAAATAAGACATATACAAAAATTGAAACCCCTACAAGAAAAGAAATCAAAATGTTTGATTATGATGCTATTAAAGAATTAGTGACTAATGCTTTGGTTCATAATGATTGGTGTAATGGTTATTCACCAAAATTTGAAATTTTTGATAATAAACTTGTAATTTCTTCTAATGGTGGTATTCAAGAAGGAGTTACACAACAAGAATTTTTAGAAGGCTTTTCTAATCCAAGAAATCCGGAATTAATGAGAATATTTAGAGATTTAAGTTTTGTAGAACAATTGGGGACAGGAATTCAAAGAGTTTTGAAAGTTTATTCAAAGGATATTTTTGAATTTTACCCTAATCATATAAGAGTTACAATAACTTTTGAATCAAACAAATTTGAATATGATAATAATTTTGTTGTTCCTAAAGAATTAAATGAAATCCAATCATCAATAATAAAATTAATTATAGATAAGCCTAATATAACTCAAGCCGAATTAAGTATTTTACTAGGGGTAACCATAAAAACAATATCTAGAAATTTTAAGTTTTTGATAGATAATAATTATGTAAAAAGAATAGGTGCTAATAAAAATGGCTATTGGATGCTAATAAAATAAAATTTTTATCATTAAAAAGGTATATATCTAAAGTATAGAATTTAAGTATAAGAAATGGAAAAGATAAATCTATTTCTTTTTGTTTGACAAAAATTGCAAAAAAAATTTCAAAAAATTGTCTCAAAATAGTTGACTTTTTTTTTTTTTTTTTTGATAGTA
>CANPZG010000003.1 GCA_947588765.1 uncultured Bacilli bacterium
AAAATTTTTTATTTTCTTTCTTTTTTACTTTTTTCACTTAAAAAGAAGTTTTTTTTATTTTTCACTCCTTAATACTGCACCTAAAATTAAAGGTACTCATATATTAATATAGGTGAGAATATGAAGAATAGGCCATTTAATTCCGGTTTTTCCATTATTATTCTTTTTATCTTAGGTATATTAATTTTTTATCAATCTATTATTACTTTAATTCTACCTTTTAGATGGAACATTTTTGTATTATTTTTAGAAATATTTTTATTTTTATTCTTCATCGTTCGCATAATATGGCCTTATTAAGTTTTCCGTTTTAAAAACATAATCAAATAATTTACGCATTTGTTTAGTATTGGTAAATTCATCACTACTTTCTTTTATCGTTGGTGGTAACGTAAGTAAGATAAAAAGTAGTTTCTTTTCGTATTCCAATAAAGGAAATTCATTAATATACTTTTTTAAAACTATTTCAAAATTACATTTTTCATATTCTTTTTTATATAAATTAACAAAATCTAGGACTGGGGTATCAATTTTAGCATTATCCCAACTAATAAAATAGTCTTTATCACTTTTAATAAAATGCTCTAATTCTAGATTATTATGAACCACACTTACTCTTATTTTGTTTTCTTCCTTAACTAAACTATACCATTCATCTAGTTCATTTTCGGCGAAATCTAAGGCTGCATCAACTTTCCAAAAATTACGCATGAATAAATAATGACTGGGACTCATATAAACTTCTGGAAAAAACATTTCATACTTAACTAAAAAGAAGTTTTTTAAATAAGCAATATTTCCTTTAATATTTTCATATATTTCTTTATACTTATCTTCACTAACTTCTTTAAAATAACTGGTTTTAGTATGTAATAACGATAATAAATCAATTAAATCTTCACATTTTTGGTCGTTTGGTAAGTTGATGCCTTCCACATATTCATAGACATTGACATCTTTCCTCGATTCATCAATAATATTAGGAAAATTATCAAAATGACGATGAATGAGATAATCAAATAATTTTCCCATATCTTTTTGTTTTTCTTTAATTAAAAACATTCCACTTGTCGTTTCTAAAACTGTGGCTTTGCCTTTAATAGTATAACGATATGGTTTATATATAGCTTTTAAAACTTCTAAAGACCTATTCATCTATTTCGGGAATTATAATTTTTTCTCCATAAGTAATATTTTTTAAATCATTATAATTTTCTAGTAGGCTACTACTGACATTATATTTCGTACAAACTGATTCAATTGTTTCATTTTCTTTCATAATATGAATATGATAAGTTACAAAATCATTTTCTTTATTTTCAACTGCTTTTAAAATAACGTTTTCTTCTTGCTCCATGTCATCTTTTAATTCTTCAATCTTTTCTTCATCCATTGTAGGTACCGCAACATTTCTTTCTTCTTCAACCATTTCCTTTTCTTCCTTTCTCTCTTCTTCTACTTCATCTTTAATTGGTTCATTTAATACTTCTTCCATTACTTCCTCTGCTTGCTCCTCTTCCGTCGTTGATACTTCTTCAAAAACTTCACTGCGTTCTAATTCTTTAGCTTTAACGGAATACTCAATATTTACTTGTAAAGTACAAGAATCTTTTAATTCATAAGTAAAATCAGTAATTTCAAAATCAATAGTTTCGGGATCAATTTCATTTGTTAGATTAACGGAAAAAGGCAAAACAAAATCAAAAGACTCACGATTAACACTAACCTCATGTGATTTATATTCCCCACTTACCGTAAAATTACCTAATAATTCATTATCATTTACTGTATAATCATGTTCTAATGAAATGCTTAATATTTCGGCAATATTACTCTTAAATTTTACTTCTTTAGTAAAAGGTATTACACAATTCATAACATTCCTCCTACCAAAGTATATGTTGACATTAAAAAAATAGAAATATAATTTTCTATTTTTTCAATAATTAAGCAACGTTTTTTAATACCGGTACTAAAACTTTTTCTTGACAATATTCATACATCCATTTAGTACAATTTTCATGTTCAAATAAACAATCCATATCACTAGTAAATAAACGTGAACGACAGAATAGACATTTTATACTTTGACGAATTGAATTTCTTCTTTTCATGTATTCAATAAAACTGGTAAAATCACTACCACCATAATAAATATAACTATCTTTTTCCATTCTTTCAATAGCTTTTTTATTATGAATATAACGTGGTATATTATGGAAGAAGTTTACAACATTTCGACCGAATTTATTCTTTTCATAATCATATGTTTTTTGAATACCATAGTATCTATCATAATTATTGATTCTATTTCTAAAATAACTATGAAATTCTTCATAAGATGAATCTGCTGAAATTAATTTAATAGCTTTATTTTCTTCTTTAGTTGCTTCTGGGAAAATAAAATCTTCACTAGTAGTTGTACTTCTTTTGCTTTCAACTGGGAAATCAAATTCAATTTCTTTATTTAGTTCTTTTGGATCAATTGCCACAGATTTTGCAGCTTTCTTTGGTGTTGGATTTAAGTTTCTGCGATTATAAGTGTTTTCCTTACAAAGCATACTACGTAACTTTTCAAGTTCTTCTTTACTTAAATTATCATAATTACTTACTAATTTATCAATTTCACTTAAATTGTTTTCTCTTTTAGAGTAACGTAAAAATGTCGCAATAGAATTTCTTAAAGAAGATGCTTTATCTTGATATTTTGTCATTAATTCTTCGCTAACACCACGAGATTTTAATTCATTTTTGATTTTATTAATGTAATAGTTTAATTTTTTTCTAATGGCAATAACTTCATCAGCACTTTTAGCGTCCATTATTTCTTCAGTTAAACTTACAATTAATTCTTGAGCTTTAACTACAGCTTCATATTTTTTTACGTTTACTTCATCAGTTTTTAAAACTTTTTGAGTTTCTTCAGCTATACTAGCAAAATTATCTTTATTATTTAAGATATTTTCTTTAGCCATATTTAATAATTCAATATGTTCAGCTTTGATTTTTTCAATTCGATTATTCATATGATTTGTCATTAATTCATACCTTCTTCCTTTTTTAATACATCGTCCATTCCTTCTAAAATAGACTTTAACTCTACAAGAGTTTCATCGTCTAATGTAGATAAATCAATATTTTCCATATAATCCCCCCATTTACATTAGATAGTTTGCTATTATAAAATAAGAAAAAGAAATTGTCAATCATAAATTATATTTGATAAAACAACCAATTTTTGGGTAATATAAAAAGATGCTAGTCAAATAACATCGCATCTTTTATTCTATTTTTTCAATTATTTCTTTAAATTTGATATACTTTTTTATATTTAATTGCTCAAAGGCAAGTATTAAAATATTAAATTTTTAAAGTATATGGATTTTCAATTGTACCAATACCACCATTCAATATAGCATCATTAGTTATATAAAATGTAGGGCGGACTACATATGTGTAACCGCCACTAACACTGTAGTCGACACTACCAGTGCTACGCACAGCAAATGTACCTGAAGGCAAATTAGTTTCACTAGTATAATCACATCTTTGAGTTATTAACCATTCCCATAACCCCATATATAACCAGTTACTATCCGTTGTTGAACGATAATCATTGTTTACTTGTTTTTTTGAGAAACCTCCCGCTGGGTTCCCAAATTTATCTATTTTTGTTCCATCACTTGTATTACCATATGTTCCAGTAAATGGTTTTTTATTCCAATTACTTGGTGTTGCTCCATATAAATAGTCACTTACATATAGCAATCCTATATTTTCCGGTTCTGTTGTTTTTCGATTAGTTGTTGAATTTGTTCCTATTTCATAATCATATACTGATTTTGAGTTTGTTCCTAATGCTATATTATCGAATGTTGCATTATCATTTCCCCATATCCACGTATAAGGTGTTATTAAGCTTCGATATGTTGAATCTATAGAATTATAATAATTTGTATTTAAATGTATTGTGTTTAATAGTGCAGTTTTCCAATCTGCAGGTGTTGATTCACTTCCGTTTTCTTGCCATCTATATCTATCCACTTGAGTAAGATTTCCTTTGTATCTATGCGTAAATGCATCTTTTTCGCTGTTAGTTCCAGTTGTTGCGTTATATGAATAGCTCGTGTAAGAACCATTTGTTTTTGGATCAGCTTGAGATAAATCAGTTGGAGTTGTTGTTCCAGCACCTAATAATTCTTTATTTGCATAATCTGCTTTTACTACTTTTATTCCATCATTACCAAATGTTCCTACTATTCTAAATAGATTATCTTTATTACTATTACAATCAGTCCCTAAACATATGTAGTTGTTTACTTTTTCATATGAACCGCTATAGCGATATGATGAGTCTCCTGCTTCTAATTCTCCTGCTGTTTCTCCCCTGGCTTCATCATTTTCTCCATCATGATATATTAAATTACTTGCTCCATATACTGATTTGTCATGTAATTGTTGAATACAATCAGCTAATAAACCACCTTCACTACATACATCCATTAAATCATTCGCTATCTTTTCGGCTTGGATTATTATTCTTCCATTAAATGTTTTTTTTGTATTTAATTCTTGATCTGTTTCTAAATTTTTAAATGTTACTGTTATATTCCATTCATCTGTCTTTTTATGGTCTGTTTCTTTATCTGTTACATTTATTGCTACATCTTCGGCTATTGGATATATTCCTTCTCTTAATTCTGTTATATCATAACTATCATCTGTTTCTCTTAATGTTGCTTTTGTTAAATTTGGTATTTCTTTATCGAAACTATTTGGTCCAGTTATGGTTAAGAATAACTCTGGTATTGGATTATATCCTTTTGTTAATCCATTATAATCTCTATTATTTCCTAATGTTTTATCATATTCGTTCGTAAATACTAAATCTTCATATTCTTCTTCTGGGTCTGTATATGATGAATATTCAAAATCATTGGCTGTTATTTCTAAATAAACATTATAACTTGCTGTCGCTGTATTTGTACTATTATTGGCTACCAATGTCGCACTTACATTTGTTGAACCCGTTTTATTTCCACTTGTTTCTGTAAAATTTTGTTGCGTTGCTTTTATTGTTATATCATTACCTTTATTAAAGGTTAGATTATCTACTGTACTTGTTGTGGCATTTAAATTTGCTATAGCATTATTTCCTGTTACTGCTTGAAAATAGGCATATGTTGCACCTGCTATTAAAGCTAATAATGTTACTAATGCTATTATCAAATATATTATTCCTTTTCTTTTATTTTTTTCTTCCATTTTACTTCTCTCCTTTATTATAAAATAATTATACTCCGTATTTCTCCACAATTCAAGAATAAAATGTGGAATAATGAGACAATTATATTAGGTGATAAAGGAATGATAGGAAAAATACTTAAAACTATGCGAAGAGAAAGTAATATTACTCAAGAAGAATTATCTAAAAAAACATTTATTGGAAGAAGTACTTTAAGCGATTATGAAAGAGAAAAAACTGATATTAATTTTGAAAATATTGAAAAAATAGCTGACATTTGTAATTATGATATATGTTTTATTAAAAGAGATAATCCTAAACATGTATTAAATTCTAAAAATATAGATCGTGAAGAAATATAAAAAATAATAGTCAAAGTAATTGACTATTATTTTTTATAACTTAAAACCCATTTTACTAAAGTTTAAAACATGAAAAAAACTAAAAATTTATGTCGAATATTTTCTAGTTTTGTCGAAGTCCTTGATTTATTATTTTTATATTCTATAATAGAGTATTTGTTACCTGGTTAGTAGCACCTACCACATTTATGAGTAATTTTTCTTGAGGGGGTTTTGAACTCGACTTTAGTTAATGAAAGTAGGTGATTGGCAATGAACAGAGATTATTTACTCTTAGTAATTATAATTTTGTTAATCATAGTTATTCTACGATTAGCTTAAAAAAGATGCTAGCCTAATGGCGTAGCATCTACAGAAATTGTAGGTGTTACCTAACTGGGTAACATATCTATAGTATACTCTATTTTTTTATATATTACAATATTATTGTATTTTTTCAACTATTTCTTTAAAGTTTAAGGCTTGGGATGCTTTAACTAATATTTTATCATCACTTTCTTTAATTTTATTAATTAATTTTATAGCATCTTCATTATTATTAAAATGATATGAATTTTCTTTTTTTATGCCATTACTTATAGCTCTTTCATTAATTAGTTCTGTATAATCACCAACCGTAACTAAAATATCAATATCTTCTTTAGCAATAACATCCCCTATTTTAGCATGTAAATCTTCGGAATATTCACCAAGTTCTAGCATGGTACCTAAACAAGCAATTTTTCTTCCCATTAGACTACCTAAATATTTAATACTATAACTTAAAGAATCAAAATTAGAATTATAGCAATCATCAATTACCGTAATACCATTATTTTCAATAATATGCATTCTATTTCTGGATAATTCAAAATTATTTATGCCTTTTTCTATTTCTTGATGATTAAGATTTAATATTGTTCCCACACTTATAGCTGATAAGGCATTATAAATAAAATGTTCTCCTCCAATAGGGACACGATATAATTCATCATTACAAATAAAAGTACTATAATTTTCTTCTTCCGTTATATTTGTCGCTTTAAAATCACTTTTTTTATTTATACTAAAAGTTTTAATATTATATTTATCTTTATTATTGTTATACCAATCACTTAGTAAATCATTATCAATATTAATAATTAAAGTTCCATCTTTATCTAATCCTTCTAAGATTTCTAATTTAGCTTTTAAGATATTTTTACGACTTCCTAAATTACCAATATGAGCTGTTCCAACATTAGTAATAACGGCAATATTAGGTTTAGCAATATTAGTCAAATAACTAATTTCTTTTAAATGGTTCATACCCATTTCTACAACTAATATATCTTTATCTTCTTCCATAGATAGAATTGTTAAAGGTAGGCCAATATGATTATTTTGATTACCAATAGTTTTATGAGCATTATATTTTTCTTTTAAAACACTATAAATCATATCTTTCGTACTAGTCTTACCAGCACTACCTGTTATTGCTACAACTGGTTTTGTAAAAGTACTTCTTTTATATTTAGCTAGACTACCTAAAGCCATAACAGTATCTTTAACTAAGATAACACATTTATTATTACTTTTTAAATAATTTATTAATTCTGGAGTTTTTGCAATATTTGATACTATAACGATAGAGGCTCCCTTATTAAAGGCATCCATATAATGTAAATTTCCATCAAAGTTTTCACCTTTTATTCCGATATAAAGGTCATTATCATGAATCTTTCTAGTATCAATAGATATATTATTAATAACAGTATCTATTTTATTTATTATTTCTAAGGCATCAATATTTTCAAATATATCTATGCTTCTCATTTCATCACTCCCTTTAATATAGTAATTATAACCTATTTAAAAACTTTTGTATATAATTCTTTAAATTCATTTATACATCTTATGTCTAGTTTTTCTTTTATAATGTTAGGTAAATCCTCTAACTCTTTTTTATTAGCTCTAGGTATATATACTATATTTACATCATTATTATATGCAGTAATTAGTTTTTCCTTTAATCCGCCTATGGCAAGTATTTCGCCATTTAAAGTTATTTCACCAGTAAAAGCCATATTTTTAGGCACTTTTTTCTTTTTAACAATACTGGTTAAAGCTACTAGTATAGCGAGTCCCCCACTTGGGCCATCCTTCTTTGTCGCCGCATCTAAAAAGTGAATATAAACATCCTTTTTATCTAAAGTAATTTTATAATTAGTTTTAATGTAACTTAAAGCAACATAAATACTTTCCTTTAAGATATCACCTACGGAACCAGTGAAATAATATTTACCAGTTCCTTCAACTATTTTGGCTTCAACTTTCGAACAAAAACCGCCATAAGAATTTACTCCTAGAATATTAGCTTCCCCTATTTTACCAGTAGCTAAAGGAATATTTTCCTCCATCGGATTACCCAAAAGAATAGGCAAATCTTTACTAGTTAATTTTTTTCTACTCGCAATAACCATCTTTCTTACTACTTTTTCTAGTTTTCGTTCTAATTCCCGAACTCCAGCTTCTTTCGTATAATTATTAATGATTGTCTTTATAAGTTCATCACTTATAGTTATTTCATAATTATATTCTTTATAAATTTTAGGTAATAAATAATATTTAGCAATATCTTTTTTATCAAATATCGTATAACTATTTAAATTAATTACTTCCACTCTATCTAATAAAACTTCCGGAATATCATTGATATTATTAGCCGTCAAAATAAATAAAATATCACTTAAATCAAATGGTTCTTCAATATAGTTATCGCGAAACATTTTATTTTGGATTGGATCAATTATTTCGAGTAGGGTACTCGCCGGATCCCCATGATAATTTTTCGTCATTTTATCGACTTCATCAATTAGCATAACGAGATTTTTACTTCCACAGCTTTTTAAACCTTGAATTATTTTACCGGGATTAGCTCCAAGATAAGTACGACGCGAACCAATTAATTCAGTGGAATCATTCAAACCTCCTACGGAAATCTTATAAAATTTACGATTTAAAACTTCCGCAATAGCCATGGCAATAGATGTTTTACCAACTCCTGGTGGTCCAATTAAGCAAATAATTGGCGTTTTAATATTATTATTTTTAGCTTTGACGGCGATATATTCACTAATTCTTTCTTTAATTTCGGTTAAACCATAATGGGTTTGATTTAATTTTTCAATTATTTCATCTGGATTGATTGGATCTTTCGTTTTATTATTCCATGGTAAATTAATTAACCAATCAATATAAGTTCTAATAACTCCCATTTCAGGACTTGATTCGTTAATTAAAGAAAACTTTTCAATTTCATTTTCTAACTTTTTTTGAATACTACTAGTTAATTTTAAAGTATTAAGTTTATTAATAAACTCTTCCGTTTCTTGTTCTTGAGTAGATCTTTCTCCAAGTTCTTCTTTGATAACTTTTATCTTTTCTTTTAAAATAAATTCTTTTTGATTAGCCTCTATTACTTCACTAACTCTTTCATCTAACTCATCTTCTAGTTTAATAATCGCTATTTCTTCTTTTAAATCATTAAGTAAATTTTTGGCTCGATTTAAAGGATTATAGTTTTGCATATATTCACATTTTTTTTCATAATTAAAATTTAGGAATGATGCTATAATATCTGTGATATGGTCTAAAGATTTTGCTTTAGTAACTGTTGTCAAAATACTATTAGATATATTATTGGAGGAATCAATATATTCTTTTAAAGTAGCAATTAATTTGCGAGTTAAAGCTTTTTCTTCTTCCGGGGCAAACTTTGGTAATTCTATTTTTTGATATTCTGCATTTAAAACATCTTCATTCCAGTTAGATACAAAATATTTAGTTACAACGACACGAACTAATCCTCTTAAAGTTAAGCGAACATTACCACTGGGAAGTTGAATTTTACTTTTGATTTTGGCGATAATTCCGACATTAGGTAAATCATCAACACTCGGTTCTTCTTCCTTTTTATCAAGAGGTGCCACTACTAAAACTTTACTATCATATTCAAGGGTACTTTTCTTGATAATTAATTTACTTATTTTATTATTTAACTCTATTTTTATCTCTTGATTGGGGAGGATAATTAACTCTTTTAAAAGGATAACTGGGATTGTGTTTTTCAAAGTTTGTCACCTCCAAACATAATAATTTATTATAAGTGGTTAGGTGGTAAAAGTAAAGAAAAAAGTTAACTTTTTGACGAGTTAACTATTAATTTTTATTTACTTGAATATTTTCGGAAATTTCACTAACATCAGGGATACTTTCACCTATCGCATAATACCTTTCCAGAATGTTTTTTAAAGCCGAATTTTCGGTATTTAATTTTTCAATTGTTGCTTCTAATTCGTGAATTTTGGCAACATTATCAGCGATATCAGTGGAATAAGTATCACTAGATGGTTCAGTATCATATAAAAACTCTTCTTCGGGTATTGTAGTCTTCACTCCAGCATCCGGTATTGTTGGACTTTCCACCGCGTAAGTCTTTTTTTGTTTTTCTTTATTTGCTTCTTCTTCATGCCGTTTTATTAAATCATATACTGATAAGTCTTCATATTGGATATTAGGGTTTCTAATTTCTGCGACACGAGTTAGTCCAACCATTAAATCTAAACCTAGAGATTTAAAATAATTATTGGCAGTAATATCTAAATTATTACTTTCCTTGCGATAGACTTCACAAGAGTTAATGAACTCATCATTTGGCCATACCACATGAGATATAGCTAAAGGTCTTTCCCCTACACTAATAAGAGGCATATTATAAAGCATCCGAAGAGCATTTTTATTCGAAACAATATCTGATGCAATTTTTCCCACTTGATCACGATGATTTAAACTTTTTTTAGCTTTACTTAATTCTTCATATTTGATAAATTCATATCTTACAAAAGGTAAAGTTGGTTCATTACCCATACGAAAATATTCTTCATCTAAAGGTGCATCATCAATCAATTCTTCACTAGGAAAATATACATCTTCTCCTTTAACTAAATTATAACGGCGATATATATCAATGCTTTTTTTAGCATATTTAGCAAATTGCCTTAGAAACTTTTCATCATTAGGCCATAGTAAATAAGATACAAAAACAGTCTTAGCTTTAGCTAAATTTTCTTCAGATAAAGTAAGATTTCTTTTTTCTTGCATTTCCTTAAAGAAATTATTGGCAACTTCCATAGCAATAGGATAAGCTTTACGCCTATTTATCCGATCAACAATTGCTTCTCTTAGTAGTTTATTTTTGGCTATTTCTATTACTGCTGCCGCTTCAATATTTTGTAAATTATCTAACTTTATCATTCCTATCACCTATTATAAGAATACACTAAGAAAGGCAAAAAGTCAAATAGATTAACCAAAATAAAATTTAATGCATAAAATACTTTGTTAGGAGGTAAATATGGTTTCTTTACTCGCAAATATGGATTATACTTTAATGGCTTTTTTAGCTACTATCTTTACCTGGAGTATTACTGCCTTAGGGGCAAGTATTGTTTTTGCTTTTCGTAAAATTAATAAAAATATCATGGATGCCATGTTAGGTTTTTCCGCGGGAGTTATGATTGCGGCATCATTTTGGTCACTACTTTCTCCAGCCATTGATATGGCAATTAGTCTTAATATGATTGCTTGGCTAGTAGCCTTCCTTGGCTTTTTTACTGGAGGACTACTACTTTTTATTGGAGATAAAATTTTTGATAAATTATTAAAAAAAGAAAATAAGAATAAAATCAAACGCAGTTTAATGCTAATATTTTCGATAACTTTGCATAATATTCCTGAAGGTTTAGCGGTCGGTGTTGCTTTTGGTTCTCTTGCCTATGGTATAAATGGAGCAACTTTATCTAGTGCCATTATGTTAGCAATAGGAATAGGACTGCAAAACTTTCCCGAAGGTACAGCTGTATCTGTTCCGTTACTTAGAGAAGGATTTTCGAAGAAAAAAGCTTTCTTTTATGGTCAGTTAAGTGGTTTAGTTGAACCAATCGCGGGAGTAATCGGAGCTCTTCTAGTAATCAAGGTTCGCACAATCTTACCTTTTTTACTTGCCTTTGCTGCCGGTGCTATGATTTATGTTGTCGTGCAAGAACTAATTCCAGAAAGTCAAACCAATAAGAAAAAAGACCTAATGGCCTTATTTACAATGATTGGTTTTTCCATAATGATGATTTTAGATATTGCTTTAGGTTAGTTTTGTTTAATATAAACAAAACTATTTTTTCCATCTTGACTTAGTAAATAATAATCATCTTTAATTGGTCTAATTACCGCATTTTCAATTTCATCATATAATTTATCTTTTGCATATATTTTAGTATTTTTATTTTCTTCACTAAAGATTAAGTTTTTAACTTTAAAAACATAATTACTAATATTAAAATCACTAACTGTATAAGATTTATCTACTTTTCCTGAATTTATCCGATAATAATCATATCTAATTTTATTATCTCTAGCTTTTAACTCTAAATATAATTTATTAGTATCTAATATCATAACTTTATCTATTTTAGTATTTAAATCAGTCATTAATCTTATTTTCTTATCACTACCCTCATATATACTAGTAGTACCATCATAAACTACATAATATCCTTTTTTATCAAAGAAATATTCATAATAACTAATTTCTTTTAATTCATTAACTAAATTTAACTTTTTATCTTTAGTTAATATTAATTCATATTCTCCATCTTTTACTATATCTTTAATTTGATAAAATTGTTCATACTTAGTTAAATTTATATTATCATTTACAGTTTTATATTCGCCCTTAGATAATTCATTTAAATTACTAGTATAAATATCCAATGTCTTATCTTTTAAAGTAAAAATATAGTCATCTGTTACATAAATATCATCATATACAAAATCAAAAACAGTTGTACCAAAAGTATTAATTAAACCATATTTATCATTTCTTTTAACCGCGAAATAACTAACATCATTAGTTTCTAATTTAATTGTTTGGTTATCTAATTTTATAATGACATTTTCATTTAAATCCATTAGTCCTTGGTTATTTACACTTTGGAAAACAAAGTATTTTTCACTATCATTTTTAACTTTCATATTATTAACTTTATCAAAAACTAATTTATAATAATTAAGTAATTTTTTATCATTATTAATATCTAATAAGTAATTACTAATACTTTCAACATATAAGTATTTTACTTCGTTATTAATTTCTACTTCATAGGCATTTTTTACTGTTTTATCTATAACTTGCCCGGTTATCGTATTAATTAATACTCCTTCATCAGCTTTAGCATAAGCATAATGACCTGAGATAAAAGCAATTTCTTTATTAACGATATTTTTAATATATAATTGATTAATATAAGGTGCCGATTCATCTTGATAAACAGTTTCTTTTGGACCATTCATATCAACTTTAGACACAATACTATTATTTTTTTTTAATGTATAATTATCATCTATCTTTATTAAATAATAACCATCATATAAACAAAATACATTGTCTTTAGATCCATTTACTTTTTCGATTAAAGATAAATCATCTCTTAAAATAAGCGTATTAATAGTATCATTTTCTTTTTCTTCTATTATATAATATCCTGCATCGCAATAACTAGGATTTTGATAATTTTCATTTACTTCTTTTCTTTCGTAACTTAACGGTAATTCTTCTTCCCTTTTTGGTGCTTTATTCATTACATTCATAAATAAGTGATATATTATTAATATACCTACGAAAGCAATTACACAGATAATTAAAACTTTAATAGTTTTGATAATTTCTTTTTTATCTTGCATATTATTTTCACCCTACTTAAAGATTAACAAAAAATAAATATTTTTGCAATAAAAAATTAATTAGGACGCACCCTAATTAATTATTTTCTGTTAAAATTTCCATTGCTTTACGCATTTTCATATCGTATTTAACAATTTCTTTAGTACCATAAGCTTTAAGTAATTCTTCTACGGTAATACCATAACCATCAGCCATTTCTTGAGCTCTCTTATCAACTTCTTTTTCCGTGAAATCAATTTTTTCCGCATCGGCAATAGCTTCAATTAAATAACGATATTGAATTCTTTTCTTAGCTTCTGGTTCCATTTGTTTATGAAGTTCTTCTGGTTTAGTACCAGTTATTTCATAATATTTTTCAATATTTAAACCTTGTTGGGCTAATTGATTAGCATATTGATCAATCATTCTATGAACTTCTTCATCAATGATTTCTTCATTAATATCTACTTTTAAATTACTAGCGGCTTTTTCTAGACAAGCATCTAAAAATTTATCTTCTACTTCATGTTCTTTTTCATGAGTTATATCAGCTTTAATTTTTTTCTTTAAGTCATCAAGTGTTTTAACATCTTCATAACCTAAATCTTTAAAGAAATCATCATTAATTTCTGGTAGGCTACGAGTTTTTACTTCATTAACTGTAACTTCAAATTTAACATCTTTATTTTTTAAATCTTCGACATAATTTTCTGGAAATTTTAAATTTAAAGTTTTAGTTTCCCCTGCTTTTAAACCAACAAGTCCTTCTTCAAAACCAGGAATAAATGAATGAGAACCTATTTCAAGTGGGAAGTTTTCACCACTACCACCTTCTAATTCTTTACCATCAACATAACCTTTGAAACTAACAACTGCTGTGTCTCCTACCGCAACTTCGCCATTTTCTTTTGTAATGATATCAGCCATATGTATTCTTAGATGTTCAATTTCATCATCGACTTCTTTCGCCGTAACAGTTACTTTATCTTTCTTTAATCCTAAATTTTTATATTCCCCTAAAGTTACTTCTGGATGCGTAATAATTGTAAATTTTAAGATAATATTAGTATCACTAATTCCCGTAATATCAACTGTAGGTTCAATAATAGGAACTAGCTTTTCTTCATCTAAAATCTTGCGATAAGCAACTTGAATCGCATCATTCGCTGCATCTGGATATAATGATTCTATCCCAAAATTTTTAATATAAATATCTTTAGGTACTTTTCCTTTTCTAAATCCTGGAACTTTAGCATCTTTAGATTTTTTAACAAAAGTTTTATCTAAACATTCTAACCATTCTTTTTCTAATTTAACTTCTTTTTCAAAAACATTTTTTTTCATTTATATACCTTCTTTCAAACTGACCTTATTATATTATAATCTTTTATTTTTAGCAAGAAATATCGTCATATATTTACGCACAAACATCAACTAAGAAACTTATTAAGGCTACATCTTTATCTAAAGCTCCAGTTTTTATGCCAATATCAACATTAGCAAGCTTCTTTATATTAGATAAAAGTTCTTCTTCCGTATAGGCTAAACTATTTTGATATAGCTTATTTACTTGCCAATCTTGTAAACTTAACTTCTTACTTATTTCTCTAATTTGCAATTTTTTACTTTGATATCTTTTTAAATAATACATTAATCTATATTCCCGAGCCAGTAAATTTATTAAAGCTAAACTTTCGACTTTATATACTTTTAAATTATTATAAAGTTTTAATGATTCTTGTAAATTTTTAACAATCACCGCATTTACAAAATGAAAATTATTATTATCTATTAGTGAACCAACTATTTTTTTAACATCCTCAAGCTTAATATTAATTTTACTATTGTAATATAAAAATACTTTATCTAACTCATTATAAATCATATCTAAAGATGACGTATTATTTAAAATATATTGTTTAGCATTAGTATCAATGGTAAAACCATTTTCTTTAACATAATTAGTTATCGCATCATCTTTTTCTTGATAATTAAATGGTAAAATATTAATTAATGTGTATTTATCTTTAATCATTTTCGTTATTTTTTTTCTTAAATCAATACCATTTAATGTGGTAAATATTATTACTGTATTAGGATTAGGTTTATTTAAATAACTAACTAATAAATCATTATCTTTATCCGTTATTTTAGCGGTACCAAAAGTACTTGCATTACTTACCACAATATATTTTATATTATTATCAAAAGAAAAATAATTAGCTTCTTTTATAATATCTTCTAAAGTTACTTTATTTAAATTCATAACAAAATAATCGTTATTTTTAACAATTTTTTTAATTTCTTTATCAATTAAACGATAACTTTCAGATGATATTAAATAATTATTCATATGTACTCCTTAATAATTATTTTATCATAAAAAGCATAAACTAAAAAGCAAATAATATTTAAATTATTTGCCTAGATAAGTTATTCGAGCATAACCATTGCCTCTTTTGGCATACTGGCTTATTGGGCTTTCACTAGCGTTATTGGTAGTATAGGTTCGAGTATCATCAGCAGTACTTTCAGTACAATTATAACAATACATGACTTTATTTTTTAAAAGAGGATTACCTATATATCCAGAACCACCTCCAGCTCCAGCATGGCCTCTTGAGCTACCACCCCCACCATAGTAGCCACCGCCACCGCCGGCACCAGCACCATAAAAGTTAGCTTCTTCCAGTGCATCTATATAATATTTACCACCTTGGCCAAAAGTACCTAAAGCTACATCATTTGTAAAATAAATATCATCTCCCCCTTTTTCTTGTGTGGCTCCAGTACCATAAAATTGTATATATGGGGATGCAGAGTTTATTCCATTCATGCCTTGAAAACCACCTCCAGAGCCACCATAAGCACTTGAGTTAGTACCACCATTTCCACCTCCTCCACCAGCAACAATTATTAATTGATCTTGTTGATCTTTTAATGTAGAAAGCAACCCCTTTACTCTTGCAATATGAGTAGCTCCACCACCGGCAAATGCAAATTGGCCTTTATAGGCTGAACCACCAATACCACCTCCATTGTATCCCCCTTGATAATCACGTTGATTTGCTGCTCCTATACCATTATAAAATTCGCCTTGTCCACCAACTACTATATAAATTTTTTCATTTGTTTTTAAATCTATTTCACCAGATGCATAACCACCTAATCCTCCTACTTCTATTGCGCTATATGTTGCTCCACCTTGAGCACCCCATACTTCTAATTTATAGGTCCCATCAATAGGTGCTATAAATTCTTGAATACTATTTGTATATTCAAAATTTTTTTCTTTTTTATCAAAATAAATGTTACATTTATCACTTTTATTGCCAGTAATTTGAACTTTGTTATTTACCCAATTTAAAATTGAATCATTTTCACAACTACTTTTTACTTTGTTTAACACATAACCATCAGTTGGCCAATTTCTTTTTGTTGTTTGTTCGTATACATTATTATTTTTTTCAATATAATAACTTATTAATCCTTTTATATTATTTTTTAATTTTTCATTTTCTTTTTGTTTTGGATACACTAATCCAAGAGACAAAACTAAAATTAAAATTAATCCTAAACACATATAAATATTTTTCTTTTTCATTATTCAAATACCTCTATTTTTCCTGATATCATTATATATATATATATATTCTGTCAAGTAATATATTTAAATTTAACAATTTTTGACAACAAAAAAGGATCTAAAGCTTTAGACCCCTTTATCTATATAAACATTAATTAATGTATTATATTTTATGAATTTAAAATTTAAAAGTATAGGCAAGTATTATGGTGCATAAGTATTTATTTTAAAATTATTATTTTTAATCTTAAACATAATTGTGCCATCAATATCAGTCCGATATATTTTAGAATTACTTAAATTAGTAATTGTTTCCTCATTAGGGTGCCCATATCGATTATTTTTGCCTACACTAATAATAGAATAAGTAGGTTTTATTGTATTAATAAATTTAGAACTAGAGCTTGTATTCGAACCATGATGGCCTACTTTTAATACCAAAGGATTTAATTTATATTTACTAATTATTTCTTCTTCCACCATTTTAGGAGCATCACCCATGAAAAGAAAACCATAATTATTGATTTCAAAATATAAAACTAAACTACTTTCATTTTCATCTTCACTAACATAATTATTTAAACTATACATATTAAAATTAGAACTAGTTATTGTTTTAGTAACTTTATTTGTTTTAATTAGAGATTCTTCTAAAGTATTAAAACCATTATTATTCAATATTATTTTCTCTACTTTAAAATTATTAATAATATTTAAAGCTTCTCCTCCATGATCATTATCTCCATGGGTAATAATTAATTTATTTATTTTTGAGATGCCTAAACTTTTTAAAAACTTAATGGTATTATCACTTAAATTATAACTTTTAGTACTTTTTTGCCAGTCTTCTTTTTCATAAGTAATCTTTCCTCCGGTATCAATCATAATTACTTCTTTTTGATGAGAGCTAATTAAAACTGCTGAATCACCTTGTCCGACATCTAAATAATAAATATAATAACTACTATCTATTTTAGGAATAAACTTATTTAGAATAATTATTAATAATACCACAATAAATAATTTCTTTATTTTAAAACTTAAAAGTAAAAACAGATAATAAAGAATAATTAAAATTATATTCATTTTAGACATAACAATTAAGAAACTTAATTTATCAAAGAAATGATTAAAGAATGATAATATATTTAAAGAAACATTAAATATGGGACTAAATATAGTAAAAATAAAAGTTAATAACGCTAAAGGATAAACAACTAATGAAATAAAAGGAACAAATATTAAATTAGCAATAATACTAGTTAAATTAATTTCATAATTTAAGCTAATGGTTATTGGTAAACTAAATAAAAAGGATATTAGACTTAAAGTGAATAATTGTCTTAAGTAGGAACCTTTTATTAGTTTAGTATTTAAAATAATACCACCAGTTATTACAAAAGAATAAATAAAACCAATATCATAGATAATAAAAGGATTAATAATTATTAAAATACCAGCAGTTAAAAGCAATACTTTAAAATTACTTATTTTTAAATTAAATATTTTTTTAATATTAAGTAAAGAGTAGAATAATACAGCTCTAAGTATTGAGGAAGCAAAGTTAGTTAAGAAAGCAAAGAAAAACAATATTAAAGAAATCACAATAGTTTTCTTAGTTAATTTCATTTTACTTAAAAACATATCTAGTATTTTTAATAAAATACCAATATGCATTCCTGATATAGCTAATAGATGACTTACGCCATTAATTTGAAATTCATTGTAATCTTCACTACTAATCAAACTTTTATCTCCTAAAATAAATATTTTTAAATAATCACTATTAGGTAACTTATTAGTTCTTTTATAAAAATAATCTTTAATTTTAGCTAAAATATTATTATCTTTATTTACCTTAAAATTAGATATATTAATTGTATAGTATATTTTTTTATTATATAAATATTTCTTATAATTAAAAGTATTAGGAATAGTATTATTACTTGGTTCAGTTAATGTTCCATTTATATTTATAGAACACCCAATACATATATTATTTAACCAATATTCCTTTTCTTCTTTTGTTTTAAAATAATATGTTCCTTTGAGTTTTTCTTTTGCCTTAATATCTAAAGATAATTTATCGCCATTGATAGCATAATTAGTTATTTTACCTTCAAAGTAAGTATCATTAATATTATATTTTGATTGATAAACAATAAATTTAGTAAATACTAAAACATAAATAATTATAAATACTAATAAGACAATAAAGAATTTATTAAACAGTAATAAATTCTTTAATTTTGTCATATATTTTTTCTCCAATACCTTTGACATTTAAGATATCTTCAATTGCTTTAAATGGTCCATTAGCATTACGATAATCAATAATAGCTTGAGCTTTAGATTCCCCTATGCCATTTAATTTAGTTAGTTCAGTAATTGTTGCTGTATTAATATTTACAATAACTACTTCATCTTCTTTTACAGTGTCATCATTAATTTCATTATCTGTTTGGCTTTCACTTACTATTGGAGTATTATTTTCAGTATTTTCCGTTTTTGATGATGTACTTTCTTCATATTTACTCGTAATAGTTACTTTACCTTTTTCTACTTCTTTTGATGTATCTTGATTATTAGTAGTTGATTTTTGAGTTTCAACTTTTGTAACCTCTTTATTAGTTTCTTTACTGGTATTAATACTTGGAATAACAACTAACATTTCATCAGTTAAAAGTGTACTTAAACTAATATTTTTAATATTCGCTTTATCAGTTAAACCACCAGAAGAATTAATTAAATCATTAATGGTACTTCCTTCATCTAATTCATAAACTCCAGCATTAGCAATCTCACCTTTAACATTAACTTTTAGTTTAGCTAGAGTATTAATTTCTTCAACATCTTCTTTTTCAACAACTAGATTTTCTTCAACTTTATTATTTCTATTATGTAATTTTATTATTACACATATAAGTAAAACTATAATAACAATAAATAAAATACTATCTATTATTATAGCAACATATTTATTATTAATTATTTTTCTAAAAAATTCTTGCATCTTTCCTCCTTTTAAAATTAGAATTTTTTATGCTATTTTCTTATACCCTTCACTTATATATATTTCCCCTTACCCCTTGATTTCCTTTTTTTTGAGTGAAATTTTTTAAATTTGTTAAAAAATTTGTCGAAAAAACTTCATCAAATGATGAAGTAAATTTAGTCCTAAATATTTATTATAATAAATTTTTTTGTATTTTTAATTTCAGCAAAAAAGAATTTTGTGATTCTATAATTTATTTACATTTCATTTTATTTTCTTCTAACATTTTTTCTTTTAGTTTATCTATATCCGTGAAAAATAAATTTGTACCTCTCTTCTTTAATCCTATCATATTTTTAAATAAAATTTTAATTTCATTTTGCAAATCTGTTGGGACTCTTAATGGTACCCCATCAATAGTATGAACGTGATCAATATATTTTTCTAATGTTGGAAAAGCATTTTGTAATAATATAGCCGCATTTTCATTAGCAATCTTTCTAATTATTATTGTATTACAAAAAACATATTTTTCAATTTTTTTATCAATTATCTTTTGATATTTAATTACTTTAGAACTCACCGGAATAAACCATAATATATTATCATCTCTTATTGTAAAATATGTTGGCCTTTTTTTTCCTCTTTCATGATTTTGCATTAAACTTTCATCGTTAACGATATCAAAATATTCATCTTTGATATGATATAAATAGCCTGTTTTTATTTGCATTGTCGTCATTTCCTTAGATAATATATCATAAATAAAAAGAAAACTCCATCAAATAATGAAGTTATCTTACATTTTCAACCAGGATTATTTATTAGTCGCACCACCTGGAAGCGAAAAACATTGTCGCCTGGAATCATTTATTAGTCGCACCATCCAGAAGCGAGAAACATTTACACACTTTTCAGTGCAATTTAAATATACTATATTTTTAAGAAAATGTCAAATAGTACATTAATAGTATATTCAGATTTTATTATTTATTCTTCTTTTCTAATATTGCAGCTCTAGCAGCAGCAAGTCTGGCAATAGGAACTCGATATGGAGAACAAGATACATAATTAAATCCTAATTTATGACAAAAAGCAATTGAGGCAGGGTCTCCACCATGTTCACCACAAATACCTAAAGAAATATTTGGTCTAACTTTTCTTGCTTGTGTAGCTGCCATTTCCATTAATTTACCAACACCATCTTCATCAATACGACTAAATGGATCAGATTCAAAAATTCTCTTTTCATAATAAGAACCTAGAAATTTACCAGCATCATCACGACTAAAGCCATATGTCATTTGCGTTAAGTCATTAGTACCAAAGCTAAAGAATTCTGCTTCTTCAGCAATTCTATCGGCTAAAAGAGCTGCTCTTGGGATTTCAATCATTGTTCCAACTTGATATTTAATATCTAAGCCTGATTCTTTAATTAGTTCATCAGCTACTTCGACAACGACATTTTTAACATATTTTAATTCATTAACATCACCAACAAGCGGAATCATTATTTCTGGTTCAATAGTTGTACCTTTTTTAGTTACGTTAATTGCTGCTTCAATTACCGCTCTTGTTTGCATTTTAGCTATTTCTGGGTATGTCACTGCTAAACGACAACCACGATGCCCCATCATTGGATTGAATTCTTTTAGTGATGCAATAACATCTTTTAATTCTTGTTCTTTTTTACCTAAATCTTTCGCAAGTTCTTTAATTTCTTCATCAGTTTTAGGTAAAAATTCATGTAGAGGTGGATCAAGATAACGTATTATAACTGGATATGGAGCCATAGCTTCAAATAAGCCTTCAAAGTCTTCTCTTTGATAAGGTAAAATTAATTCTAAAGCTTTTTCTCTTTCTTCCACTGTTGTTGCACAAATCATTTTTCTAAAATTAAATATTCTATTCTTTTCAAAAAACATGTGTTCTGTCCGACATAAGCCAATTCCTTCAGCTCCAAAAAGTCTTGCTTGTTTCGCATCTTTTGGAGTATCAGCATTAGTTCTAATACTTAAAGTTCTTGCTTTATCAGCCCAAGACATAAAGGTTTCAAAATCACCACTTATCGTCGCAGCAACTTTTTCAATTTTTCCTTCATAAACTTTACCAGTAGTTCCATCAACAGAAATATAATCACCTTCATGTAAAACTAAACCATCTTTTGTTTTTAAAGTTTTTTCTTCTTCATTTAAAGTAAAGTCTCCTACTCCAGATACACAGCAAATACCCATACCACGAGCAACAACGGCCGCATGGCTAGTCATACCACCACGAATAGTAAGTACTCCTTCACTTGAATTCATTCCTTCAATATCTTCAGGAGATGTTTCTAAACGAACTAAAACTGCTTCTTCACCATTTTTCTTCGCTTCAATAACTTTACTTGATTCAAAATAAATTTTACCTGAACCAGCCCCAGGTGAAGCCGCCAAACCTTGACCTATAACTTTCTTGGTTTTTAAATCTTTTTCGCTAAATGTAGGATGAAGTAAAGCATCTAATTGTTTAGGGTCAACCATACATACGGCATCTTCTTCACTAATACGACCTTCTTTAACTAAATCAACCGCAATTTTAACCGCAGCTGTAGCCGTTCTTTTACCATTTCTCGTTTGTAAAATGAATAATTTACCATTTTCAATTGTAAATTCCATATCTTGCATATCGTTATAATGATTTTCAAGCTTTTCAGCAATATTAACAAATTCTTGATATACTTCTGGCATAACTTTAGCTAAAGTATCAATTTCCGCAGGGGTACGAACACCTGCAACAACATCTTCACCTTGCGCATTAATTAGGTATTCGCCAAAAATTTTCTTTTCGCCGGTAGCTGGATTTCTGGTAAATGCTACACCAGTACCAGAGTTATCGTTCGTATTACCATAAACCATTTCTTGAACATTAACAGCCGTTCCCCATGAACCTGGAATATCATTTAGTCTTCTGTAATAGATTGCTCTTTCATTATTCCAACTTCTAAATACCGCTTTAACTGCTTCAATTAATTGCACAAATGGATCTTGAGGAAATTCTTCACCAGCATTTCTTTTATATTCTTCTTTGAACTTCTTAGTTAAATAAACCATGTCATCTTCATCAAGTTCAATATCTAATTTTTTACCTTTTTCATTTTTTACTTCATCGATAATTTCTTCAAATTTTTTCTTTGAGTATCCCTTTACAACATCACTAAACATTTGAATAAATCTACGATATGAGTCATAAACAAATCTTTTGTTATTACTTCTTTTCGCAAAAGATTCCGCAATTTCATCATTTAAACCTAGATTAAGAATAGTATCCATCATTCCTGGCATACTTACTCTTGCCCCACTACGGACACTAACTAAAAGGGGATTATCTAAATCACCAAATTTCTTTCCAGTTAATTTTTCTAATTCACTTATTTTTGTTTTGATTTCCGTAACAATATTATCGGCAATTTTTTCATTATTGTTATAATATTCGTTACAAGCATCAGTTGTAATGATAAATCCTTGAGGTACTGGTAAGCCAATATTTGTCATTTCGGCAAGATTAGCACCTTTACCACCAAGTAAATTTTTCATATCTTTGTTTCCTTCATGAAACATATAAACATACTTTTCCATAATATCCTCCAATAATTATTTTATCATGCAATAAAAAAGTAAACAATTAAATTGTTCACTTTTAACACATTTTTACCATTTAACCACCATATTTGGCATAAACAATATTATTTTCTAGCCAAATATAGACTATTTTATCATTTACACTTTCACCAGTTACATCATTAATCATTACTTTATTATCTGAACTATCTCGATCATCAGTAGTAACATAATTTCTTTTTAATAAATAATCAATCGTAATTTCTAAACAATGATATGATTCTTCGCCTTCACTTTCCATGAAAGTACATTTACTAGTTCCATCCGCCATCATTAAATAACGATTATCTTCTCCAAAAGAAGCCGCACCATTTTCAATTAATTTTATCTTATTATTCCAAAGATTAGTTTTAATTATTTTGGATACTTCTGAAATACTATATGAACCTAAAACAGCCACAATTGCTAAAATTGTAATAACACCTAATAATTCCACTAGGGTAAACCCATTTTTCTTCATATTCACCTACTTTAGCATTAATTTTAATGCTTCTTTAACTTGATTTTCTAATGTTTCACTTGGATTAACAGAAGGAATTACTTTTTTAATTTCACTTAATTTATATCCTAAACTTTCTAAAACACTCATTAATTCTTCAGTATTATTATTTTCTTCTTCAACATTACCTTCAATATTAATTTTATTTTTTAAATCTAAAATAATTTGTTTAGCTAACTTTTCACCAATTTTAGGAAATTTAGTTAAATATAAAATATTTTCTCTATTTATTGCATCAACTATACCATTGATAGAACCAGTAGCTATAATTGGTAAAGCTAATTTAGGACCTAATCCTTTAACCGAAATAAGTTTTAAAAATAATTCATATTCTTCTTTTATTTTAAATCCAAATAAAGATACATCATCCTCACTTATCTTAGTATAAACATATACTTTATATTCATTATCTATATTATAACTAAAAGGGTTAGGTACATATATTTTATACCCAACTCCATTACAATCAACAGTTATATTATTACCTTCAATTTCAGTAACTATTCCTTTAAAATATGTATACATATATTTCTCCCACTTTTACTAATTATGATAAATCTAAACGATATGGACTTTCCATTGTACCAATTGTATCAATACTGTTTTTAACTTTAGTTGATGCAGTAATATAAAAGGTAGGTCTAACAGATACAGCATCAGACGTTACTGTATGACTATTACTTGTCCACACATAATTTTTGTATCTATTAACATATGAATCTGTTCCACGCGGTGTACGAGAAATAGTCCATTCCACAAGGCCTTCATATAACCAATTATTATCAATTATCTTATCAATTTCATAATTAAGGAATGACTCGTTCCAATTATTTGATGTGGTAGCATACATATAATCACTCTTATACATTAATCCTATTTTTGCTATATATGTTAGATCATTTACTTGATTGCATAATCTTTTAGTATTAATTATTAAAGTTTTACTTTTTTGAGTATAACAATTACCATTAGTAGTAGTTTTATTTTTACCCAATTCATTTTCATATGTGACTTTGGCATTTCCTAATTCACTTATACCACCAACTACCCAAATATTATTTGAAATATGGTTTACAAGTCCAGCAACATTTGAGGTTAAATAATTTAAATAAAAATTGTTAAGATTCATTTTATTTAGATTACTTTCTTCCCACATATCCGAATTTATATTCTTTTCTTCATTTGGAAGAGAGTTATTAAAAGCATAATAGTTATTTTGACCTATATACGCACCTCCAATAATTGCTGAATCCCCTAATTGTTCCTTAGTTGCTTCCTTAGCCTTAATAAGTTTCATTTCATATAAATTTTCATCATTTTTAAATAAGCCAATAATACGATAAAGATTCATATCTCCATTTTGACAAGCGCCTTCAGTAGTTACACCGTCTAAACAAACATAATTGTTTTTTACTACATCATTTCCACCACTATAGCGATATGAATAGTCTTCGGCATCCATTATTTGTCCGTCTATTTTTATCGTTCCATTATGATAAAGTAATGTATCATCTTTCTTATTAATTAAATATTCAGCCATACTTTCAACTCTATCAAAAGATTTAACAGAAACTCCTATTTTAAAGCTTTGATTCATTGGAACATTTTCTGTCTTGCTACTATCAAGCCATATATGTAATTTATATTCACTTTCTCCTTTTAAAGGAATATTATTTGTAAATACTTTATATATCTTTTTATAACCTTTTGTTACACCACTATTTAATTGATTTTTTTCGGCATCAGTTAAATCTTTTTCTCCATCAGGCATACTTGTTAATATATCACTAGCCAAAACTGTATCATTTTTACTTGTTATAGCAAATTTAATTGTACCATCATCTATTTCTGATTCATAAGTAGTTAAGTATAAATCAAAGCCAACGTAATTATCACATGTACTTGATACTGTAAAATCATAGGCGTCCGTTTGTAATCCCATTTCATCATCCATAGGATACATATTTGTTAAATTAATAGTATTACTATTTTCTTTTAATGAAATCTTAGCACAACTATTAACCTTTACATCAGTATTTTTATCACCACTTGTTTTACTCTTCATATAGGAATATGTTGCATTTAAAGATAATATTGCAACAATTAATGTTCCTAAAAAAGTTAATAATATTACTTTTGTTCTCTTATTCATATATCCTCACCTTACAATAAAATAATAACATTATCTTATAATTTTTTCAACAAAAAACTAGTATTATAGACAAATACTAGTTAACCTTTAAATTCAAAAATATAATCCATAATTTGAATTTCATCACCTGGTTTTGCTCCAAGACGTTCTAATTCATCATCTACACCCATACCTTTAAGTTTTCTCGCAAATCTTAAAACTCCCTCTTCTTCCTCGAATCTAGTCATTTTAAATAGTTTTTCGATTTTTTCACCTTCAACAATCCAAATATCATCTTCTTTATGAATTTTAAATGGTTTATCATCTTCATAAGTATAAGTTTTTTCTTCGACATCGAGATTATATAAATTTTCATCAGGTATTTCTTCTAGTAAATCCATTAAAGTTGTAAGTAAAGCTTCAATTCCAGTATTATTAATCGAACTTATTGGGAAGATTAATTTATCCGGATATTTTTCTTTAAATTTCTTTAGATTTTCATTTGACGAAGCAACATCCATTTTATTAGCCACAATTACTTCCATTTTGTTAGCTAATTTTTCATCATATTCTTCAATTTCTTTTCGAATAACTTTATAGTCTTTAATTGGATCTCTTCCTTCAGTAGCTGCCATATCAATAACATGGGCTAGTATCTTTGTTCTTTTCGCGTGTTTCAAAAAGCTTGTGCCTAGACCTACGCCTTCACTAGCGCCTTCAATTAAACCCGGTAAATCAGCCATAACAAAGGAACGATAATCTTTAAGACGAACTACCCCAAGATTTGGTGATAAAGTCGTAAAGTGATATGCCGCAATCTTAGGTTTTGAAGCGGATATTTGGGATAATAAGGTACTCTTACCAACACTAGGCATACCAATTAAACCGACATCGGCTAAAACTTTTAATTCCAATTTAATTGTTTTTTCTTCGCCCGGTTCCCCTTTTTCACTAAATTTTGGTGCTGGATTATCATGCGTCGCAAAAGCTTTATTACCACGTCCGCCACGACCACCTAAAGCAACAACAAATTCTTCTTTATCTTGAGTCATATCCGCTAAAACAGTATTTGATTCATTATCAATAATTGTTGTACCTGCTGGTACTAATAAATAAATATCTTCCGCATTAGCTCCATATTTATTAGAACCTTTACCATTTATTCCTTTTTCCCCTTTAATTATTTTTTTATAACTAAAATCAATTAAAGTTTTTAAATTATTATCTACTTTAAAAATTATACTGGCACCTTTGCCACCATTGCCACCATCTGGTCCCCCCATAGGAACAAATTTTTCACGACGAAATGAAGTACATCCATCTCCCCCAGCACCTGCAATAACTTTTATGACAATTTCATCAACAAACATTTTTATCACCAACTTTTTATATTGTTATTATATAAAAGTTCCCAAAAGTTTGCAAGAGAAGTTAAGAGTTTTATTTCCATCTTGTTAAATACATATATTCTTCAATATGCATTTGATGATAATTATCATCATATTCCATCATCTCATTATATAACTCCATGAATGGTCCATTGAATGGACGATACCGGCATCCATCATTACAAAAACGAATGGTAACATCGGGAATAAAATCTTTTAAAGATTCTTCTTTTTTTACTTTTACTTTAAATTGCAGCAACATACCATCAACTATTGGTTTAATTATAACCCAACTCGGAGGAAACTCATTATCCCATCCTTCATCTTTAATACAATCTTCACTATACCAAATTATTTTATCATCAAAAACTAATTTACTTCTTTCGAAGAAAAATAATCTTTTTTCTTCCTCAATTACTTTTTTATAATCTGCTATGTTACGCCAACAACGATTTTCTAATTCAAAATTCGTTATTTTAGATTTATAAAAAAATATTTTATTATATAAATCTCTAAATTTTTCATATAAATCATAATCTTCTTTGGTAATTACAAAATCATAATAAACATAAGGAAATTCAATTTTAGAATGTTTACCTGTTATATGCCAATATAAATCACCATTTCCCCCATAAGTCATGTATAAACTATTATCTTTATTTTTATATTCAATATCTTGACATTTAAAATGAGGATTATTTATTTTTCTAATTTCAATCATTTTGTTTTCCTTTAACTTTCATTAAATATAAATATTCTTCAATTTGTATTTTCTTGATTATTTTTTCATCTATAATTCTTTAATGACATAAATTAAATTTCAATTATTATCATATTTGCTACTGTGCTTATATTATATTATTTATACCATAATTAAACCAATTAAATAAAAGTTAACATTATATTTTTCTAACTTTGTTCATTATTTCTTCTTTAGGATGAACAATATTTTCTAATGACTCTAAAATATATTCTCTAACATCATTATTATCATAATCTTTATCCATAGTATAAGTTTTGAAATATTTTTGACAATATTTAAAAAACTCTTTAAGTTTAGAACTTTCCAAACTAGAAATCAAAACTTTTCGATATTCTTGATAATCAAATTTTATATAACCTTCATCTGAATATTTCCATACACTATCACTAGTTCCACTTTCAAATCCACACGAATGACTTCTACCTCTTGTTGTTAGATGTAGTTTAGTTTTACATTTACTATCTAATATAAATTTTTTAATTTCTAAAAAAGATAATAAAATATTTCTTGCATCTTCTCTTTGACAAATTTGCTCTAAAGCATTAATTTGTTCTTTAAAGAAGGTTTGAAATTTTAAAATATAGTAAAAATAGCCGTCATAAAAATTTTCCCGTAATAAATCACCAATAGAATTTTTTTCTGTATCGTAATAGAGTGTTTTAATGGTATCATTTTGAAAATTATAAGTACTACCATCAATAGTATAATGATGTTTTCTATTGTAATCACCTTTTAGTAACATATTATATAAATTATAAGAAAAATAGCGATCATCAAATAACTCACTTTTAAAAGCTCCATAATAACTATCTTTATTAAGCAAATCATCATAAAATGCTTCATTAAGATAAGGAAAATATAAATTCATTGGTTTTATAAATTCTAAAATCATTTTTTTATTTTTAGCATCACAATTATTCATTAATTCTATATATCTATTAAATGTCTTCATATCTAATTTATATAAACACAATGTTAAAATTTCGTCTCTAGTTATATTAGAATATTTTTTTAATAATTCATCAACATCAATATTTAATAAAATAGAATTTTGAAAAAGAACAATTAATTCATGAAAAGGATAAGTTGAAAAATTATATTTAGAATAATTAGCATAGTAAAGTTCATACATTCTATTTATGTCTGGACTATATTTTTGGATAAATTTAGGACTTAAGATTCTAGTATAAACAGTTTCTTTATCATCTTGTATAACTTTTTTATAACCTAATTCATTTACCCATGCTTTTTTTAAAGTATTAAAACCACTGCCTTCTTTTAAGTTAGTTTCTGTAACTTCTTTATCTAGGCCAAATTTGCCTAAAACATCCCAAATATTTATAACAGAAAAAAGCAAAGTTAAAATATCAATATTAAAACGGTCTAAAACATCGTTAGTGGTAATCATATTTTCAAGACGATGCAAACCATTAGAATCTTTTCCAAAAATAAATGCAATTCCCCACCTATAAAATTCATGAATACTTTCATCTAGACTTTTCAATAAATGTATATAAATTTCCCTTCTAGATTTATTGTATTCTTTAACTTCTTCATAAAACTTTTGGCCTTCAATAGTAATTGGATTTTTTATATACGATTTTTCTTCTTTTATACTTCTATCATCTGTTATAAGAAAAGCAAAGTAATACAAAAATGTATCTAAAGCTTTTTTGATTTCTTCATCATTTTTATCTTTTGAAAAGATTCCTAACTTAAATTTTTCACTTATTTCCTCTAAACTATGAGTCATAACCAAAATCCTCCTTATTAATTATCTTAATTTTAGCAAAAACAAATTTTATAGTCAATCAATTTATAAAAAAAATCAACCAATAAAGGTTGATTAAGCTGCTTCATAAACACTGACTTTTTTACGAGATTTTCCACTTCTTTCATACTTAACTGTACCATTAACTAAGGCAAATAAAGTATGATCTTTTCCCATTCCCACATTCTTACCTGGGAAAATTTTTGTTCCTCTTTGACGATAAATTATAGCTCCAGCTTTAGCTACTTGACCATCAGCAAGTTTTGCACCAAGTCTACGACCAGCTGAATCACGACCGTTATCAGTAGATGATTGTCCTTTTTTATGGGCAAAACGTTGAATATCTAACTTAATATATAACTTAAACATTTATTTTCCTCCTTTTTTAGTAATTTTAATATTTTCAGGATATTGATTTTCTAAATTTTCTAATAACCCAATCATATTATCTAGTAAAATAGTTACGACAGTACTTTTTCTTAAAATGGTTATTTTAAGTAATTTTTCATTATCCACGAAATCAATTGCACTTTTATCAATATTGAAGATGCCATTTACCGTAGTATAGATAATACTAGAGACACTAGCACAAACAATATCTTTCCCATTTTCATCAGCACCAGCATGACCTTTTACACTAATTTCATTTTTTTTAACTTCAATTGTTATCATTATTAACCATTAATCTTTTTAACTACTAAACAAGTATATGGTTGACGATGTCCTTGAGTTTTACGATATTTTTTCTTTGGACGATATTTGAAGACTTTTATTTTTTTGTTTTTACCATGTTTTTCCACTGTACAAACAACACTGGCTCCATTAACATAAGGATTACCAGACTTTCCATCAACAAATAATACCTTATCAAAAGTAATATCTTTTCCAACTTCAGCATCTAATAGTTCAACATATATTTTATCATTTTCAGATACATAATATTGTTTTCCACCTGTTTCAAATATAGCTTT
This sequence comes from uncultured Bacilli bacterium, assembly GCA_947588765.1. Taxonomy (GTDB): domain Bacteria; phylum Bacillota_I; class Bacilli_A; order RF39; family UBA660; genus Onthocola_B. The sequence goes on from CANPZG010000003.1 coordinate 31,106, forward strand.
CATTTCATACCTCCTAACTAAGACGCGCCGTTAAGGTAACGTAATGTTTTTAAAACCTTTTTCGAGCGGTTTTTTTCGAAATTACTTAAAACTATTTAAGTTTATCAAAAATATTAGGCTTTGTCAATTGCTTTTAAGTAATTTTTGCCTAATATACCTTATATTTTATTTTTTAATTAAAGATAAAATTACTAATTAAATTAAAATAAAAAAGATTGAAAATTTCAATCCCTTTTAAACCTATTTTTAACTGGAATAGTAAAACCGCTTTATACACCCATTTTTTAACTAGTTTGGTAAAACTTCTTTATAAATCCATTTATTTACTGGTTTGGTAAAACCGCTTTTAAACAACTTAATTTTATATAAATTTATATCCTCTGTCAAGCAAAATATAATTATTTTTTTAAAGTTAAAGTTAGCCCTTCTTTAGAATCTAAAAATTTCTTTATATTATCCATATTATTTTGAAATATTACTTTACTCTGCTCTCCAGTTAAAAAATGTGTTAATCCAAAATAATCTAAATCATTTAACTCGGGCATACAAACTGCTACTAAACGTGAAAATAAACCATTTGTTAAGTAATCCAATTCGAGAAAATGAACATCATAACCAACATCAATGCCTTTGATATAAAGCCACATATCATGAAATATATTTTTAGTAGTAACATCGTGATTTCTAATAGAATAATCTTTGCCATTTTTGTATTCCTTAACTAAAATAGTTTGCATTTTTTTATTTTCTATGGTAACAGTAGCTTTAGTTTGACAATTCTCATTTATATTTTCTGTTAAATGGTCAAATTCTATTTTTTCATCATCTTGGCTTAAAGTATAATAATCTCTAATGTGTTTATACTTAGTTCTATCAATTCTTTCTAAAATAAGTTTATTTTGATTTGGTATAATTAACTCTATTTTTTTTTGACTATCACTTATTACTTGCAATTTGGCACTAGCATAACATAATCCTTTAAGAGGATAACAAATTGTAAATACTAAATTATATTCATAATTACCTTTCAAAAATTTATAATTATCTTTAAAAAGATGACAATTTATAACATCATCTTCTCCATGATTATTTAATTTATAATTAGCATTAAATTTAAAGCCATCGTATTCGCCATTAAAATTAATATAGTTAGAAGTAATATAAGCATAACCTACTTCTTTTTCATCTTTATAAATCTTACCAATATTTATCCATTTGTTGCATTCTTTATTAACATCTAATTTTAAACCTAAAGTATTTAAAAATATTATACCCGGTCTTATTCTTTCTTCATAATTTACATTCATAATTAATTTTTCCTTTCTCTAATCAAAGTTTTAATTTCATCTTGACAAATAATATCTTCCATTGAGAACCCAAATAAAGTTTCTAAATCATTTTTTTCATAATCTGGTAACGCTAAAGATAAAATTTTAGGTAACCAGCCGCTCATTCCCAATTCAATATTTTTTAATATATCGTAATATCTAGGATTAAACTTAATCATTATATCTACTACTTGGTTTATTATATTTTCTTCTTCCTCTTCTTCTTTATAAATGACTTTATCGAAAGCGCTACTAGCAATTGTTACTTCTTGCGTACCTCTTCTATCTATAAGTAATGTTCCATCATATTTTGTATAGTAATCATCTACTACTATTTGTTCTTTTATTTCTTGCATTCCTTTAAAATAATAAGAATAAGTTAAATACGGATTATTCCTTATATTTAAAGGAGCTATAAGTAATTTTTCCTTTTCCCCATTATTATTAACTTTTTCATAACTAAAATCTTTATCCTTACCTACTACTAAATGCCAACTATCACCAATTAAATTATCAAATTTAGCATCTAATACAATATGATCTTCAGCAAACGTAAATGTTCCTTTTAAAATACTTTCACCTAATTTAAGCATGCGATAACTTAGACTTTCAAAATTATCTTTACCATAGGTAGCCTTAATTTCTAAACCATTATCTTTAGCAAATACTTGAATATAATCTTTATCATCAATGGCTAAATTACCGGCAATAAAGCCATACTTATTATAGATTTTTATCATATCTAAATTATTTAATAAATTTCTTTTTTTATTATCTAAACTATCTAAGGTTAACCCTAAGCTATTTAAAAAAGTTATTGCTAGTGTTAATTTTTCTTCTAAAGTTTTTGTTTCCATATTTGTTTCCATAAACCCTCCAACTATTAAATTAATTATAGTTTATTGCTTATATCTTTGTCAAATCTTTCTTGTAATTTTTGTTTTTCACTGATGGCCTTTTTTCCTTCAATAAAATATTGATACGTATCTTTTTTTAAAATATCAATAGTTCCTTTATTACTTTTAATATTTTTAAAAGCATAATTTTTTAAATATCGTTCCAATAAAAATCGATTATAAATATATTTATAATTTTTAATATAATCAATTGTTTTAATAATTAATAAACTGCATATTAAATAATTATTTAGTGATTTACTAATATCTATTATTAAAAATAAAATTATGCCTATACAAGAAATAACAATCTGCCAAATGTAAGAAATTTTAAACGAAAAAAATTTATTAATTAAAGCATTAACAATAATACTTCCATCCAAAGGAATAATGGGTAACATATTAAAAAATATTATCGCGGTATTATATTTAAAAATTAATTCTTTAGTTATATCCCTAAAAATAGGTATAAATAAAAGAAGATATAAAACTAATTGAAAAAATATGCCCCCGAAAGCAATAATTAATTCCCTATTAATAGGAGTATTAAGATCTTTATTAATTATTGTTACTCCTCCGAAAGGATAAATGGTTATTTTTTCTATTTTGTAACCTAAAATAAATGAGAAAAAAACATGCCCTAATTCATGAATTAAGACAATACTAAAAATAATTAAAGCCGATTTTATTAAGCCACAAAAAAAGAAAAGTAGTAAAAAGTAAATGGTGAAAGCATTAATTTTGATAATCTTCATATTTAATAAATTCATTATCTTTTTTGATAACTAAATATAAAGTGTCATCTATTGTTTCTCCAATAGTTGTTTCCTTTTCAATATAATCATATAACTTGACAGAAATGTTTTGTAAGTTACCATACCAGATATCGGCTCCATCATTCCCTTGAATAATTACTGTATTACCATAGCCTTCTTTATCACCTATGAAAACAACAATTCCCCCATTTAAATTACTTACTAAAGAATTATTATTAACTGTTAGTTTTTCGCCATCTAAATAATCTGTAATTTCTTTATAAATTAACTTTCCACTGAAAACTGTTTTTTCTTGATTACTGTTTGGTATGACTTCGCCAAATAAATCTTCATAAGCATTTTTAATTTTTGTAAATGGTAAAGATTCACTAAAAACATATTCTTTATATAACAATAAATTTTGATTACTTGATTTTATATAGATTAGGCTTCCTAAAAAGACAATAATAGCTACTAGTATCTTGGTTATAAAAATACTTTTCTTGGATGTATTCTTCTTTAATTTAATTTTTAAAGTTCCAGTATTTCTTCTTTTTTTCTTAAAACTTTCAAGACAAGCACTAACATCATCCATATCAAAATCACCCAATTAAGTCTATGCTTGTCTTCCTAAATTTATAACTGATAAGTATACCAACACTATTTATTAATATAATAAATAAAAGATAATTTAAACTTATATATTTAAATGATAAATTCATTACTAAATAATAAATAAGCATAATTATTAAATTAAAACTATAATAAATTAAAAAATTATTTAAATTTATTTTGAGATAATATTTTCTTAATAAGTAAATACTGGTTAAAAATATCGTATTTAAAAATAAAGTATGTAAAACTAATAAATCTAAAAATAAGCCAACTACCAATACTTTTAAATAATCACGGGTATTTAAATTAAGAATAAAAAATAAACTTGGTAAGGCTGTGTAATTATAAATTAAAATATCAATTAAAAGAAATATCATTTGGCACCTACAACATAGACATAATTGATTTTGTTAAAATTAACAGTAGGACTAATCGTAATAATTTTCTCAATTCCTAGATTATCAGTCGTAATTTCGCTTACAGTACCAATTAAAATATTACCAATTAAATGGCCTATACCCGAAGTATATACTTTATCACCAACCTCAACATTTTCATAATTAGTAATATTACTTACGATTAATTTACCATCATTTGTTTTTAATACCCCAAATGATTCATTTATTTTTACCGAAATATTAGTTTCTTTGTTAGTTATAAGACGAACTATCGAACTATTTTCTTCCGTTTTAGTAATTATGCCTATTAATCCTTCATTATTAAAAACAGCATTTTTTTCTTTTAAATTATCCTTAGATCCTTTATAAATAGTTATCTCATCTAAAAAATTATAAACATTACGATATTTTACTTTAGAAATAGTACATTCATTATTTATTTTTTCTAAATTAATTTCCGTATGAATATTATTTAATTCTTCTTTTAAATTATCATTTTCTAGATTACTTACTATTTCAGCTTTTAAGATGCTATCACTATTTATCACTAAAGCATCAAGATTATTACGAAAAATATACACTATTAAAACAATAATTATTAAAATTATATTAACTTTTCTTTTCATAATAAATTATTATGCTCCATAATAATTTAAAAATGTATCTAAAGAACTTTGACATACTTTATTAATAACATCATCTTCATTTGTTTTATTAAGTAATTGTTCATAATTACTTAAATCATTAGCCATCATTTTAGTATCTTTTATTTTTTTAACAAAATATTCGATTTCCTTTTTATCATAATATTTTATTAATTTATCTTTATTTTCTTCCGTAGTAGTTAGGCAAGTAAAAACTCGGTAATATTCATCATTATGATAAATTATTTTACTAGCTAAATTATTAGCTAAATCCGTAGCATTAACTTCATTTTTAAAAACACCAACTTGAAATAAATATAATTCATTATTCGAATTAGTTAGTGCACTTACTTCACTTTTAATATCGCGATAAAAAAGATAAGCAAACAAACTCCCAATTAATACTGCTCCTACTGCTAATTTTAAATATGTTTTCATAGTATCACCAACTATGTTATACCATATAACTTAAGAAAAAATTGTCGAATTAGGAAGATAAATTAAATTTTTTAATAAAAAAAGTATTAATATAAAATTAATACCTAACCTTTTAATCTTCCCTTTTGACGGTTGGGGTTCCCTCTTTTAATTTTCCCTGTTAACGGTCGGGGGTTACTTCTGTTAATACAATTTAATATTTTACAATAAGTAAACATTAATGTCAATTTATTTATCCATTTTTTTCATCATTTTATTAGCTTCATCAGCAGCATTATTTAATATTTTATTTACTTTTTCTTGTTTTTTCTTATCCATCATCATATATGCTGCACCACCCATCATTGCTACTACGGCCATACCAGCCATTACTTCCATTGCTTTTTTCAATTTTCTAAACACCTCTAAAAATAGTATGGATTTTATTTTTAGATTTATACATTATAAACTTGCAGTAATTTTTCTTTTAAACTAGTCTTGCGATTATTAGCATAGTTATTTTTAACGGCATTAACAAATGATTGAACTTCCCCAACCATCGTTAATGATTTTTTAGCTCTAGATACTCCCGTATAAACCAATTTATTATAAAGCATTTTGTAATAATTATGACAAACTGGGAAGATAACATGGTCAAATTCACTACCTTGACTCTTATGAATGGTTATTGCATAGGCATGTTTTATTTGTTTTAAATCTTTCTTTTCATAAACAACAACATTACCATCAAAATTAATTTTTATTTTATTAGCCACGATACTTTCAATATAACCAATATCACCATTAAAAACATTATGGTCTAGGTCATTAACTAATTGTAATACTTTATCATTTTCCCGATAGATAACATCGCCATAAATAATTTCGGCTTTACTTCTTTTACTAGGGTTATATATATTTTGTAAAATTACATTTAAATTATCTATGCCATTTTCACCCTTATACATTGGCACTAATACTTGCATACTTTTTTCATCGATATTCTTTTTGCGACTTATTTGGATAATTTCTTCGATTGTTTTCTTGATATCACTCGCTGGAGTTTGAAAGAAAGCAAAGTCATCCTTTTTCGTTAAAAAGTCTTCACTTAAATCAACATTTTTTATTTCTTTAGCTAGATATGGAATATAAGAGTTAGAACTTTGGCGATAAATTATATTTAAAGGAGCATAATTAAATAAATCACTACTTATTAAATCATTTAAAACATAGCCAGGACCAACACTAGGGAGTTGGAAAGTATCGCCCACTAAAATTAATTTTACATTAATATTAATCCCACTTAATAAAGCATAAAATAAACTAACATCAATCATAGATACTTCATCAACTATAATTAATTTATGCGGAGTTTTATTTTCTTCATTATAGAAAAAATTATTTCGATCTTTATTCCATTTTAAATAACGGTGAATAGTATATGCTGGTAAATTAGTCGACATCGCCATCTTTTTACTAGCTCTACCTGTTGGAGCTAAAAGAGCAATAGTTTCCATAATATCATAAGGGGACAAGCGATATTCTTCTTTATATAAAGCCACAATCGCATTAATAATTGTTGTTTTCCCAGTTCCTGGACCTCCAGAAATAATAGTAACATTATTATTTAAAGCACTAATAATAGCATTTTTTTGATCATCATTATAAGTAATACCTAATCGTTTTTCTAAATTAGCAAGTTTTTCTTCCAACGCAGAAATTTTAGTTAAAGGCATACTATCAATTATTTTTAAATTACGAGCTATATTACTTTCCGCTTCATAATATTTTTTTAAATAATATCTTTTATTTTCTTGAATAACTTTTCCTTGGTCCACTAAATTAGCTAATTTTTCTTCTAAAATTTCTTCTTCTAAATAAATATTAAATTCTTTTTGTAAATAAATAATTATTTCCTCCGTGAAAGAATAGGTATCTCCTAAAGAAGAAGTTAAAAGCTCCATGGCCTCAATTATGCAAGCATCAGTTCTAATATCATTATCACCATAGTTTTGCATGTATATGCTATCAACTCTTTTAAAATCAATTAATTCTTTGATATCATAAAAATCTTCATTTTTTATTTCTAATATTCTGTCTTTAAATCGATTATATATTTTGGAACATTCTTCAATAGTAAATCCTAGATTTTGGAATTCTAAAATAATATCACTACTTTTAGAAAAATTAATTAAGGAGTTATATATTTTTTCGGCTTTAGACTCACTCATACCTTCAATACATAATAAATTATCTTTACTTTCTTTTATTTTATCTAAAGTCTCTTCCCCATAATAATCAACTATCTTCTTAGCCGTTTTTTCGCCACAAGAAGCAATAAAATTACTAGCTAAGAATTCAATAATAGCTTCTTTTGTTGTCGGTTTATCAATTTCAAAACGGGTAAAACGATATTGTTTACCAAACTTTTCATTATTGACAAATTCCCCATATAAAATAATATTTAAATCAATTTTAACTTCGGTTAAATTACCAGTTACGGTTATGGTTTTATTTAAATACTCTTTTGCTTCTTCATCATTAGTGTCTTTAACACGAAAAAGAGCAACAACATAACCATTGTCTTCATTATAGTAGATAGTATTGCGAATTTTTCCTTTTATATAGTTCATAATTTTCTTTTATATATTCTCCCTATTTCTAATTCTTCATCTAAAACTACTTCTAAATAATTATTGGTATGACCATAACTTTTATTGTTTTCATGCTTTTCGACTAGAATATCTACTTCTTGACCTTTAAATTTGTGATAGTAAGCATCCTCTAATTTAGTAGATAAAGCCATTAGTCTTTTTACGCGGTCTTTTTTAGTTTTCTCATCAACTTGATTTTCCATTTTAGCGGCCACAGTTCCTTCCCTTGGTGAAAAAGGAAAAACATGGATTTTACTAAAACCAAACTTTTCGGCATTAATTAAAGTTTCGTTAAAATCTTCTTCCGTTTCATTAGGAAATCCTACGATAATATCCGTTGTAATGGAAATATCCGGTCTAATATTTCTAATTTCTTGTAATTTATTTTCAAAATAAGCTAAGTCATATTTACGATTCATTAGTTTTAATACTTTATCGCTACCTGCTTGTAATGGAATATGCAAGTGGCTACATAACTTTGGCGTATTTTTTAATACTTTTAAAAACTTTTCATTTAATTCTGTTACTTCAATACTTGATACTCTTATTCTCTCTAAACCATCTATTTTACTTAAATCCGCGATTAAATCACTTAAATCATAAGTGCCATCTAAATAATGCCCGGTGTGAATTCCCGTTAAAATTATTTCTTTATGAGTTTGGGCCAAAGCACAAGCTTCTTTTAAAACTGTAATATGGTCTTTGCTTCTAACACTACCCCGAACATAAGGAATAATGCAATAAGAACAAAAATTATCACATCCATCTTCAATTTTGATAAAGGCTCGAGCATGTTTATCTTGAGATATTTCCATATCTTCAAAATCTTTTTCCCGAGATTTATCCACTGAAACTACTTTATTTTTATCCTTGATATAGTTAGTTAAGATATCAGCTATTTTGGACTTATCTTTAGTTCCTAGAATAATATCGATACCTAACTTTTCATACATTTCGGGTTTATTTTGCACAGAACAACCTAATACGACACTTATTTTATCGGGATAATTTCGTAAATATCTTTTAACTAATTTTAGGCATTTTTTATCAGCCGTATCCGTAACCGTACAAGTATTAATGATAAAGATATCGGCATCAAGTGGATTTTCAACATACGAAAAATTATGATGAAGCAAATTTTCCTTCATCATATTCGATTCATATTGATTGACTTTACATCCAAAAGTATAAATTGTAAATTTCATTATGCCCCCATATTATTGTAAACCATTTTGTAATTGCTTTAAGGCTTGTAAAAAAGCTTCCTCCTTTTCAAAACTAATTACTCTTCCTTTAAATATAGGTTTTTCATCAGTTTCTTTTCTCGTTACCAAATGATCTAAATCAAATTTTTTTACGGATAAATCATCTAAATATTCTTCTTTTTCATAATTTATTTCATAATTATTATCTTGTTTTAATAATTCATCATAACTAATAATAGCTTTTTCTTCTTGGTCTTTTTCATAATCTGTAAAATCAATATTAGACCGTGGTTCGTCATGAGCTATAGCCTCATTAATTTCTTTTACTATTTGCATTTCTTGGGTTTCTTCTTTTGGTTTCTTTTTCTTTTTATCACTTTCTAAAACATCATCATTAATTTTGATGAAATAAAATAAAGTAATAACTAAAATCATTAACACTAGAACTGCAAAAAAGAAAACATAATCGACAAATGCTAAACTTTTTAAAAAGTTAAGAATATCTGTAAAAATTTTCATCTTTAACCACCACATAATTATTTTACCATTAAAGTGTCAAATAGTTAATGGCAAATATCGTATATTTACAATTGTTGTGTAAATATAATGTATATTATACTATGAAATAACCTAAATGTCTAATAAAACATAGGGATTTTCTTTCGTTCCATTTCCAGTTGCGGATATATTTTTAATAATATTAATAACTGGTCTAATCCCTTTAGATTGATTAGCATTAGTGTTAAATGATAAAGCCCCATTTACTTCCACGATATATGGGAAGTAACCACTACTAGTTTTCTTAGCACTCGTCATCGTATAATAATCCGTTTTTATATCCTCATTATATAAGTAATATTCTTTATTATCATCCGTGCTCGCTCCAGCCATAACAACTTCATCAGCAGAAAGTAACCCAATATTAGTGGTTACAACAGTTCCCAAGCAAGAATTATTTGGAATATAATTTTTATTTAAACGATTATAAGCTGCATAATATTCACTACCTTCATCTATCACTAAATCATTACAAAAATTATGATTAGCTATTTTAGAAGAATAACTTTTTAAATATACAGTGTACCAATCATTTAAAGAACTTTGAATTTGGGAACCATCAAATTCATACTTATCACCAGAGGCATAACTACTATTCCCTTCAATTAAATTATTAAGAACTATTTTTACCGAACCATCCTCATTTATCTTAACAATACGCCATAAGTTATCGGCGAATGTTACATAATTATTCGTGATATTACCCCGATAGTAATAAACTATGCCATCTTCTGTTTCATTTTTAATTAATCCTTCATTAGATGAAGCAATTTCTTTAAAAGATGTTGTTGGATTATCTAAAATATTACTATTATCTTTAATGATATCCGCGAAAGTTGAACTATCTTTTGAACCCTTAGCTACAATTATTTCCCCGTGATAACTTTCTTTACCGGATGTTATTTCTAATTCATAAGCCAAAGTAGTATTGGCTGCTATTTTAACTTCACTTACCACAATTGAAGATATTAAATCATTAGAAATATTTAAATCATCATCAATTCCTTTTAAGGTATATTTTTCTTTAGAAGCATACACATTAGCTAATTTTATATAAAAAGATTCTTCTTCAGTACTATTATTTGTAACCATAAATTTTAAAGTTTTATTTTTTTTATTACTAAAATCATTCCCATTTTGATAATTAATAGTTAAAGCCTCATCAGCAATAACTAAAGCTTTTTCATAAAAATATCCCATATAAATATGATAGGTTACTCCTAAAGCTAAACAACCTAGTATTAATATAAATAGAATAAATAAAGTAGACTTATATCTTAACCTCAACTACATCATTCCTAACTTAATTAAAGTATACAAAAAAGGTGTATTTTTGTCAATTGTCTTTACCAAAATAAAAACAGATAAAAGGGCATATAATTCTATTATCTGTTTTTTCTTCTTACTCTTTTAGGAAATTCGTCATCTTTATTTAAACTATATTCATTTTGTTTTTCTGATTCTATTAATTTTTCTTTTACTTCAGGAATGGATGTTAATTCTCCACTTTCTTCGATAAAATGGTATTTCTCTTTTAACATATTTATTTCATCGATTAACTTTGGTTCTCTTTCCTTTAATTTAGCCAATGTTTTTTCATAACCATTTATTAATTCTTTGCGAATTTTTTTAGTACCATAAGTATCTATACTATCTGCCTTAAACATTGCGCATAAAGATGCTGGTATGACTAGTGCTACACATATCATAAATTCATCTGCAGGATTAAAGCCTTTAAGAAATGACAAACCCAAAAACATTATTATAGTTAGAGCAACAAAAACTAAAAACAAATAATTATCTTTTTTGGCTGCTTTATCATCTTTATTTATTTTTGCTATTTTTTGCATTAAATCATTCTTTTCATTCATTAAAGTTTCTAATTCATCTTCTTTAAGCAAAATATTTTTTATTTCACCATCTAAAATATCATTTGTTTTAATTAACCGAATTTCACCTTCTTCATTAGTAACTATCCATTCATTAGGATTATTTTGATAAACGCTTTTATTCATATAAAATCACTCTCCTTAAATAATATAACATACTTCTATTTATTTCACAATTGAATTAGTTTTTATTAATTTTAAAGTAGAATTTCTTTTTAAATTATTTTTTATATTTCTAATTTTTTCTTCTTTTCGAGAATCATTTATATCCGGATTAACATTGATTGCATAAATAATATCTTCAATCGTTAACTCGTTTTTTTCACTATAGACAGCTTTCGCAAAAGCTAATTTTAAAATATCTAAGACTAAATCAGGATTCTTTTTCGAATTAGTTACGCCATCTTTCGTAGTTACATAAGAATTAGTAGTTAAATTAACTAACTCATTCCATAAGATATTTCTTTCGGCATCCGTAAAATTAAATTCGATTTGATATTTATTTATTAATTCTTCTAAAACATAATCTAAAATTTTAAATAAATCATTTTTAGCTGGTTCTTTTATTTCAATTACTTTAAAACGACGATCAAAAGCATTATCTGTCTTTATATATTTAGTGTATTCTTCTTTTGTGGTATCCCCAATTATTCTTATATTACCATTTGCTAAATAAGGTTTTAAAGTATTAACAAAATCTAGACCAGAATCTTCAGTTTTACCTAAGCCAACCATAGAATGCATCTCTTCAATATATAAAACTATATCTTGATTATTTTGGACTTCTCTAATAATTTCTTCTACTCTATTTTCAAACTCACCCCGATATTTAGTACCACTTATTAAAGCATTAATATTTAACTTAATAATTTCTAAGTTTTTCAAAAAACTAGGAACATTTCCTTCTTTGATGTCTTTAGCTAAAGAATAAACAATACTAGTTTTACCAACGCCAGCATCTCCCACCAAAAGAAGAGATTTTTCTTGTAACAATAAATTAATTTTAATTTCTTCAAGTTCTTTTTCTCGACCAATCGCTGGATTACGACTATAATCTTTTTGAGTTAATATCTCACTATATTTACTTAAAGTATTACTTGCTCCTTCGGGAATGCGATATCTAATATTTAACCTATTTATTTTTTCACTAACTACGCCAGCGAGATAAGTTTTTATTAAATTATAGGTAGGAATATAATCACTAAAGGTATCTTTAAATAACTTAATTATGATATTAGAATGAGTTAACTCTTCACAAAATAAATTATATAAAATTAATTCTTCAAAAAGGTTTTCTTTTCGTATAACTTCTAAAGTATTAGGTAACTTACTTAAATAAATTAAACGGGATTTAAAAACTTGGAAATATTTATGGCGATTAATCATTGATACATCATCAAGGCTACCTTTAATACCATAAAAATTCGCTGGATTAAGTTTATTACAAAAAGCTTTATTCATCATTTCCGAAAACCCATAGTTAGTATTTAAACCCGCAAGAAATAAAGAAATATAGACCTTTTCTGTATCTTGATATTTATTACCTTTTTTATCTAATGCTTGATAATTACGCATCGCACATATGATATAATTACGCATTCTCGCATCAATTTTTGCAAAATATGTTAAATAATTATATTCTTCCATAACCCACCTACTTTGTTCCAAAATCTTGAGGAATCCGAATTAATTTATGTTTACTTGGAACTACTTTAGCCTCAAAAAGATAATTTAATTTATTAATAATGGTCTTTTTTCGACTTTCATATATTCCTTCAGCATTCATTATTCCTTCATATATATCACTTTTTTCTACTTCTTCGTGATTATAGTATTTAGCATACGCAAAAATAAGTTTTAAAACATCTAAAACTAAATCGGGATTATTTTTGGTATCATTTATTCCATCTTCTTTAATCATAATCATACCCTTGGTTAAATTAATTAATTCTTGAAATATTAATTGCTTTCTTTCCGGGTTACCAAAAGAGATATGATATTGTTCTTCTAAAACATCACAAACACTATTAATAATCTTTAAAAGTGATACATCATTTGGTTCTTTAATAGTTATTGTTTTAAACCGACGACGAAAAGCATTATCCTCTAAAATATACTTATGATATTCTTCTATTGTAGTATCGCCAATAATTCTAATTTTACCATCTGATAAGTACGATTTTAAAATATTAGCAAAATCAAGAGGGGCACCTTCAGAAGTGCCTAAACCAATTGTTGTATGCATTTCTTCTAAATACATAATTGTATCAGGATTTTTTATTAATTCTTCAATTAAGTTTTTTACTTTTTCTTCAAAATCTCCCCGATATCTAGTTCCTGCAAGTAAATTATTGATATCTACTTTAAGAATTTTGATATCTTTTAAATAATTATTAATATTTCCTTGTTGGATATTATAAGCTAAACCTTTAACAATACTGGTTTTACCTACTCCTGCATTACCAATTAAAAGAATTGATTTTTCCGGCAATAATAAATCAATTTCTAACTCTTTTAATTCACTATCTCTACCTACAGCTGGATTATATGAAAAAGTTTCTTCATTTAAATAGTAACCATAGGTTAACAACTTCGAAGTTTTACCCTTTTTAGAATTAGCATTAGGAGATGTTTTAACTTTCGATTTTTCCTCTGCTATCTTTTCTGCTTTTAATTCCCTTATTTCTAATTTTTCTTCTTCAAAGTTATTTTTTTTAATTTCTTCTTGATAATCAACTTTACAATACAAAGCATTCATAAATTTAATATAACTAGTATCAACTAATATTTGATCAGCACTATATTTTTCATGCCATTTGTCTTTAAATACATATTGATAAATATTAATTAAAATTTCTTTATATTTTTGGGTATTAAAAATATAATAAAAATAAACAATTGGTTTTAATTTTTGTAAATCAACTTGCCATTCTAAAGTCTTAATTAATCCTTCGTATTTAGGCCAAACTTGTTCTTTATATTCTTTAGTTACAGAATCTTTTATATCAATATTAAAATAATCTAATACTAATTTAGCATTTTCACTATCCGTAATATTTAAACCCATATTAGCCAAATTTTTACTAGCATAGCATACAATACTTATAAAAAGAGAATTCAAGATATTATATGAATCATTATATAAAGTATTTTTTTTAGTTAAAGCTTGATAAACACACATTGCCTTATTAATAATAGATATATTAGAAATATTCATTTTAGTTATATATTTTTCATAATTATTTTGTGTTTTTCCTTTTTCTTTAGGACTATTAACTAAATTTAAAAATTTTTTAACTATTTCTTCCTTTTGTAAATCACGTAACAAATGATTAATATCAATACCATTCAAACTAGAAAGACTTGAAAATTCTAAAAATGTGTCAACATAATAACCATATTCTTTAAATTCTTCATCTATAAAATTAATAGGTAAAACATTTTTATAACCAATATAAGAAAATATATTATCAATTTCTTTATCCGTAAAAGGACAATTAGTTAAAAGATTACGATTATTTAAAATAGCCAAAAATAAACTCAAATATCTTACTTTTTTAGGACTTATATAACCCATATTAGTAGGACTATCAGCCATAAGAAGTTCATTATACCAGACAAAATCTATGAATACTTTTTTCATATTTTCATCAGCTTGCATAAATATTTTTTCGTAATCCATCTAAATCCCTTCCTTAATATGTAGTTATTATCTTATCATAATTTAATAAAAAGTCAAATAAAAAACCAGTTTGAAACTGATTATTTACTTTCTTCTTCGACTTTAATTACTTCTTCACCTTTGTAGTATCCACATTTAGTACATGCACGATGTGGTCTTAAAGTTGCTCCACACTTAGGACAAGTAGTTAATGCTCCAACTTCTTTTTTCAAATGGGTTCTCCGCATTCTTTTTTTAGTTTTACTAGTTCTTCTAAAAGGAACTGCCATATTTATTCACCACCTTTAAGTCTATTTTTTTTATTTTAGATTCTATTTATTTGAATCTCCATTTAATTCCCAACCTTCACCATGAGCTTGTAGCCCAGAGTTATGAGTTAAACTAATGGGAACTTCCAATACAATATTTTCCCATAAAATTTCATTTATATCAAGTATATTTTGCTTTTTTTTCATAAATTTTTGAAAATCTTCACTATTTTCATCGTAAATTTCATATATTGGGAAATCTAAAGCATAGGAAATATCGTCTAAAGTGATAGCATCGGGAATAATCATTTTCCCCGTGACATTTAAATTTATTTCAATTTCTTCACTCAAAGTATATTTAAGATACCCACTTATATGCAAATTTTTAACTTCTTTGATAACATTTGAGACAACATTATTTAAAATTATATCCCTATCAATATCAATTCTTCCTTTATTATATAATTCATTTAAATTAATTTCCATTATAATACCCTCCTAAACATTTTTTCTAAATCATAGGCTGAATATTTCATTATTGATGGTCTGCCATGACAACAGTTATAAGGATTATCACATTTGACTAAATCATTAAGCAATTGTTCCATTTCAATAAATGATAAATCTTCATTAGCTTTAACACTCATCTTACAAGAAACCATTTTCGCCATACTATCTAAAAACTTGGCTTTTTCAAATTGTTTGTCACTCGCAATAACTAAATCCACGATAGTTCTAATACTTTCTTCTTCAAAGCCACTCTTTAACCAAGTTGGATGTCCCTTTATCGCAATCGTATTAATACCATAATCTTCAATCTTAAAGCCTAATTCGGTTAAAATATCCTTGCGTTCCATAAAGATTTTATAATCAGCAGCATTAAGTTCAAATATTAAAGGAATAAGCATATCCGTAACAAATACTTCGGCTTCCTTAAACTTTTGGGTAATCATTTCATAGTTTATTCGTTCATGAGCCGCATGTTGGTCTAAAATATACATATTACCTTCATCTTGGGCAATAATATAAGTTTTATGAACTTGTCCCACGGGATAAAGTTTTAATTGTTTAAATTCTTCATTAACTTGTTCTTCTAACTCTTCATAACCAATATTTAATTGTTGTTGTTCGATTTCGACAGGAATATCTTTGATAGCAACACTTGGTTCACTGAAAGAATGGTTATATGGCTTGTAATTTTCTTTACTCTCTTCTTTAAAGGTAAAATTACTTTCTTTTTCTTCTGGGGTAATCGCATCCGGGATAAGTAAATTTTTATATAAAGTATCTTTAATAGTTCGATAGATTAAATCTGTTAGTTTATCAATTTTACTCATTTTTATATCTTGTTTCGTGGGATGAATATTAACATCGACTAAAGTTGAATCAACAAAGATATTAATAACCACAACGGGATAAAATCCTTCATGTTTATAAGTATTGTAAGCATCATTAATGGCTTTATTAAGTTCATTATTTCTGACGATTCTTCCATTTACAAATGTATGCATATGAAGACGATTTTTCTTCAAAACACTTGGTTTAGCTACATACCCCGATATTTCAAAATCATCAGAGAAAGCTTTAATTTCTAACATATTACTAGAAGTATTTAAACCATATATTTCATGAATTGTTTTCAGTAAATTATTAGTTCCACTTGTTTTAAGTAATAACTTATCATTATTAGTTAATTGAAAAGCAATATTCGGTTTAGATAAAGCTAAGCGTTCAATAAATTGGAGACAATTATTTAATTCTGTCGCTTCACTTTTTAAATATTTTAAACGAGCTGGAGTATTAAAAAATAAATTAGTAATGGTAATCGTTGTTCCAACTCTTTCTTCGCCCGACCGAGTTTCTAAAATTTCACCACCTTTAATATGAACATAAGTGCCTTCAATTCCATTACAAGTCTCTAATTCTACTTCACTTACACTAGCAATGGAGGCCAAAGCTTCACCCCGAAAACCTAAAGTTTCAATAAAGAATAAATCATCAGCTTTATATATTTTACTGGTAGCATGACGCGAAAAAGATAGAACCGCATCTTCTTTATCCATCCCGATACCATTATCAATAACTTGGATTTTTTTAATTCCCCCATCTTCTAAGTTAACTTTAATGATTTTGGCATCAGCATCGATAGCATTTTCGACAAGTTCTTTAACAACAGAAGCACATTTTTCAATAACTTCTCCCGCGGCGATCATATTAGCCATGTTTTCACTCATAACTTTTATTTTACTCATGTTTACCTCCAATGATTGTTGGTCTAGTTTCTAGTAAATTAGCGGTAAAATCTGTTTTAATTAAACTTCCCTTTTTAATTAAAATAAAACCTAAACCTTTAATAATTAAATCTGTATTATCATTAACATTTATTTCCGTCGGTAAATTCATTTTTTTAACTCGTTTATCTACCCTAATTTCGTTAGTCAAATAAAGAACTAAATTATTATCAATATCACTACATAAATAATTATCATTTAGTTTTAATTCATATTTATTCTTTAATTGGTAAGTAACTGGTCTAATTATACTTTTTGGTAACATATTATCTAAAAAATTTTTAGGTACAAAACCTGGGCTATCAAAAATAATGCCTTCTTCGGTTTTAATTTTAATAAAATCTAAAGTTGTATTAGCTCTTTTACTAATAGTTAAATTACTATTACTTAATATATTAATTAAACTACTTTTACCTGAATTAGTAAACCCCAGAAAATATACTTTTTCTTTTACAGTAATTATATTTTTTAAAACATTTAAATTTTCTTTATGTTTACTACTAGTAAAAATAATATCTTCATTTATTTTATAATACCTTTTTATATTATTAACTAAAATATCTTTTTTGATATTTTTAGGTATTAAATCAGATTTTGTAATAACTATCATTTTAGGTAATTTTATTTTTTGGTAAGCAGCAATTATTTCTTTATAGATATTTAAAAAATCCAAAAGAAAAATAACAAAACCTTTTTGTTTGTTTATATTTGTAATTATATCTTCGTTTAAAATTGGTTTAATATTCGTAATATTTTCCCCATAGTGTTTGATTTTAAAACATCTTTGACATAATTTATTATCTAAATTTGGGGTATATCCATCTAAAGTTGGATCAGTATTTTGTAATAATGTGCCACAACCTATACATTTCATAAATTACCTACTTCCTCATATTTATTATACAATAAAAGACTTAAAAACTTAAGTCTTAATTTATTGTTCTCTTACGTGGTTCATAATACAAAGTATCTTTGGTTGCTTTATGAAAATGTAAATCCAGTTTACTCTTATCAGCATTAAAGAATTCTAATGTATGTTTAACATCCGTTACCTTTATAGTATCTACTAACTCTTTGGCAAAAATTTTTTCAAAGCGTTCTTTATAGTAAAGAGTTCCTCTTTGATTTTTATTGTAATCCGCGAGAATAATTAATTTATCAAGTTCTTTTAGCATTTGATTTCTTTCCTGAGTATTATCAGTTACTAAATTATTTATTTTTTCATTTTTATAAGCAATTAATTTTTCATAATCAACTTTTTCTTCAAACTTAGCATATAATAGACTTTGAATATTACCATTTAAAATGTTATCAATGATAGTCACCAATTTAGGATATTCATAAAAATCATAACTATAACGATGTGCATTAGGTAAATGAATATTTTTCCGATAAACATCCACTTCTTCTAATTCAACAACATTACGATTTTCCCCATTAACAAAATAATATTCTAAAGGAGAAAAAGTTAATACCGCTGTTTCATGATAAATAGTTGAACATTTTTCAATTAATTCTTTTTTTAATTGAATTAATTCTAATTTATCATATGTTATTAAATATTTTTCAAAAACATCACCATTTTGAACTAAAAAATATTGTTGTTCCATATCCCACCTATTTATTATCTTTAGGTTTATATACTAAAGTTTTACCTTCATAATCAAAACCTAAATCTTTTATATCTAAATTGCAAAAACTTATACAATCTTTAAAATCAGATAATTTAATTTTACTTATTAACTTTAGCTTAACAATTTTTTCAAATCTTTCTTGAAAGGCTATAGTACCTAATTGATTTTCGGAAGCTTTAGCTTCTTCTACCCAAGTTTGTAAAACTTCTAAAGCTTTTATTTTTTCTTTCGTATTCATATTATCAATCTTATCAACTTCCATATAAGCATCATTAATTAGTTTTTCATAATTAGGTTTTTCATTAAATTTAATTAAACCAAAGATGCGCTTATCTCCATTTAATAAATCATCAATTAAAACTACTTCTTCCGGATATAAATGTAATGTGTAACTATATTTATAATAAGTCACATCTGGTGCTGTTCCTTTGGAATCAACTTTGGAAACTCCTAAATTCCAAACTTTAGAAAAACTCCTATCATCAAATTCCATTGTTTGAGGATTTTTAGAAAATTCACCAATTTGATTAGGGATTATTCGGCAACATTTTTCTCTCATTTCATCTCTTAGTTTTCTTAATTCACTTTCCGCAAAAGAAATCAAATACTCTTCTAAAAAATCTCCGTTTTGTTTATAATAATACATTACTTTCATTTCTTTTTTCATTTAAATCCTCCTTTGTATTATATATTAATTGTAATATTCTCCTTTTACTAATAGTTTCTTTTTAGCTAGTCTCCTAGCAATAAATTTTTCAAAAAAACGATTTATTCTGGTGGGAACAGTTTCAAAAGGAGCAAGCTTATTAACTAAAATTGAGGTAAAGCCCATGCGATTAGCTCCTAGAATATCCGTAAGTAATTGATCTCCCACACAAGCAATTTCATCTTCTTTAAAATGATATAAACTCATTATCTTTTTATATTTAGTTTTCATGGGTTTACGACTACTATAAGCGACATCTAAATTAAGTTGTTCTTTAAATGGTCGTAATCTATTTTTACCACTATTAGAAATAATTATAATTTTGAATTCATTACTAATAATTGAAAATAAATCTTTTATTTTAGGTGTTGGTTCCATTGTTTTATAAGGAACTAAAGTATTATCTAAATCAAATAATAAGCATTTAATTCCATTTTTCTTTAATTTTTTATAATTTATTGTATAAATACTTTGTGCATATATATCCGGTATAAATAAATCCATTAGTCTAACCTCCTAAAATATTATAGCATACTAATTATTATTTTGCTTATTTTTAGATATTACTTTTTCTAAAAATATTCTTTTATCAAAGCCACCATTTTTCGTTCTTTTTAAAGTAGCAACCTCTTCAATTTCTGACATGGTTAAGTCTTTGGCTTTTATCATGGCGAGTAACACCTCATATAAATCCGCAAGTTCTTTTTTAGCTTCATCACGTGTTTCTGCTTCTTCAACTTCCCTTAGTTCTTCTGTAACTTTCGTACATAAATAATGCCAATATTCTTCTTCGTTTAATGTTCTTACTATAGGTTCTTCTCCATTATTTTTAATAATATCTGGAATATTATTTCTTACTAACTTATGGTATTTTCCAGCATTCTCATTTGTAGGAATAGATAATCTTATATATTCGGAAACATCTAAGACATCATTTATTCTTAATCTAACATCATTTAAATTAACATTATATAAATTAGCTATTTGTTCTATTAACTCATAATTAGGAATATTAGTTCCTACTAAAAAGCTCAATATGGATTTATAAGGTAATTGATAAGCCCGAAGCAAATAATCTTTTTCGATTTTCATCTTAAAATTTTTATTTATATCTTCAATTGATTTCATATTTTTACTTAACCAATTTTCCAAATATAGTTTTCTTTCTTTGGTTAAATGTTCTTCTTCGGTATAAATTAATGGTTTAACTCTTCTAACATCTTGGATTCTTTTTATGACATCTTCTTTAGTTACGTCATATTTTTTAGCTAAATCACTAATTAATTTTATCTCATCGGGTTTTACTTTAGATGCATCATAATCATTTATAACCTTTAACATTTCTTTTAAAGGCATATTAAAGGAACGAATTAAATATTCACTTTCGTCAGTTTTAAAATTTTTATGAGCATAATCAGTAAAACTTTTTCTTGTATGTAACGCTCCATACTTATCGACATGTTTTTCTAAAACTAACATATCATTAACTAAAATTTTATTTTTCATAAATCCTCCTTTAGAACAAACTCATTTGTGCACTTTCCGGCATTCCTTCAAAAATACCTAGTTCTCTTAATTTATCTAGAGTTGTCTTATTAACTTTCCCCCGTTCAGCAAAGTCTTCAACACAATAGAAATCTTTCTTGGATCTTTCTTCCACTATTTTATTAGCAACACTTTCACCTAGACCATCAACAGCCATGAATGGAATTATCAACTCTTTATTTTCTTCATCAATATAGAAAGTCTTGGCTAAAGATTTTTCAATATCAATGTTTTTAAATTTATAGCCCCGAGCTAACATTTCTAAAGCTACAGCTAGAGTATCAGCAACAGCTGTTTCTTTAGCCGTGGCTGTATTACCTTTTTCTTTTATTTCAATTAATCTTCTTTTAATGCCATCATATCCTTTTAGCATAGCTTCAATATCGAAATCACTTCTTCTAATACTAAAAAAGGCTGAATAATAATATAATGGATAATAGACTTTAAACCAAGCAACTCTAAAGGCCATCATTACATAAGCACAAGCATGAGCCTTAGGGAACATGTATTCTATTCTCCGGCAACACTCAATAAACCATTCTGGTACATTATATTCCCGCATCACACTTACATGTTCTAACCAAGCATCAGGTTCTTTTTTAGGTTTTCCCTTACGAACGAATTCACTTATTTTGAAGGCTTTAGATGAATCAATACCATAATTGATTAGACTTGTCATAATATCGTCCCGACAACCAACAACTTCATCGAAAGATGCAATTTTGTTAACAATTATATCCCGCACATTACCAGCCCAGACATTAGTACCATGAGAAAGCCCAGCAATCTTAACTAAATCAGCAAATTCTTTAGGTTTAATTTCTAAAAGCATATTGATGGTAAAATTAGTACCAAATTCGGGAATTCCTAAAGTACCAGTTTTACATAAAATTTCATCTGGAGTAACTCCTAAAGCTTCAGGAGAATTAAATAAACTTAAAACTTTTTCATCATCAAAAGGAATATCCAAAATATTTACTTTCGTGGTATCACCAAGATAACGAAGCATGGTTGGATCATCGTGACCGAGAATATCTAGTTTTAAGACATTATCATGAATGGCATGGAAATCAAAATGCGTTGTATACCAAGTACTATCTGGTTCATCCGCTGGATATTGATATGGGGTAAAATCAAAGACATCCATATATTGAGGAATAACGATTATACCACCAGGGTGTTGGCCAGTTGTTCTTTTTACTCCGGTACATCCTTTCGCAATTCGATCAGCTTCAATTCTATTTATGATAATATTATTATCTTCAAAATAACCTAAGACAAAACCAATCGCGGTTTTTTCGGCAACAGTCGAAATCGTTCCAGCACGATAAGCATGGTCTTCTCCAAACAATACTTTAACATGGTTATGCGCATCAGCTTGATTATCTCCTGAGAAGTTTAAATCAATATCAGGAACTTTTTCGGCTTTAAATCCTAAGAAAGTAGCAAAAGGCATATCTTGACCTTCTTTTTTCATTTTGGTACCACATTCACAGATATGATCTGGCATATCATAACCACTATGATATTTACTAGCTAAAGTAACTCCATCTATTTCAAATAAAGATTTTTTACATTTAGGACATACATAATGAGGTGGAAGCCCATTAACTTCAGTTATTCCCATCATCGTAGCAACCAAAGACGAACCAACTGAACCACGGGAACCAACAAAATAACCATCCGCATTACTCTTTTTAACTAACTTTTCGGCAATTAAATAAATTACATCGAAACCATTGGTAATAATCCCATTTAGTTCGGTATCCAATCGATCTTGAATAATACTAGGTAGCTCTTCCCCATATATTTCATGAGCTCTTTTGAAAACCATTTCGCGACAAATTTCTGCGGAGTTTTCTAACACTGGCGTATATAATTTATCTTTAATAATTTGTAACTCTTCAACCATATCCGCAATTTTATTTGGATTATCAATTACTATCTCTTTCCGTGTTTTTTCATCTAAGAATGAAAATGCATCTAACATTTCTTTTGTAGTTAAAAACCACATATTAGGTATTTCAATACCAGGTCTATTTAAAGGATGAAGTTTACCATTACTCTTTTGATGGACAATAACTTTTCGATAAATTAAATCATCAGGATATAAATTATGAACATCTCCGGTAGCACAAACCATTTTACCTTTATCTTTTGCCACTTTAATTAATCTTTTTAAATAACCTTGATATTCATATTCGGTATGGAAAGTAGAATTCATATTTATAATATGACTACAACTAGAAGCTGGATTAACTTCAATATAATCATAGAAATCCATCATATCGCCTAGCTCTTCATCAGTTAAATTTACTCCCTTTTCAAATACTTCCCCATTAATACATCCACTACCAATAAGTAAACCTTCCCTTAGATTTAAAATATCTCTTCGTGGTATTTTAGGTTCTTTTCCTTTATATAAATATCTTGTATTAGCTAAAGATACTATTTTAAATAAATTTTTTAAACCTACACTATTTTTAGCTATAATTGTTAAATGAAAAGGTACGGCAAATTTAATAGCTGTTTCTTCATCAATTAATTTTTCTAAATCTAAAGTTGTATTATATTCCCCCTTTATTTCCATAAACATTTTGTATAAACATTTGGCCGTTCCTTCACAGTCATAATCAGCACGATGGTGTTTATCTTCGTCCCATTCAACTTCTAAATTTCGAACTAAAGTTGATAATTTATGATTGCGCCATTCAGGATGTAAGTTTCTCGCTAAACCCATAGTATCTAAAACTGTATATTTAAATTCTCCCAAATTATATTTTTCCATGGCATGAGAGACAAAGCCAATATCAAAAGTGGCATTATGGGCTACTAAAGGTAAATCACCACAGAACTCTAAAAATCTTTTCGTTACATTTTCTTCACTATCTTTACCTACTAACATTTCATCTGTTATTTGCGTTAAGTCAGTTATAACTTTAGGTAAAGGTCTAGGACACGCTATTAATTCATCAAAACGGTCAATGATTTCATTGTTTTTAATTTTAACAGCCCCAATTTCAATCATTTGATCAACACCATAATTTAAACCAGTTGTTTCGGTATCAAAAACAACATATTCTTGGTCAAACAAAGGATATTCTTTATTATTAAATACTATTAAAGAATCAATATCGACAACATTTAATTCCAAACCATATAAAGCTTTAAATTTATTATTTTCATCTCGTGATTTATTTATAGCTTTAACCGTATTATATATTTCAGGATAAGCTTGTAAAACATTATGGTCCGTAATAGCTACAGCTTTATGACCAAGACTTGCCGCCAAATTAACTAAATCAGCCGGTCTAACTACTCCATCCATCATACTCATCATCGTATGCGCATGTAATTCAACTCTTTTTTCTTCTTCCTCATCCACTAACTTTATTCCTTTAGAAGGGATTATTTCAATATCTCGAGCATTTAAAATCATTGATTTTAAGTAATCATCTCGAGCTACACTGCCATGAACTCTAATCCAAGCACCTTTATCTTGTTTACCTTGCATCCCTTTAAATTCTTTAACAACCTTCTTAAATTTATCTTCATCTTTAGTGAATAATTTTAATAAATAACTATCCGTTTTATCACTAATTTTAGCCATAATAATATAAAACGGACCATTTTTACCCATCTTTTCTTGACCATCATAATCAAAAACATAAGCTTCAACAATAATATTTCGAGTTTCCCCTAAAATATTATTAATTGGTGTAATCTCCCCATCAACATGTTTACCAATTAGATATGGACTAGGTTTAACCTCTTCAACCTTTTCTTTACCTTCAGCAATTTCGGCTTTTACCTCATTTCTTATTTCTTCATTTACTTCAACTTTTATCTGTAAATCATTTAAGCCAAAATCTTGTAACTTTTGTTCTAAAGTATTCTTTTCTTTAGTAAATTCTTCTTTTTCGGTAATACTACCTACCCCAATAGTTATATCTTTATCATTTATTTCTATCTTGCTATTTTTTAAATTAACTAAAGATGGACGATCTATAATAATACTATCTAATAAATAATCGAGATAAGATTTTATATCATCTTCGGTGAATGATTTAAATACTAAATGAACACGACATTTTTTCGAACTATTTATTCCATTTTCCGCACACAAAAATAATCTGTTTACTTCTTCAATGGGTACACAATTAGGATTTTCTAAATAAACATCAAAACTTTCATCTTTCCGATTTAAAATAACTTTGGTTACTGTCGTATCTTTAAAAGCATCACTTTCGCAATTAATACTTGCTAAAAAACGTTTCATTTCATCGTTCATTATCTTCACCATCTTTCTTGATATTATTAACTATTATTTGTAATTTGTCAAATCTTTTTGAGACTTGCCCTAATACAATAATAACATCTTCTTTTTTTAAATCCTTTATTAAGGGATAATTTGGAGCAAACACGGTTAAAGAAACTTTACCAGTTTCATCAACCGCATCAATAAAAGCCATATTTTCTCCTTGTTTTGTTTTTAAACTTTTAATATGTTTAACTAATAAAGCCATTTTTATCCTTTTAAATTCATATTTTTTGATATCTACAGCTTTCACAAAACCATTTTGATAAATACTCGTGGGATGATTTAAAGCATAAAAACCAAAACATTCCATTTCTTCTTTATTTTTTAGTGTCCCAGTATCATCAAGATATTCTTTAATTGTTGGGGCATTAGTTAAATCATCCATCGCAATATCACAATAATTTAAAGCATTTTCCATATTATTTAATAATGTCGGATGATTTAAACCTAAAAAGTCTAAAGCTCCCGCTTTAATTAAAACTTTAATTTGGTCTTCATTTAATAAATCTTTAGTTTTAATAAAGAAATCAAAATAATTATTTAAATTATTGGGAATAACTTCATTTATTTTACTGGCTAATTCTCTTGAGATACCTTTAATAACTCTTAAAGGCATAGATAAAACCTTATTTTCAATAACAAAATCTAAATTTTTATTTAATAAACTAGGTTTATTTATCTTGATACCTTTTTTCTTAAATTCAATTAATAAATCCCCTATATTATCTTTCGTACCAGCATTTATTCTTTCTAACATAAAGTATTCATAATAATAAGTTTTTAAGTAAGCCATTTGGTACGCTAAAAGAGCATACGCAACACTATGGGATTTATTAAATCCATAATTAGCAAATAAAGATATATCATCATATATTTTTGTAGCGGTAGCCTCATCATAACCATTTTCCTTAGATGAAACTAAAAACTTCTTTTTTTCCTCTACAATAATACTTTCTTTTTTCTTCGAAATTGCTCTTCTAATTAAATCTGCTTCATGTAAAGAATAACCCCCAATTTTAGTTAAAATAGCCATAATTTGTTCTTGATATAAAATAATACCATAAGTTTCTTTTAATATTGGCTCTAAACTAGGATGTAAATAAGTTATCTTTTCTTTACCTTTTTTTCTTGCTACATATAAATCTAAATAGTTTTTAGCTCCAGGTCGAGCCAAAGCTAAAACCGCAATTAAATCATTAAAGGAATCAATTTTAAATTTTTGTAATACTTGCCTCATCGCCATTGTTTCAAATTGGAATATTCCATCAACATCAATATTATTAAAAATAGCAAATACATTTTTATCATTTAAATTAATCTTATCTAAATCCAAATTATTAATGTGTTTTAAAACTTTGGCAATAAAAGTTAAGTTATCTAAACTTAAAAAATCCATTTTCAATAAGCCTAATTTTTCCACATAATCTAAAGGAATTCTTTTATCTTCCCCCACTTGATATATAGCACTAATTTCTTTTAAAGGAACGCTTGATATTACAATACCCGCGGCATGCATAGACATATTTTTCTTTAAAGATTCTAAATGCATGGCTACTTGATATAACTTTTTTATTTCAGGATAGTTACTTATATATTTTCTAACTACTTCATTTTGATAATTTTCTTTTAATTTTTTACTAGCATCAATTACTCTAATGAACCTATCAAAAACAATAGGATTAGTTTTTAATATCTTTGCCACATCTCTTAGGACTAACTTACTTTTCATTGTCGCATAAGTTAAGCCATGAGCAACATTATCTACGCCATATTTATTAATAACATAATTAATTACTTCATCTTTTCTTGAGGCATCAAAATCGATATCAATATCAGGCATTGATATTCTCGCCGGATTTAAAAATCTTTCAAATAATAAATTATACTTAAGAGGATCAATTGAAGTTATCCCAATTGAATAGCTTACTAAAGAACCAGCGGCCGAACCCCGACAACCTACTAAAATATTATTTTTCTTTGCATATAAAACATAATCATAAACAATTAGAAAATAATCAACAAAACCCATATCTTTAATTACTTTTAATTCATAATTAAGTCTATCTAAATAAGCTTTAGGTACATTACCCTTTAATCTTTTCTTTAATCCTTGATGAGCTAAAGAAAACAAAAATTTTTCAGAATCTTCCCTATACTTAGGAATATATCTTTTATCTAAAGGTATTTCTACATTTAATTTAGCTATTACTTCCTCTAATTTACCTAAATCAGTGATATTTTTTTCATAATAATTTAAGTGATAATCCCCTTTTTCTCTTTCACTAATTAAATCTAAAGCATTTAAGTATCTCACATTATTAACATCTAAACACTTAATATCATTAACATATAAAACTTTATCTGTTAAAAGTAAACAATTATTTTTTTCATATTCATTACGATAAGCCATATAAGTATCAAAACCACTTAATAATTTATAATTATCAATACTTTTAAAAGGCACAATAAATAAAATATTATCTTTTACTTTTTCTAAATCAATAATTGCAATATTTCTTTCTTGTTTAATTATTGATATATCAATTAAATCTTGATAACCATGATAATTTTTCGCATATAAATATATTTCTAAATCATTTAAAATAATACTTAACCCAATTATTGGTTTAATATTATTTTCCTTACATTTAAGATAAAACTCTACTGCTCCATATAAATTATCATCACATATTCCACAAGCTTTAATATTATTTTCCAGTAAAAACAAAATTAAGTCATCTATCTTAATTAAGCTATTTAATAAAGTATAATCTGTTGTTATCTTAAGTGGTGTATACATACTGTTACCTCTACTAAAATTATAACACTTCTATTATAATATTTCATTAAAAAAAGCATTTTTTCAATGCTTTATATCCAATGAGAAACATAAACTATTTTAGTTGTTTCTTCTTCATATTTATCAAATATTTTAATAATTGATTTAATCATTTCTTTTAAGATATCCGTTACATCTTTTCTAATTCTAACTTTAACAATTTCTTTTTGGAATTCTTTTCTAAAGACATAATCATCAATATATTTTCCTACAACATGGTCTAATTCTTGAACCATTCTTATATCATCAGGATTATTTAAATCAATTCTAAAGATATATTCCCGATATATTTTAATTATTTTATTTGTAATGTTATCACTTTCCATAGGAACAAAATTAGTTATTTTATAAAAATTTTCACAATAACTTATAACTTGTTTATTATAATTCATTTACCTCATCCTATCTTAATTAAATGATACTATAATTCTTCTTATTTGTAAAGATAAAATTATGAATTGCTTTTTTCTTAAAATAAATATACAATTATAATAGGTGAAGAGAAATGAAGAAAAAATTAAAGTTAAAAAGTTCCGTTTATTACGTTTTAATTATTTTTATTGTCGGTATATTCCTAGCCTACTTTGGCATAAATAAATATAATGAATACAAATACCATCAAACTAATGAATATAAACTTACAACTATTGGTTATACCCTAGAAGATGCGAAAAAAATTATTTCCAATCTAAGTGATGATGATGTAGGTTATATCTTAACCATTAATAAAGATGACAGAATATTACAACTTTTAGACCAAAAATATTTCATTAAGAAAAACTTTAGAGATTATTATGATTATGTTTTAGCTAATAAAAAGATGGAAATAAGCGAAGTTATTCCCATTATCAATTGTAAAGTTAATAATGAATACTATTCCTTAGATTTAGAAACCGATATGAGTAAAGAAGATCAAATTATAGTTAATAAATATTATCATATGAGTAGTGATTACTCTCCTACTGATTTAGTTAAAGTATCAATGGATTATTCTTGGGGTGATTATGGTAGTGTTGTAGTTCGTCAAGTAGTTATGGATAACTTCCTAAATATGTGGCAAGCAGCGAATAATGATGGTATTTATTTAATGATTAGTTCAGCTTATAGATCATACCAAGAACAAGAAATAGTTTATAATAATTATAAAGATAGTTATGGTGAAGATTACGCTAATAGCATTGCCGCGAAACCAGGATTTTCCGAACATCAAACGGGACTAGCTATTGATATATTCTCCAAAACAAATTCTAATCGAAAAACTTTTGAAGACAGTGAAGCTGCTAAATGGTTATTTGATAATGCTTATCGTTTTGGTTTTATTCTTAGATACCCAAAAGATAAAGTTAAATATACTGGTTATGCCTATGAATCATGGCATTACCGTTATGTCGGTAAAGAAATAGCTGAATACATTCACAATAATGACATTACTTATGAAGAATATTATGCTTACTTTTTAGATAACTAAAGAAAATAAAGTTTATCAAATTCGATAAACTTTATTTTTTATATTTATTTTAATAACAATTAAACCTAAGAATAAGATAATCATTATTAACCAAGGAACAAATGAACCTGATTCAGGATTTTCAATACCATCATCAACTAAATTAACTTTTTTTGTACTACTTGTTTTATTGGTAGTCTTCTTACTTGGCGTAACTACTGGGGTACTTTCATTCTTTTTATTTTCTTCAATTACGGCTTGAGCATAAGTTTTATTCATCATAATTGCCGGTCTTAATATCATGTAATTATCTCCAATAATGTTTCTAAGAAAAGTTACAGCATTATTTCCAGATAGTTTTTCCACTGTTCCATAATGTTTTCTACCTAATTCTTTATTACCCAAATATATATACGCTTTAGTTTCTTTATCTTTATATAAAACTATATCCCCTACTTGTAAATCATTTACTTTTATTTCTCGAGCGCGATTATTATCATCTGTACTATAATAATCCCAAGCTAAAGTAGCATTAATTAATTTTTCTTCTAAAGTATTTAAACCACTAGTGTTATTATAATTATATGGAGTTACCCTTAAACCATAATAATTTAATAAAGTAATATTTTTAATATTTTGATTATCTATTGAAGCCATACATACACTATCATTAGCACAATGAGATACTCCTAAAATTGAAGTTAAATCAATATTATTTAAATATGATAAATCATAGCCAAATGCTTCATTATATATTTTACTAATTAATTCCGTATCAGATATATTATCATTAGTATTTTGATATATTTCTTTTATTTTAGCCACATTTTCTTTATTTAAAGCATTTAATAATACATGTTTTATGGTTGCTGTAGCAATATCATTAACATATCCTTTCGAATATATTGTTTTACCTAATAAAGTATCATCATCAGGGATTGTAACAGAATACATTATGGAATAACTACTCTTAGCATTTAAATTAGTTATATACCAACTTATTTTATTACCCTCTACTTTACCACTATTCGTATATTTAAAATTAACTAAAGAATCTTTTTCTTCTGTAATAGTAATATTTCCATAATTAGTATTACTATTATTTTTAATAACTATCCTATATACTATACTACTACCGGGAACTGCAGAATCCAAACCAACACTAGCATTAGTATCAGTTATTTCAGCAGTTTTGGTTATACTAATACCCGGATACTTTATTCTTGCTATTGCTGTTTTAGTTAGATCATAACTTTTTTCTTCCATATTTTCATTTAAATAAGTACTACCATTAGTAATAAATCTTATGACACTAACTTGTAAAACACTATTACTACTTGTATTTTTATATCCAATAGTTGTTTTTAAACGACTATTTAAAGAACTAATACTTATACTAGAGGATTCAACTTTATCAACATGATTACTAGCATCATAAAATCCTCCTCCTTTAGTATATCCTGATTCAATTATTCTAATATTATTTTTATCTTCAGCATTAATCATCATCACATGACCAGTACCATCATACCGGCGAAAAACTAATAAATCTCCAGTTTCCCAAGTAAAAGATTGATTATTATTAAACCAATTATTTAATTCTGCAATAATATTATCATTTTGCCAATTACCATTGCTATATGGAGCTTTCATATTAAATAAAATTTTACTATTATCACTTATCTTATTAGCATATTGAGCAAGTTCATAAGAACCACTTGGTATTTCAATACCTAAAGCTTGTTTATAAACTTGATAAAGGAATATCCCACAATCAGTATATATGGTATGATTACTACTAGCATCTTCTGGTGTAGATGTCGCATCTTTCCTATAACTATCATATTGAACATAAGCATCTTTATAATAAAAAGCTTCAGCAGTTTCTAATAAAGCTTGCCTTTGTTCTTCAATTGTTGATGCTAAAACCACACTTGGTAAAAACAGAATATTCAAAAAAAGTAATATTTTCCATCCTTTTTTTAGCATAGTCTATCCCTTTCCTACTTTACACTTTTATTATACCATGCTCTAAAATAATGTAAAATATTTTACTTTTTATTTCTATCGTTAATTTACATAATTTATGTCAATATAAAAGACAAGTTTTAATCTAAAGCTTGTCTTTTAATTAACTTAGCGTGTAAAACAGCCTTGTCAGTTGCATTGTAACATGTTGACAATGTTAGAATCTTATCTTCCGGTGTAACTTCAACATTAAAATTATAAACACTACGAGAAAGAATCGTATCTATAAACTTTTGAAAAGATTCATCAGTTCCAAAATTAGTCGTTATGTAATATGTTTCAGTTGGTATTTTATATACAGATATTACTTGGAATAAATAACTATTATGAGGAGTTGCTAAATTAACAATATAATTATCAGTATCTTTATACCAATTATTTTCAAAGATATTCTTTAATGATCCAAACATTGTTTTATTTACTCGACCATGGGCATATATAACTGAATTATCTTTTAAATTATCTAATTGATTACGAAAATCGGAAAATACCCAACCAGCTTGATTATTACTTTTATCAAAAGAATGAGATAAGTAATAATCATTATTATCTGTTTGCACAACTGGATAATTTATATTAGTACCATTTACTTTTAGAAAAGCTACGGTATCACTATTTTTTTTCAATAGTTCGGTAAAATCAACATTTATTAATGGTAATTTAATATATTTCCAATAGTCACTTTCATAATTACCATTATTTTGAGGTGGATTAATTATTTCTTCTTTTTCTTCATCTTCTGGTAATTCTTCAACTGTAGCCATTTCTTCAATTTCTTTTATTTGTTCATCAGTATGTTTATTATCCATTGACCACATATAAAACTCTATACCTGAAGCAATAAGACAACCCACACAAATTAAAAATAATACTAGCCATACCCATCTTCTTAATCTAAGTTTCTTTTTCTTAGGTTTCTTTTCTTCTTCAACAGGTTTTACTTCTTTTTCTTCTACTACTATTTTCTTAGTTGTAGTAGTAGTTTTTTTCTTATTTGAATTTTTTTTCGTACCCATAATTTCACCTTTTTCAACATTATTTTAACTCATAATACATATTAATACAAGTATTTTTATATTATAAAAACGAGGTAATTTTTTTACCTCGTTTAAGAATTTTGGAATATTTATTCAATTAATTATTTTCTAATGAATTTTTTAATTGAATATCCAGCTGTACCTAGGCTTGATATTGCAAGGGTTACGATACTTACAATACTATCTAATGTTCCTGAATTTTCATCAATAATTTCATCTGTTTTATTATCTGTTGTATTTTGATTTTCATTAGTTGATCCAGTATTATTATTGTTTTCATCACCTTTTCCTGATTCAGTTTCTTGTCCACCTGCTTCAGGATTATTTTCAGGAGTTTTTTCAGGAGTTTTTTCAGTATATTCTACTGAAACTTTTACATCTGCTGCAGGCATTGAAAATGAATATGTTCCATCTTCATTTTTAGTTACTGCTAACTCTATTGTATTACCTTCAGCATCTTCATAGCTAACTACTAATTTGCTTTCATATCCAGTTTTAGGATTAACAGTAACTTGAACTATTTCACCTAATGTAGCTTCTTCTTTATCTACTGTTACATTTTCTGGATCTTCAACTGTTACCTTATAGCTTTCGGCTACAACTTCAGCAGTTTTTGCTATTGAAACTTCAATTTTAATATTAGCTGCAGGCATTGTCATTTCATCAGTTGCAAATGTTCTTCTAAGTAAAGACGTAGTAGCAATTTTAGCATAACTTACAGCATAGTTATCTTCATAATCTACATCATCTAATGTATAACTTACTTTATAAGTTATTGTATAACCTGCTAATTTAGAAGCAGCAGGTAATTCAGAGAATACTAATTCACTTAATTTATAAGTTTCACCAGCAACTAAAGTAAGATCAGTTTCTGTATTAAATACAAAGCCATTAATTACAGAAGAGCCTAAACCATCAAATGCCTTTAAATCAGGCACTATTGTAACTTCATGTAAAGCTTCAGCTTTTTCACCAATATATACATTTCCTTTAGTATCAGTTCCGGCTTTTGCTGGATCGTAAAATCCTTTATCCATAGTTACATTTTGATTTTTTCTAGTTGTAGTAAATACTCCACCTTTAATGAAATCAGTTTTAGTTTTATCTCCTGCTGAGCCCATTTTAAGTGCTATAACATCGGCATTGTCAGCAATAAAATTACCATCAATGATTTCAATTTTAGTTAATGCGTCATTAGCTTCAGCTCGCGTATATTTATATACTGCAAAACCACTCTTAGATTCAAATGTACCATTGTTAATAGTTAATGACACATTTCCAGCATAGCCATTATTAGATGTAATACTTACTGCTGAACCAGTAAGTTCAGGTGCACTAGGTTCTGGATCTGGACTCCAATTATATCCTCCATTAGCATGAAAATATCCACCATTTATTACGAAAGTACCAGATTTAATTGATAATGCATCTAGACCAGTAAATGAACCACCATCTATAGTCCAATTAGCTTCTCCAGCAGCATAAATGGCAGGGCCAAGTGTTGATTCAAATATGGCGTTTTCGCCATTAATCTTAATATTAGCTTCTGATTTTTGAACTTTACCAAGTACACCATTTGTTGAAATAGCTGATTCTTTTGAAATGATAGTTCCTTCAAGAGTTGCATCAACATATGCTATAGTATTATCTACAGCAGGTGCAGAAATAGCAAAACCAGTATTATAACCTGTTATTTTTGAATTTTCGGTTAATTTAACAACTGTAGGATGTTCTGAATCAGTACCATAAACAGTAACTGTAGCAGCATTTTCGTTACCCTTTTTAGTTTCACTAGTTTCAATAGTAGAATCTAAAACAAAAGTACCGCCTAATACTTTAACAACTTTAACTGATCCAGTATCAACTGCAGTAGCATCAACCTTTCCACCTTTAATTGTTAATGAACCACTATTAACTTCAATTATACCACGAGCATGAGCAGTATTACCTGTTAATTTTAATGTTTTACCATCAGCAATATCTATTGTTACATTTTTTCCAGTAATAGATATTGTGTCTGGAATAATAATATCTGTGGTAATTTTACATTCAATAGTATTTTCATCAGTTTCAGTACAATAATCAGTATCAGTAAGAATATTACTAACACTTGTTGTTGCACTAACACTCGTAACCATTACTAGCATCGCTAGTATCCCAAATACAATTTTTTTCAAATTTCCCATATTTCCAAATTTCTCTCCTTTCTATAAACATATTATTTCAAGTTTAAAAAAATGTCAAGAAAAATTTTAAAAAATTATTATTACCATTTACAACCAATTTTTATAATTTTTAAGTAAAAGAAAAACGCTGTATTTGGGATATCAGCGTTTTCGAGAAATTTGGAAATTTCTAAATTTATTATTTTCTAATAAATTTCTTAATTGAGTATCCAGCTGTTCCTAAACTTGATATTGCAAGGGTTACGATACTTACAATACTATCTAATGTATCTGGATTTTTTACATCTTCATATGCTATTGCATATTTTGAGAATTTATCTGTGGCAAATGATAATTTACCATCTTTTGTTAATGTTGCATTTAATTTTTCATATACACCATTGTGTTCTCTTAGGATATAGTATGTTCTTGTATATCCTTTAGCTACTTCTGGTAATTTTGGTAAATCAACTGTTAGTGTTATTGGTTTACTTAATTCTTTTAGATAATGAACATCTTGTCCTTCAGCTGTAACTAGAATATCTAAATCAAAGTATTCAGCTACAGTTGCGCCTTTTATAACACTTTCAAATTTTGCTACTACATCTTTTGCAACATTTTCTTTTTCAACTTTATTTGCTTCTAAATGTATAGTTACATTATTATTTGCTAAAAATTCTTGTAATTCTTTATCTTCTGTTTTAGCTAAAGAATCTTTTAATACATCATTAGCTTCAGTTGATAATGTTACTTCTTTAGTACCTTCAGTTTTTTCTACCTTTACTTCATGTTCAGTTGTAGATCCAGTTTCATCACCATCGTCTGTAGGATTTTGAGGTTGAGCAGGTTCTGCTTCTTTAAATTCTGCAGATACTACAATATTTTCTGCTCCCATTACATAACTATAAGTTCCATCTTCGTTGGCTTTTACTTCTGTTCCATTTACGAAAACTTTACTTACTTCATAGCCTTCATTAGCTTTTACTGTAATTACTACAGTTTCACCTTTGATTGCTTCTGTTGGTTCTACTGTAATTGATCCATTTGAACTTGCAGTAACTCTTACTACATATTTTGTATCTATTACAGTTACTGAACCATCTTCGTTTGTAACTAATTCTTTTCCTTCTGCTAGTTTTAGTTGTACATTTTTAGCAGCATTACCAGTATAATTACCACCTGTAACAGTAGTATTTCCTTTTCCACTAGGTAATTTTGCATATGTACCACCTGCTAATTCTAAATTACCACTATTTGTGATTGTTCCACTAATAGTACCTTTTCCATCTTTAGAAGTATCTATTATCTTTAATGAAGCTGTTTTATCAATGGTAACAGTTCCTTCGCCGGCAGTAACAGTATGTCCATTTAAATCTAATACAAATTCTGATGCTATTACATTTTTATTTCCAGAGTCTTTTTCTTCTTCAAATTTAAATTCTTTAGTTTCTGTAAAATCTTTTAAAACTTTAATTATACTATCTTTAACCGCACTATTTAAAGCACTATATATACTACCATAATAAGTTTTTGTAGTTTCATCATATACATTAGCGTCTAAATTTCCTTCAACTTTACCATAAACTATCATATGTCTTTGAGTTGTAGTATCATAATTAACACTTAATTCTTCTGGAATAACAACAGTTACACCTTCTGGAACAATAGCATTATTTTTATTATCCCAAGAAGTTAAAGTTACTTTAGTGCCTTCTGCAAATTTATATTTAGGAGTTTTACTTGAATCATTTACTCCTAAATAAGAATATGGGACTTTAATATCTCCACTTAGTGTAACTACTCTACGTGAATGATTATAACAAGAACCTTTTATTTCACCACCATTAATATTGATGTATAAATTAGCTTCGGCACCTGTTATATTACAATGAATAGCCTTAGATTTTCCATCTAGTGTACTATTATTAGCATTAAAAGTAACTGTTTTATTTCCATTAATTACACCATATATAGCATTTTTTTCTGATGTAATCGTAGAATCTTTAACATTCGTATCACCACTATAAAATAAACCATTTCCTTTTGCTGTAATAGTAACTTTTTCTAAATTTAAAATTGAGCCATAATTATTAGTAACACAATTTGTATCCGCACCATTACATACTATAGTACCATTTTTAATAGTTAATTCAGTATTATTATTGATTATAGCGTCAACTGTTTCTGCAGTAATTGTTTTTTCATTTAAATCAATTACTTTTACATTATCTGCTGGATATGTTGTAGTTAATTTTACATCTTCAGTCAATGTAACTGTGCCATTTTGTGCTTTTGGTAAATTATCAGCTTCAGCACTAACACTCGTAACCATTACTAGCATAGCTAGTAAACCAAATACAATTTTCTTTAAATTTTTCATATTTCCTCTTATT
>CANPZG010000004.1 GCA_947588765.1 uncultured Bacilli bacterium
ACAGTAGAAGGAGAAACAACAACTCTTTATATCAAAAAAATATTTGAAAAGAAAAAAATAACCATTTCGCGACTTTCATATGGTATTCCAATGGGAGCCGAAATTGATTATTTGGATATTATAACTTTGGATAAAGCTTTAGAGGATCGTAAAAAGATAAGCGAAGAATAATTACTAGACTTGGACATATAATTTATTGAGGAAAAATTATATGGCAAAATATGGAATATTAGTTTTAAAATTAATCAAAAAAATAATATTAGCATTTTGTTTTATTTATGGATTTGATTTTATTGTTTCAGGTATGAATATCTTTATTCCAATTAATTTTGTAACCTTAAGTGTCGTAACAATTCTTGGCTTACCCGGCTTACTTGCTTTATTAGGAGTATATTTCATAATTTAGGAGGATAAGTGATTGCAGCAAAAAAGTTAGAAAAATTAGTTAATCTTTATCATGAGGATGCACTTTCTCATGTTTATTTGCTTGAGACAAATGATATGGATTTAGCTATGCAAGATATTTTAACTTTTGTAAAAGCAATCAATTGTCAACAAGAGTACAATGATAATTGTGATAAATGTAATTTATGTAACTTAGTAAATCAAGCCACATTACCATCTTTAATAATTATTGAACCTGATGGTAATATGATAAAAAAAGAACAAGTACTTGATTTAAAGAAAAGATTTAGTTTTAAACCAATTTATACCCCAAACAATATTTATGTTATTAAAATGGCCGATAAATTAAACGGAGCTAGTGCTAATACAATGTTAAAATTTATTGAAGAACCGGGAGAAGCTATAATAGGTTTTTTGCTTACAACTAATCTAAATAATGTTATTCCAACGATAAAAAGTAGATGCGAATTAATTTCTTTAATTTATGATGAATCTACTGAAACAAATGAAGATAATGTTTATGAAAAGAAAGCAAATGAATACTTAGAAAAAATAGAGCTAGAAAAAGTTGATAAAATTATGTATAATAGAGACGTAATTTTAAATGATTATCCTGAACGAGGCGATGTTGAGGCAATATTTAAAGAAATTTTTAATATTTATATGAAAGCATATAATGGGGAAGAAATTTCTTATTTAAAAAATCTTTCTTATGAAGATTTTAGATTTCGTCTTAAATTAGTAATTAATTTTTTAGATAATATTAATTATAATGCCAATGTTGAATTGTTGATGGATAAATTTGTTATAGAATTGAGTGAGAGATATGAAAGTATATAGTATTTTATTTAGTGATAGTGGTAAAGGTTACAATTTTAAATACGATGGTGATTTAAAAAAGAACGATTATGTTATTGTTGATACCGAAAATGGGCTTCAATATGGTAAAGTATATGAAGAATTACCTAAAGCTAAAAGTGATGAGTTAAAAAGAATTATAAGATTAGCAACCGAAGAAGATACCAATATCTATATGGACAATTTAAAAGATGCCACGGAAGCAAGAGAAAAGTGCATTGAGCTAGTTAAAAAATTAGATTTAAAAATGAATGTGTTAAGTGCTAAATTTTCATTTGATAGAACGCAACTTTTATTCGATTTTACTGCTGATGATCGAGTTGATTTTCGAGAACTAGCTCGCAAACTTGCTGGTATTTATCATACAAGAATCGAACTTCATCAAATTGGTGCAAGAGATAAAGCCAAGAAAATTGGTGGTCTTGGGGTATGTGGTGAAAAACTATGTTGTCAAAGATTTTTAAATAAAATTGATACTGTTTCTATGAATATGGCTAAAAATCAAAACTTAGCTTTAAATCCTAGTAAGATAAATGGCTGTTGTGGTAGATTGATGTGTTGTTTAGCCTATGAAGAAGCTGCTTATGAAGAAAATAACAAAAATATGCCTCAAATAGGTAGCAAAGTTAATACGAGCAAAGGTGAAGGACAAGTTATTAGTGTTAATATTTTAGAAAAGAAATATAAGGTTTTAATAGATGGTGAAAAAGAGGAGTTTGAAGTTGAATAATTTGGTAAAAAACGATTTATTTGATTATCCAAATCGTTACATTTATCAATATAATGATGGTTTTAAATTTTCCATTGATTCAATTTTACTCGCGGAATTTGTCGATATAAAAAATAATGCTAAAGAAATACTTGATATGTGCACGGGTAATGCTCCAATTCCTTTAATTATTTCGACAAAGACGGATAAACCGATTATTGGCTTTGAAATACAAAAAGAAATTTATGATTTAGCAATTATGTCTATAAAAGAAAATAATTTAAAAAACCAAATACAAATTATTAATGATGATATAAAAAACATTAAAAAAATATTTCCCGGGAAATATTTTGATATAATTACTTGTAATCCTCCATACTTTGCTTTAAATAATGAGATTGAAAATAATAAAAACATTATTAAAAGTATTGCCCGGCATGAAATAACCATAGATTTAGAAAATATTTTTAAAATAGTGAGCGATATTTTAAGTGATAATGGTAGTTTTTATTTAGTCCATAGGATGGAAAGAATAGATGATATTATTTTATATGCTGATAAAAATAAATTAAAAATAAAAGAGTTACAAATAATTTGCACGAAAGAAAACTTATGTAAAATCGGTTTATTTAAAATACAAAAACATGTTAAAAGAGGAATAAAAATAAATAAAATAATTGATATAAGTAAACTTAATACATATCAAAATATTTTTAGAAAGGAGTCAAAATGAAATTAATCGTGGGATTAGGTAATCCAGAAAAAAAATATGATAATACTAGACATAATATTGGTTTTATGGTATTGGATTACTATTTAAATAATGTTAATTGGCAAGAAAAATTTAATGCTTTATACTATAAAACTTTAATTAATAATGAAACAGTTATGTTTATTAAGCCTTTAACATATATGAATTTAAGTGGCCAAGCCGTAAGAGAATTTGTTAATTATTTTGATATT
Organism: uncultured Bacilli bacterium; assembly: GCA_947588765.1. GTDB lineage: Bacteria > Bacillota_I > Bacilli_A > RF39 > UBA660 > Onthocola_B. Next base: position 2,936 of record CANPZG010000004.1, read on the forward strand.
GATGTAAAAGATATCTTAATTATTCAAGATGATTTAGATGAAGAAATTGGATGTTTTAAATTAAAAACTAATAGTAGTTCGGGTGGTCATAATGGTATAAAATCAATTATCTCTGAGCTTAATACGCAAGACTTTGCCAGATTAAAAGTAGGAATAGGCACTGATAATATAAATGACACAATCGATTATGTCTTAGGAAAATTTAACTCTAATGAACAAAAAATATTACATGATTTAATGCCAACATTTATGGAAATAATAAATAGTTTTATAGAAAAAGGTATTGAAAGGACAATGAATATTTATAATACTAAATAGAGGTAGATTATGGATTTTCTTGATAAGTTTTTTAAATTTGAAAATAATATCGAAATATCGGGTTTAACTTTAGAATTATGTACCCTTTATATTAATTCATTATTTAAAATTGATAATAAGAATATTTTAGTTGTTACTAATTCCTTATATGAAGCAAATAACTTATATAATACTTTATCAACATATACAAATAAAGTTTTATTGTTTCCAATGGATGATTTTTTATCTTCAATGATTGTTGCCGAAAGTCCAGATTTAAAATATAAAAGATTAGAAACAATAGAAAAATTAAAAAATGAAAAAGCAAATATTGTTGTAACTAATTTAATTGGTTATTTAAAATTTTTGCCAAGTATTAATGCTGTTGATTCTTTAAAACTTACAGTTGGACAAGAAATTAAACGAGACACTTTAATTAATGAATTATTAGAATTTGGTTATCATCAAGATTCTTTAGTTACTCAAACGGGAGAATATGCTCTTCGTGGTTTTATTGTGGATATTTTTTCCCTTAATGAAGATCATCCGATTAGAATTGAATATGATGGAAATGTAATAGATGCTATAAAATACTTTGATGAAGATAGTCAACGATCTCTTAATGAATTAAAAGAAATAACGATTAAACCAATTGATGAAATTAAAACAGGAGAAATTAACTCTTTATATGATTATGCTAATAAACCTAAAGTAATATTTATTGATTATAATCAAATTGAAGCTGCTTATGCCAAACTCGCTGAAGATGTTTTTAATTATCAAGTAAGTAATGAAGTAAAAACAAAAATGATGTATGAACTAACTGATATTAATCCTAATTTTACAATAAAACTTAATAAATTTGGTTCTAATGTTAATAATTATAAGGCTACAACTATTGCTAATTATAATTTAGATTTTGATAGATTAAAAGAAGATTGCTATAAATTTGAAAAACAAGGCAAAGAAGTTATTTTTTGCCTATCTACTAAAACTCAAATAAATAAAATAAGAGAAATATTACCTAGTGTTAAAATAATAAATAAAAAAATTAATAATGGATTTATTATTGATAGTTATGTTGTTATTGGTGAAAATGATATTGAAGAACAAAAACGACATATTAATTATAAAAATAATTATCGAATAGGAAAGAAAATTAAAAATTTTGACCAATTAAATAAAGGAGATTATGTTGTTCATTTAGCTCATGGTATAGGTGTTTATCAAGGAATAAAAACCTTAACTGTTCGAGGAGTTGAAAAAGACTTTTTAGAAATATCCTATGCCGGAACAGATAAAATTTATGTTCCTGTTGAAAAAATAAGTTCGATTTATAAATATTCTGATAAAGATGGCTCTGTACCTAAAATAAATAAATTAGGTAGCCTAAATTGGAGTAAAACGAAAAAATATATTGAAAGCAAAATTAAAGATATTTCGGCTGATTTGTTAAATTTATACAAAGAAAGAATTAAAGTTATTGGTCAAAAATATCTTGATTATTCTGAAGAAGAAACTTTTGCTAGTACTTTTCAATATGAATTGACTGCTGATCAAGAAAAAACAATTAAAGAAATAAATAATGATTTAAAGAAAAGTAGTCCAATGGATAGATTATTATGTGGCGATGTTGGTTTTGGTAAAACGGAAGTAGCCATGCGTGCCATATTTAAAACTATAATTAATAATCATCAAGTAATGTATCTATGCCCGACAACTATTCTTTCAAAACAACAATATTTGGTTGCTAAGGAAAGATTTAAAGATTGGCCAATTGAAGTAGCTTTATTAAATCGACATGTATCAACAGCTAAAGCTAAAATTATTCTTGAAGATTTAGCTAAAGGTAAAATAGATCTTATTATTGGAACTCATCGGTTATTAAGTGATGATGTAAAATTTAAAGATTTAGGGTTACTTGTTGTTGATGAAGAACAACGTTTTGGCGTTACTCACAAGGAAAAAATCAAATCTATTAAAAATGATGTTAATGTTTTAACTTTAAGTGCTACCCCTATTCCAAGAACTTTAAAAATGGCGATGTCTGGCTTAAGAGATTTATCAGTTATTGATACCCCTCCAGTGAATCGATATCCTGTGCAAACTTATGTTGTGCTAGAGGATGATTTAATAATTCGGGATGCTATTTATAAAGAATTATCTCGAGGAGGACAAGTATTTATTTTATATAACTATGTAGAATCAATTGAAAAATATACTGCTCATATTGCATCATTAGTGCCTGAGGCGAGAATAACATTTGCACACGGTCAAATGCCAAAGAATACTTTAGATAATATTATGACCGATTTTATTGATGAAAAGTTTGATATTTTAATATGCACAACCATAATAGAAAGTGGAATCGATATTCCTAATGTTAATACTTTAATTGTCCACGATGCTGATAGATTTGGCTTAAGTCAACTTTATCAAATAAGAGGACGGGTTGGTCGTAGTAATAGAATTGCTTATGCTTACTTACTTTATAGTAAAAACAAAGTCTTAAATGAAATCGCTGTTAAAAGATTAGAAACTATCAAAGATTTCACAGAGTTAGGTAGTGGATATAGAATTGCAATGCGTGATTTAAGTATTAGAGGGGCTGGTGATATTTTTGGTGCTTCACAAGCTGGCTTTGTCGATAGCGTGGGGATTTCTTTATATATGAAAATGATTGAAGACGAAATGAAAAGACAACAAGGTATTGAAGTTTATGAAGAAGATGATTCAACAAATGCTTTAATCAATGTTAAAACTCATATTAGTGATGATTATGTTAGTGACGAAGATATTAAAATTGAAATTCACCAAAAGATTAATGAAATTGATTCTTATGATAAATTATTAGAAATAAAACAAGAATTAGAGGACCGCTTTGGTAAAATAAATGATGATTTATTAGTTTATATGTATGAAGAATGGTTTGAAAAAATATGCCATAAGTACAATATTACTAAAGTTACGCAAACGGATCGAATGGTTGAAATAGAATTACCAGAAGAATTATCTAATACAATCAAAGGGGATAAATTATTACTTGAAGCTTTATCTTTATCTCGAAATTTTAATATTAAGTATGTTAATAAAAGAATAATAATCCAATTACTTTATAAAACATTAGATAAACATTTTGTTTTCTATTTAGTGTCCTTATTTGATAAAGTATTATAAAAAAATTCAGTATTGTTTAACTGAATTTTTATTATTACTTTAGTTATTTTCTTTTTGTAACTAATTCTAAAGTGATTTCATCATTTATTTTATATTTTTCTACTTTTTGATTATCTTTTTCTTTCTTTTGATATTCGTTAATTAAGCTTATCCAATCATCCGTATTTTTAAATAGATGATAAAAATCATAGGTATCCTTAAAGCAATAAATAAATTTATCATTATCTAGATATTTATCAATATTAATAATTTTTCTTAATTCATAGGCTTTCGAAAAATTATCATTTTTAATAATATCAAAGAAGGTTTGAATTGTTGTTAAATAAGAATACATATCATGGAATGTTTCAAAAATTTTATTAACATTTAGTTTAAAATTTTCAATTATATTTCTAATACTGTATTTATTACTTCTAAAAGATTTTTTGGAAATAGCATCATTATAAAAAGCATTTATAACATTTTTTAAATTATCATAACTATCATAATGTGAATATTCTAATAATACATTATCTAATTTTTCTTTTAAATTATTATATTGACTGTATCTTTTTAAGTTATCTAATTCATTAAGAAATTGAGTAGGTAATGCTTCAAAATTAAGTAAACGATAAATGTGATTTAAGTGATAAACATCATCATAATTAATATAATTTTCATAGCAATAAGCATCTACTAATTCATCATATATACCAAAAATCATTTTAGTAAAAAATATATATTGCATTTTACCATCATAAGAAAATAAAGAAATATTTTTGATAGTTGTTACAACACATCTATTTATTCTATTAATGTATGTTTTATAATAATCATGATAATTTTTGATATCATCTTTTCTTATTTGATAAGAATTTATTTTCGCAATAATGTTACTATATTGAGAATTAGTGTTCTTATTGTTGGAGTTAGAATGGGTGTGTGTATTGTGATTTGGGTTTGAATTAGTGTAGGGTCTTTTTGGTTTACCATTATCTAAAGCTTGTTTAAGTATATTATTAGCATTATTAATTTGTTTCATTTTTTCTAAAGCATTAGGGCTATGATTATAATCCGGATGATATTTTGTTGCTAATTTTCGGTAAGCTTTCTTCAATTCTTCTTCGGTATAATCTTCATTTAAACCAAGTAAATTTAAAGCATCATAGTATTCATTATGAAAATTATATTTATTCATATCTCGTTCCTTCCTTTTTAATTTTCAAGTATACTAACATAACCTTTTTATTTTGTCAATTTTGGCAGTATAAAAAAAAGATATTAGTTAAAACTAAAAAGAGAAGAATTGGAGTGAAGTAGTTGAAAGCGACTGGGGTAACAAGAAAAATTGATGAGTTAGGAAGAATTGTTATTCCTAAAGAAATAAGAAGAAATTTGGGAATAAGAGACGGCGAAAACTTAGAAATATTTATCGATAACGAAGCAATATGTTTAAAAAAGCATAATCAAGTTCATAATTTTCTAGAATTAGGTTCAAGATTAATTGAAATAATTACTTCCATTGTAGAAACCGATATTTTAATAACTGATAGAGAAAATGTTATATGTGGAAGTACAAAATATCAAAATGTGATAAATAAAAAAATAAATCAAAAATTAATTGATTTAATAGATGAAAGAGAAAATTATAATAGTGATGCTATTGAAGAAATTTCTTTTGAAAATGAGGTAGTAAAAGGGTATTTATCAATAGTACCAATTATTTCTTCGATTGATTCCTTGGGTTTAGTAATTTTAGTTTCTGAAAAAAAAGAAGATAATAAAATAATAACGAAATTAATAGCTAAGATTTTAGCGGATAAAGTTGATATTTGTTGAAATATCAATTTTTTAATGCTAAAATATTTCCCAGGAAATAATCGAAAGAAGGAATTTTAATGTTTACAGATACACATTGTCATTTATATCATGAATATTATGAAGATTTAGATGTTGTTAGGGAAAACGCTAATAAAAATGGAATAAAAAATGCTATTAATAATGGGATAGATCAAAAAACAAATGAAGAAGTTTTAAATGCTATTAAAGTTAATGATTATATGTATGGAGCTATAGGGATTCATCCCGAATGTGTTCATGATTATAAAGAAGAAGATTTAAAATTTATTGAAGAACATATTAATGATGAAAAAGTTTTAGCTATAGGAGAAATAGGTTTAGATTATCATTATGAAAAAACATCTAAAAAAGAACAAATGGAATTATTTGAACGCCAATTAAAACTTGCTGAAAAATATGATAAACCTGTAGTAATTCATAGTAGAGAAGCAACTCAAGATACCATAGATACTTTAAAAAAATATAAAGTAAGAGGTGTAATTCATTCTTTCTCTGGCTCTTTAGAAGTAGCTAAAATTTACATAAAAATGGGATTTTTATTAGGTATAAATGGGGTTATAACTTTTAAAAATTCTAATATTAAAGATGTTTATGCTCAAATTCCTTTGGATAAAATTTTATTAGAAACGGATTCTCCTTATTTAACTCCACACCCTTATCGGGGACAAAGAAATGAACCAATGTATATAAAAGATATTGCATTATTTGTTGCTAATTTAAAAAATATTTCACTTGAAGAATTATCTAAAATAACTGAAGAAAATATTCATAATTTATTTTTCAAAAATTGCTAGGTATAAACTAGTTTTAAAATCATAATATTTTTTAGAAAATAATTTTTAAAAATGTCCGTAGTTACTTTGACAAACACACAAAAAAATGCTACAATATTATTGTCCTATTAAGGAGGAAAAAATGAAGAAATTAATCAATTATACAATTCGTTTTATATTGGTTATTTTAATTATATTTGTAGCTAATACTAGTGCAAATATTTATGAAACTAAAATAGAAAATAATAATGTTAATCAAACTATAAATTTATCAACTATGGCTTTAAAAGTTATTGAAGTTAGTAAATCTGATAAATTCTTAGCTAAAGATACTTTTACTGGTGATTTAACCGGTTATGCTTATAATTGTCCTTTATGTGGTGGTACTTTAGGTTGCAAACCAAGTTATAATATTAAAGATGGTACAACTACTTATCCTGATAATGAATATGGTAATGTTTATATTGTAGCTTCAAGTAAAAATTTACCATGTGGTTCAATTGTAAGATTTAATAGTGACCGAGTTTCAGATAATGAAGTTTATGCTATTGTCTTAGACCGTGGGGTAAGAGGTAATGCTTTAGATTTATTAGTTCCTAGTGAAGAATATGCTTCAAGATATATTGGCAGAAGCAGTATAACTTATGATGTATTAAGAAGTGGTTGGGATGAAAATTAAAAAAAGCTTAGGCCAAAACTTTTTGATAAGCAATGAAATAATAAATAAAATTGTTGATTCCATTACTGCTAATTCCAATGATTTAATTATTGAAATTGGTCCAGGACGAGGAGCTTTAACTAAAAAAATAATTACCAAAAATTCATACTTTTTGGCTTACGAAATTGATAATGATTTAATTCCTAATTTAAAATTATTGGAAAATGAAAAAATTAAAATAAAACATGAAGACTTTTTAAAAGCTAATATAAAAGAAGATATAAAGGAAATTCCATTTAATAATCTTTTTATTGTGGGAAATCTTCCTTATTACATTACAACGCCAATAATTGAAAAAATAATGCAAGAGGATTTAAAGTTAACTAGTTTAACTATTATGGTGCAAAAAGAAGTTGGCGAAAGATTTATGGCTGAACCAAAATCTAAGGAATATGGATATTTTACATGTCTCTTAAAATATTATTTTGATATTGAGAAATTGACTTTAGTACCCAATACAGCGTTCTTTCCTAAACCTAAAGTTGATAGTGTAGTCTTAAGATTAACTCCAAGAGCCGAAAAGCCGGATATTGATATTAAAAAATATCAAGAATTTTTAAAACAAGTTTTTAGACAAAAAAGAAAGACTTTAAAAAATAATTTAATGAGTGAAAATTGGGAAGAAATAAAAGCTATTTTAGAAAAATATAATTTATCAGAATCAGTTAGAGCTGAGGAATTAACGGAAGAAATTTTATTAGATATTTTTAAAACTTTGAAAAAATAAAATAGGAAAGGTTATTGAATTTGTCAATAATCTTTTTCTTTTGCATATATTTTAATGGTGATTATCTTGGAAATAAAAAAAGGTGATTATGTAACCCGTGATAGTTATAATAACGATATTGTTTTTAAAGTAGTTAATATTAAAAATGGTATTTTTTATTTAAAAGGTATTGAGGAAAGACTATATGCTGATAGTCCATTGGAAGATTTAAAAATTTATAATGAAGATGAAGATAAAGAGAAAGAATTTGATGTTGAAATAAATAGTGATATGGTAGACAGAAACGAATTCTTCTTTTTGCCGCCAAAATTGTGTCAGCTGGACAGTGATGAGCAATACCTTGAGCGATGTCTAAAGTTTTATAAAAAAAATAACATCTTGGCTATTGGTAAAAAAATAAATGAAAAAAATATGCCAGAACAAGTTATGCAATTACTCCAAGAATATAAGCCAGACATCCTAATAATAACTGGACACGATGCCTTTTATCGCAAGAAGGGAAGCATGGATGATTTAAACAATTATAAGAATTCAGCTTATTTTGTTAAAACCGTACAAGTGGCTAGAAAGTATGAAAAAAGTCATGAAAAATTAGTTATTATTGCTGGTGCTTGTCAAAGTAATTATGAGGAACTAATCAAGGCTGGAGCAAATTTTGCATCCAGTCCTAAAAGAGTAAATATTCATACCCTAGATCCAGCTATAATTGCTAGTACCATTGCTTTAACTGAAAGAAACAAAGAAATTGATATTGTAGAACTATTAGAAAAAACTAAATATGGCAAAGAAGGTATGGGTGGATTACTTTGTAATGGCTTAATGTACGTGGGTTATCCCAGATAAGGAGAGATATGAATCTAAATATAATTAAAGACCAAATAAGTAAAAGTTTAAACAAGAAAGTATTAGTTAGTGTCTATGGTTTAAGAAATAGAGTTGATAGGTATGAAGGTACATTATATAAGATGTATCCTAATATTTTTACCATATTAATCAATGGTGAAGAAAAGAGTTTTACGTATCGTGATGTCATAACTGGTGAAGTAAAATTAAAATATTTGTAAAATATATTGCAAAAATGAAATATTTAAAGTACAATATTAATAGAAAATGTGAATAATGTGGAGGTAGAAAAATGGAAATTACAAAAGTTAAAGTTCACAAAGTTGAAAGAGAAGGATCTCGTATGAAAGGATATGCAACAGTAACAATTGATGATTGCTTTGTAGTAAGAAATATCCGTATTATCGAAGGTACTGATAAGTTATTTATCGCTATGCCTAGTCGCAAAATTGCGGAAGATAAATACGAAGATATCGCTCATCCAATTAATGCTGAAACTAGAGCAATGTTCGAAGAAAAAATTCTTGAAGAATATAATAACCCAACTGAAGAAGAATAAAAATTATATTAATTCAATAATCTCTTGCAATAGAGATTATTTTTTTGCTAAAAATAATTGTCATTTATTTTGAATTTAAGAATACATTATTAGGTAGTGATAATGTATTTTTTATGGAGGCAATTTTATGTATACAAAATTTTTATATTATGGCAAGAATGCTGATGATAGAATTTTAATAGGTGCTAGGATGGTATTTGAATCCAGTGATGGTATTAAAACCCAAGAAGTTTATATAGGTTCTGCTTTTACTTTAGAAGAATTTTTACTCCAAAAGGATAATTTAAATATTAAATCCGATACTAATTTTATTAAAGAAAATTTTTTTAAATCTAAAGCTGATAAAATAATTTATTTTAGTAATTTAAAAAAGTTTGGTTTTATTAATGGAGATGATATTGTCGTAAATAATAAAAGTGAATTATTATATTTAATTGATAGTTTTGCAAGTAAAGATACTTTTTCACGTAAAAAGGTTAATAAGAAAGATAATTAATTCATATATTATTATAGGAGGACATGCTATGGAAGAAAAATTAAATTTTGGTAGTCAAGAATTTAGAATGGTTGATAGAGCAAGTGTCGCTATAAGTGGGATAAATAAAATAATTAGTTTTGATGATGAAGAGTTTTTATTAGAATCCGTTATGGGTAATATTCACCTAAAAGGACAAGGCTTAGAATTATTAAGATTAGATACTAATGAAGGTAGTGTAAAAATAAAGGGGAAAATAAATAGTTTTACTTATCTAGATGGCAAAGAAAAATTAAAAGAAGATTCTTTCATAACTAAGTTATTTAAATAATGGATAGTATCTTACAATTAAAAACATTAATTTTTTCTTTTGGTTTTGGTTGTTTGTTCTTTCTTTTGGCTAAATATAATATGTTTTTAATTAAAGATATGAAGTTAATAAAAAAATATTTAATTACTTTAATTTTAGTAGTTGATAGTGTATTATTGTATGTTTATTTAATGTTTAAAATAAATCATGGTCAGTTTCATATCTATTTTTTCTTAAGTGTCGGTTTAGGTTTTTGGCTAATGTATGGGATGTATCCTAAAATGAAAAAGTTAGTTTATAAGTATTTAAAAAAATTAAAATTGTAAAATTATGTAAATATATAAAAAGAAGAGTATTTTTAAATTGATACTCTTTTATTTTTTTGCTACAATTTGTTAGAAGGAGCCAAAATGAGAAAGACTAAAAAGGAGAAAAAAAGACTAATTGCTATTTCTTTAATTATTGTGGGATTAATTGCATCCTTAGTTTCTTCTGTGTCTAAAGATTGGGTAAGTATTTTGGCTAATAAAAAAGAAATTGCGGAATTATCAAATAAATATGAAAATTTATTAAGCGAAGAAGAAAAATTAAAAAGTGAAGTAACTAAATTACAAGATAATGATTATGTAGCTAGAGTTGCTAAAGAAAAGTATTTATATTCAGCTCAAGGTGAAACCATTATTCGGATGGATTAATAATTTCATCAATTAAACCATATTTTAATGCCGAAGGAGCATCCATAAAGTTGTCTCTTTCGGTATCTTTTTCTATTGTGGATAGTTTTTGATTAGTGTTTTGGGCTAAAATATTATTTAATTTTTTCTTTAAAGCAATAATTCTTTCAGCAGCTATTTTTATATCGGTTGCTTGACCTGATGCACCTCCCAATGGTTGATGAATCATTACCTCGGCATTAGGTAAGGCAGACCTTTTTCCTTTGGTTCCACTGGATAATAAGAATGCAGCCATACTCGCAGATATTCCTATGGCAATGGTGCGAACATCACTTTTAATATAATTCATGGTATCATATATGGACATTCCCGCAGTTATTGAACCGCCTGGACTATTAATATATAAACAAATATCATCATGATTTAAACTATCTAAATAAAGTAATTCGGCTATAATAATACTACTTAAATTATCATTAATTTCCCCAGTTAAAAAAATAATTCGGTCTTTTAATAACCTAGAATATAAATCATAAGCATATTCTCTATTACTACTTTTTTCTAAAATTGTTGGTATAAACATTTTCCTCACCTATATAATATATAGGTAAAAATATTAAAAGTTATTCAATAAATTTACTATTAATTGTGTTTTTCCTTATTTTCTTCTTCTCTTTCTTCAATATACTTTTTTAATATAAATTCTATTTCTTTATTTAAACTACGATTATCTGTTTCGGATAACTCTTTTAATGTTTCATATATTTCTTCATCTATTCTAATTAATGTTGCCACTTTATACACATTCATTTTTATATTCCTTTCATATAATTATTATTTTTCATCAAAGAATTTTTTGATATCAACACTTAAAACATCAGCTATACGACCTAGGACAGCTAAACTAAAACTTTTTCTTCTTTTTTCACTTTCAATTTCGGCTAGATAATCAATAGACATTTCAGCTTCATCAGCTAATTTTTGTTGAGTATATCCTTTTTGTAAACGATATTTTTTAATATTTTTTCTAACTATATCATAATAGTAATTATCGGTATGTTTAACGGCCATTAATATCAACTCCTAATAATATTTTCCTATATATTAATTATTTCTTTTATGGGCTTATAGCACTAGACAAATATTTTATATTGTGCTATATTTATTATGTAAAGATAGGTTAGAATTATAAAAAATTGATAATACATCAAAAATGTTGTATACTAAATATAGATAATAAAAGGAGTAGTACCATGGAAGAGCAAAATAAAAGAAAAAGTATAGTTTATTTAACAATAGGAGTATTAACTCTAGTAGCTTTAATAGCCGGAGCAACATATGCTTATTTTCAAGCTCAAACTGGAAATAATGCTGTAGCTAATTTAAATACTACAACAGGTAGTACTGATAATTTAACTTTTTCAACTGAAGGAGAAATCGAAATAAATGCCAGTGCAGATAACTTTGGCGAAAATATGGGAGACCAAGTATCAAAGGCAAGTGCTAGTGCAACATTAATACCAAATAACACAACAAATAAGGCAAGTGATAAATATAATGTCTATTTAGTAATAAATGAAAATACATTTGAATATACCAAAGATACAAATACACCAGAATTAATAATGACAGTAAAGAAAGATGGAGATGAATATACAAAAGTAAAAGAATTAACAATAAAAGAAAATATAAATATTCAATATAAACAAGAAGGACAAGAAGACTTAACAAGTGAAACAATAAATGGGTATGATATAACCGAAAAAAGAGGATTAATAAAAATAGCTGAAGGAGAAGACATAATAGCAAATGGTGGTCAAGAAATAGATAAATGGGAAATAAAGATAATATTAAGAAATTTAGATAAGGATCAAAATAAAAATACAGGAAAAACATTTAATGGCAAGATAATAATCCAAAAGGAAGATATTCCAACAAAGATATTAGATGTATGTGAACCAAATGATAATATAGCCAATTGTTTAATCAAATTACATGATGAAAGTGAATATGGAATAACAAAATTAGTGTATCATGATGAAGAAGAAGACTATAAAGGAGAAACAAACTACGAATTAGAAGCTGGAGACTTTTCTTATCGCTATAGTGGTTCAAATGAAGAAGTAAATAATTATGTTTGCTTTGGAGGGGATTGTTCTAATAATCCAAATGAAGAAGAAAAATATTCTAATTTATATAGAATAATAGGAGTGTTTCCAACAACAGCAACCAAAGATTCACCAAATAAAGAGTATCAAATAAAAATAATAAAAGCAGATTATACAACGGAAGAAGAAACGGGAAGGAGAAGGAGCATATAGCGGAACATATAGTTATGGATCGCCTTATTATCAGGGAGAAACAAGTTACTATTCAAAAATAGCAGGATATTATTGGAATAGTACGAATACATCAAATAGTAATAATATGTGGAAAGAAAGTAATTTAAATACAGTAAATTTAAATGACACATTCTATAACAAAATGATAGAATCATATAAAGAAATGATAGAAGAGCATGAATGGCAAGTAGGAGGTTTTGGTGCGCATGGAACCGCAAAAACAATATATAATTTAGAATTAGGCATAGGTAAATTAACAGAACAAGATGAAAGATGTTATAATCAAGGAAATAATAGTACAAGTGCAAAAAGATTATGCAATGGTGACAAAGACATAACATATCCAGGATATGTAGGATTAATGTATGTAAGTGATTATATGTATGGAGCAACAAATAAAAGTTGGATAACAACAACAAATAACTATAGTGCAGTAAAAGACAATAACTGGTTATACATGGGATTAGAAGAATGGTTTATTTCTCGTGGGACCAACACTGGCAACTCTGCGTGGGTTGTTACTAGAGCCGGTCTTGTGTATGACGACAACTATGCTCTCTACGTGTATGGTGGCAGTCGTGGTGTACGTCCTGCCTTGTATCTGGAGTCTTCGGTAAAAATAATATCTGGGTCAGGTACAAGTGGTGACCCATACAAGCTTTCCATGTAATAAATAAAAACTATCTTGAGATAATAAGTTAAACAATAAATATAAACTTAGATGTTATATAAAATAAAACGAATGAGAACTCTAATATAAACTGAATAACTGTTTGATTTATTAAAGGCCAAATTTGGTCTTTTTTTAATTGGTTAAAAATAACGAATTTTATTGCTTTTTTTAGTGTTTTATATTAGAATAAATGCTACTAAAAAAATTATTTTAATTTTTGGGGGAGGTTTTGGCAAATGTATAAAAAAATATGTTTATTTGTATGTATGTTTTTATTATTACCAATATGTGTGCTAGCAAAAGATAAAATGGAATTAAATGTAGATAAAACAGATATAACTGTTGGTGATGAAATAATTGTAACTGCTAAAGTTTCAGAAGAATTAAAAAGTTATGCTGTTATAGCTACATTAAAATATGATGAAAATGTTTTTCAAAAGATAGAAGAAACAAATTTTGATTTAGAGGATGCCGATAGTATTACTTATAATGAATACAATAATAAGTTTGGAATTATTAATAGAAGTGGAAGTATCACGGAGGATGGAGTTCTTTTTAGTGTTCGTTTAAAGGTAAAAAAAGATGCTAATGTTGGGGATACAAATATTGCTTTAACTAATATATCTTCATCTAATGGAAATGGGAAAATAAGTATTCCTTCTTGTAAAATTAAAGTTTTAATAACAAGAGATGCTACACCTGGAGAAACAATTCCCGAAAATGAAGAAAATACAATAACTGAAGATACAGAAAATACAATTACTACTTTTACGACAATGCCAATTATATATATTTTAGGGAGCATTGCTTTAGTATCTTTAGTCTTAGTTTTAATTTTTATTAGAAAAAATAAATTAAGTAAAAAGATGATTATTACTTATATTTTATTAGAAATTGCTTTATTTGGGACTATTGTTGCATTAATTATTTCTAATAATAGTAAAAAAGATGTTAATAATGATGGTACAAAAGATTATAATGATGCCGAAGAAATTATTAAGTACTTAATTGATATTAAAGGTAATAAAGAAGATAATCAAGATGAAGATAATAATGAAGAAAATATAACAAATGATAAAAATACTACTAATAAAAATAAGAACAAGAAACCTCATACTAATAATGAAAAACCAAAAGAAGATTTAGATACTAATAATGATGGCGAAGTAGATATTGGTGATGTTGGTGATATTGTTGAAGAAGTAACTAAAAATACCAAAGTTGAATTATTCGAAGAAAAATATGACAATATTTATTACGTTGAAAAAGGAGAAATAACCCTTAAATTTAAAGCTGATATTACTCCCGCGGATGTATTAATTACCAAAGTAAAAATTGATAATCAATATTATGATGTTAATTTAAATGAAAATGTATATTCCGTACAAGTAAATAGGACTATTGCGGGTAAATATGATTTTGTAATTACAGAAGTTGTTTTAAATAATGGCAAAAATGTTAAAACTAAATTAAAATTAACAAGAGAAATTTTAAAAGATGTACCTTATGTTAATAAATTTAATTTAGATGATGCTTCAAAGTCTTTATCTTTCCATTTAGTAGATGATGATAATGCCTTTATTTCAGGTATGGCAACTATTTATGCTGGTAATGAAATAATTATCAGTAAAGAAATATCAAATTTCACAGAAATAAATGATATGCCTTTGGAAGAAGATAAAACTTATTTTGTAGAAATAGTTGGTAATTACGAGCTTGATAGTAATCGAAATGATCAAAATAATGCTTATGTAGATGAAGTAATGTTTGAACATGAATTTATGCTTGGAGGAGATTATAATTTTGAATTAACTAATTTTGGTATTACTGATGCCTTACAACCGGGGGAAAAACCAATAATATCATTTACTAGTTCTAATACAAGAAATGCTAAAATTATGAATGCTACTTTAACAAATGATAATAAAGAAGCAAGTAATTACCAAATATCTAAAATAGATGGTAACAATTATGAAATTGTAGTGGATGATGCTGATATTACTCCTGGTAAACACACTATTTCTTTAGATGATGTTGGTTTAGATAGTTTAAAAACTTTTGAAAACAATAAAGATTATGTTACTAATACTTTAACATATACTGTTTTAAAAGAAGCTCCGAAGACAGAAGATATTAAATTAACTAGTAATCTAGAAGAAAAAGCAATTGATATTGAATTTATGTTAAAAGATCCAAACTTTGCTATTAACTCATTAAATATTGTTGTTGAAAATTCAACTGGTAAAGTAATATCTAAAGAAGAATTAATTATAGATCAATTTATTACTAATTTACTAGAAAATAAACCAATTAAAACTACAGTTTCATATGGAAATGATACAGATGGTTTATATACGGTTAAAATTCTTGCTAATTATGATTTATCCGAAAAATATAATTATACTAATCAAAATATAGGAGAAATGGAAATATTAACTCATGGCGATACTATATACATTAGCGATATGTTTATAACTAATGATAGAAATGAAAGAACAAATAATTTATATCCAACTAAAAATGCTGGTAATTATCAATTAGCCATAACCTTAGTTACTAATGGTATTAGAGCTTATACAGCAATTGGTAGTGTAACCATTAATGGTTTAAATTATCCAGCTCAAACTATTGAAGGTTATAAGACAAAAGTTTATGTTAATATACCTGATGAAGCTGGAGTTTTAACTTTAAAAGCTAATAGAGTATTACTTATTATTAATAATTACAATTTAAAATTAAATGATTATTATTCCGTTCCAGAAAAAACAATAAAAGTTGATGTTTTAAAAGATGCTCCTAAAATTGAAAATTTAAGTGTAGAAGAAAACTATGAACAAGATGAAGTAACCTTTGATTTTGATGTAGTATTAGATGAAAAAGCTAGTACTAGTGATGAAGATTTTAAAGATGGAAAAATTATTTTAAATGGCGAAACGCAACCAATAAATCGGGGTAAAAATAGTGTTACTTTTAAAAATGTAGAAAAAGATACCATTTTTGATTTAGATTTTACAGCTAGTTATGATTTGGATTCCGATAATCCAGAAATTAATGCAATAACTGGTGACCAAAATGAAAAAATTGATAATAAAATTTTTAGTGTTAAATATGGTTTATTCAATAAAAATACTTATGATAGTATTGCTATAACTGATGGTGAAATTTTAAGTCAAAAGAAAAATAAATATTTTGAAAAAAATGAAAGAATGTATTATAGCTTTGATATTATAGGTATTGATGAGGAAAAAGAATTAACACCATTTAAGATAGTAGTTAATGATAAAGAATATCTTTTAACTAAAACTTTTAAAGGCTATGCAATTTTATTAGATGGATTTACTAGTTTTGGAGAAAAATCAATTACAATTACGGATATTATATTTAAAAATGGTCTTAAAGTTAAATTAACGAATCCATATACTGTAAAGATAGAAGTATTAAAAGATAAAATTAGTATTAATGATTATAATTATAAAATTGATAGCGATAATATTAAAATTACATTTAATAAAAAAGATACTGATAAATCATTAATAGATAATTTAATGGTTAGAATTACGGATGATTTTGGCAAAGTCATTTATAATGATAGCTTTAAAAATGAAATTACTTTTGTTAAAGCAAATGATGTTATAAGATATAAAGTCGAAGTAATTGGTAGTTATGATCGTGATACGGAAATGACTATTAATAGTGAAAATAATTATCAAGATGCCGTATTATTAAGTGAAATTATATCTTTAGATGTAAATAATATTGAATTAAAAGATATTGAGGATGTTAATTTATACTTAAGAACAACTGTTGATGGTATTGATCAAACTGATAAAATTGATGAAATTTCCATTGTCGAACTAGAAAATAATTTAGATAATTACTTTGTAGAAATTATAATGACTAATTTACCAACGGTTCGATCTAAAATTGCCAGTGTTAAAAATATTGATAATCATTTATTCTTAGAGCTAGATTGCAATTACATAACAACGGAAAAAGGTAATGCTAATCAAACAATAAAAATTGATTTTGGAGAAATTAGTGCTAATGGTAAAGCTCTTAATGAAGAACATCCTGATATCGCTTTTGAAAAATTAATTGAAAAATTACAAAGAAATGAAAATGTGGAATTAACGAAAAATTATGATGCTGCAACTGTAAGTATTAGTGATGATTACTTTGTTGATGAATACAATGGAACTTTAAATGGTAATGGTTATACAATTAAAAACTTAGATAGACCTTTATTTAATAAAATTAATAATGGTACAATTGAAAACTTAAAATTAGAAAATGTAACTATGCCTCGAACTAAAGGTAATGGAGCAATAGCTTTAACAACCAATAAATCAATAATTAGAAATGTTTTAATAAGTAACTATACTAAAATTAATAATGAAGCAGCAGTAGGTACGTTTGTTGGAACAGCAACCGATTCCACTTTTGAAAATTGTAAAGTAAGTAATTTCAAAATTAATTCAAATAGTTATACGCAACAATCTATTGGTGGTTTAGTAGGTTATTCTTATGGTTCAACTTTTGAAAACTGTTATGCCTCTGGTTCAATGAGTGATGGTTGGAATTTCCGTGCTGGTCTAGTTGGTAATGTCGCGAGAGCATCAACATTTATCAATAATTATACCCAAGTTTCATTTAATAATCCTTGGGGTGGAGATATAATATGTGGTATTGCTTGTGGTTCCGGTGGTGGAACTTATAAAAATAATATAAGTGTTGGTTCGGGAATTAGGACGCGCATTTATGGTTCCGCAAATGAAAGCGATAACAATTATTATTTAGCAAGCGATAATGATGATACTAAAGATCAAAATGGTGTTATTAAGATTACGACGAGTGAAGTTAATACAGAATTGTTCCGGGATAAAGCCCATTTTGATCCAACTATTTGGAGTTTAAATGATATTTCCATGGAATCTTTACCTAAATTAATCCCGGAAGTTAAAACTAAATTAGAATCTGAAACTAGTTATGAAAAGGATAAAGAATTATTATATAGTAACTTAATGAAATTAATGCCTTTCTATGATAATGAAAAAATAATTAATGTGGGTAAAAATATTGATGTTAATAATTTATTAAATAAAAAAGAAATTCAACATATTTTACCAATTTCTCAAGATGGCAGTTTAGTTACCTATTTAACATATAATAATGTTAAAAAATTAGATAAAATAAAAATTGTCTTTAGTGATAATTCTAAAACGGAATATGCAGTTATCTTTGATAAAGTATATGATATGGTAGCATCTTATCGCATAACGGATTTAAATATTGATTATAGTTACAATCATTACTTAATTGATACTAATTCGCAAATAATAAATGATTTAACCAATTATTTAAGAAATCTTAATTATGCTGATAACTTAGATATTTTAACAAGTAAAGCTGATTCGCGGATTTATAGTGAATTCTATAATGATGTTACAAGTAAAGAATTACAAGAATTTGTCTTAAAATATTTAGCTAATAGTAATTATATAAATACGACAAATGATGAAGCAATTAATGATTATCTGGAAGGAAAAATTAAACGAAATCAAAAATTAGAAAAAGCCTTATATGTTTATAATTATTTCCGAAGATTCTATGATTTAGATGTTAATGGAATGAAAATATATGACTTTGTAATGTTTAATATGCAAGGATTTGATAAAAATCTAACTGCTTCTAAAATAACGGATTTATTCTTAAGTGATGCAACTGGCGCAAATTTTGATACTAATCAAACTAATAATAGATATGTAAGTGTTCTTGGAGGTTACACTAAATTAAATTCTATTCCAAAATTTTTAGAATTTATTGTTACTAAATTTAGTGATTATGATATGGCAGAATGGACAAGAACGCAATTTAAAGGAATATTAAAAGAAATTACAATTGAAGGACATTCCGAAATTCAATATACTTTATGGGATCATTTAAGTAGTAGAGATTCTAAATATGGTGAAGTTAGTTTCAATTATGTTTTACCAATTTTAACTCTTCCAGAAACAGCAGCATATATAATTTCAGCTCCAGTGCAATATATAATTGGGGCACAAAGAACTTATATGAATAATCCATATAGTGAAACTGATTTAGCT
Organism: uncultured Bacilli bacterium; assembly: GCA_947588765.1. Lineage (GTDB taxonomy): Bacteria > Bacillota_I > Bacilli_A > RF39 > UBA660 > Onthocola_B. The sequence goes on from CANPZG010000004.1 coordinate 22,447, forward strand.
AATTTTGAAGAAAAAATAACATCATATACTGATAGAATGCAAAACTATTACACTACAGCTTATTCTATTTTAGAGGATGCGAATTTATTTAATAATATTCATATCTACCATCTTGATAAAAGATATACCAGAACTTTAGATGGAAGCTCAATATTTAATTATCCATATACAACGGAAGAACCATTCCATAAGAATTTTAATGAAGTTACGGGAGCATGGGCTGCGAGTGCTGGAGTTAATGCTGGTGCCAGTGGTTCTTGGGTTCAATGGCAAGTTGCAGGGGTGTTAGACAGTACTTTAACAACTGATGGTTCTCTTGATGTGGGCCATGTTACCTTTAAAACATTCACTCATGAATCAGCTCACAATATTGATGCGAGATTATTCTTAATGGATAATGGTCGAAGATATGATGCTGGTGGTGAAGATTATGCCGATTCATTCTTAATGCAATCCTTTGAAAAATTTGGTATTGTTATGAATTTATCTATTAATTTTGATTTAGATAAATTAAATGAAAAAGAACAAGCCGTTGGTTCTAATTTAACACCAGAAAGAATTAATTCGGAAGCTAAAATTAAAGATTTCTATAATAAAGCTTTCCAAACAATATATATTATGGATTATCTCGAAGCTAAAGCATTCTTACAATTAGATGATGAAGCTCAAAAAGAATTAGGTATTCAAGTATCATATCCGAATGAAAATGCTCAATTTGCTTATAACATAGTAAAAGATGCTGAGGGAAATGATGTTCGAGAATATTATGGCCCAACTTATATAGAAGATGAATATGCTCGGTTTAGGGCTTATCAAACAAGTAGATTTACCCAATTAAGTGAAATAGAAAACTTTGATTATGATAAGTTACAAACTATTGATGATTTAGTGGATAATAAAATTATGCTTTATCCATCAATCTATAAAGTTTCTTCAAGAGCAGATAATTCCTATGGTGGAGAAGGATATAATACAGTTCATTGGTATCAACCACATAATGATTATGGTCGTCCTGATTCTTATGCACTAAAGTGGATAAGCTATGAAATGTTAGGCTATGCTGGATATAAAAAAGGTTTTGTGGAATATGCAAGTAATATTTATTATGAGATTAGAAAAACTTATGATAAATTGGCTACTCCATTTAATGAAGATGGAACACCTAATTTAGCTAATGCTAGTTACAAATCTGATGCTATGGCTTTAGAAACAATTACAGAAGGAAAATATACTGATTTTGATAAATACAAGAAAGATCGTTTCAAAGAAGTAGAAACAAACTTAAGTCGTCTTAATAAAGTTATTAACGCTAAAGAATATGTTCAAGAATTTTATGATGCATTGAAAAAAGATAGTATTGAGATGAAAGAAGAAGTAGCAAAAGTTATTAATAGGTATGGCTCAGAAGCTAATGCTCTTAATAATTATTGGGGTATAAGAGAATTATGGGCAGCACGAAGTTATCCAAATAGTAGTGAAGTTCGTTATAAAATATATAGCACTTTAAAAAATCTAACAAATGATTTTACAACAGATGAAATTTATATGGATACTTGGCAACAAGATGCTAATGACTTAAGCGTAACAAACAAATAAAAAGCGACAAAATTTTGTTGCTTTTTGTATATAATTATATATCTTTAAAAAATTCTGTAATTGGTACCTTTAATCTTTTAGATATAATATAAACAAATTCTAAACTAAAAGTTTGATAACTACTGTTTTCAACATTTGATACTGTACCTATATCATAGTTAATTAATTCGGCAAGTTTTGCTTGAGTTAATTTATGTTCTTTTCTAATTCTTCTTATATTCTTACCAACTATAACATATATGTATTTATTATCTGTTTTGTTAATCTCCATTGTCATTACACCTAGTATAATTATCTAATATCATTTGTTAAAATAACTGCATTTAATATATGCACTTTTTTTTAAGAAACTTGTGGTATATTTATATTAGAAAAATAAAGGAGAGTTACTATGGAAGAACAAAATAAAAGAAAAAGTATAATATATTTAACAATAGGAGTATTAACATTAATAGCTTTGATAGCGGGTGCAACCTATGCCTATTTTCAAGCCCAAACTGAAAATAATGCTGTAGCTAATTTAAATACTACAACCGGAACAACAGATAATCTAACATTTTCAACGGATGGTAATATATTAATAAATGCAAGTGCTGATAACTTTGGAGAAAATATGGGAGACCGAGTATCAACAGCAACTGCTAATGCGACATTGATACCAAATAATACTACAAATAATGCAAGTGATACCTATAATGTATATCTTGCAATAAAAGAAAATACGTTTGTGTACACAACTGGGGAATCAACTCCAGAATTAATATTATCAGTAAAGAAAGATGGAGAATATTATCAAATAAAAAATGAAGATCAAAAAGAAAATATAAGTATTCAATATAAGAAAAAAGGACAAGAAGCATTAACAACTGAAACAATAAAAGGATATGATATAACAACAAAAGATGGATTAATAAAAATAGCTGAAGGGGAAACTATAACAGCAAATGAAAAACAAGAAATAGATAACTGGGAAATAAAGATAATATTAAAAAATTTGATAAGTGATCAAAATAATAATACAGGAAAAACATTTAATGGAAAGATAATAATCCAAAAAGAAAAATTAGCTGATAGTGCAGTAGATTTATCAGGGAATGGATACAATGGTACATTTGAAAATGGAGCTGTTGCTATTCCCGATGAAGAAGGAAATATTGGAGTTTATTTTGATGGTATAGATGACTATGTTGATATTGTAGATTTACCAGATACAATAGATTGGGAAAGTGGATTTAATGTAGAGTTTGAAGCAAAATGGTTAGCGTTTAATAAATATTCAAGAATATTTGAGGCTTCTAATGGCCCTAATTCAAATAATATATACATAGCTAACACCAATTATAGTAGTAATCTTGTTTTATCAGTTTATGGAAAAGGAAAAGGGCATGTAATTTCTAGTGGACAATTATTATTAAATGAGAAAAATGTGGTAAAAATGACTTATACTAAAACTGAAACCGGTTATAATTTAAATACAAATATTAATGGGGTAGATCAACCAGTTATAACTCATACACCATTATTAACAAATATTACTAGAACTAGTAACTATATGGGTAAATCAAATTGGAGTATAGATGGCTACTTTAATGGTTATATTTATAATTTAAAAATAACAGATAGTACTGGTAAACCAATTATTTGGTATGATTTTTCAAAATAAATGGTGGCTATAATTTGCCACTTTTTTATTTTGTAATTATAAATTAATATTTATTTTTTATACTAAAATTATTTAAAAAATAATATAATTATGTTATAATTTTTTAAAGACTAGGGGAATTGATATGGATACAGTTAAAATTATTTTTTCAGATGGTAGTGAACATATTTATACTAAAGGGACAACTTTTGAAGAAATTAGTAAGGATTTTAATTCAAAGTTAGATGCCGTAGGAGTTCGCATTAATAATGAAATATTCTCTTTAGATAAGAAAGCAACTGAAGATTGTAATATTAGATTTATTACTGTGGATAACTTTTTAGGTAATAAAATGTATAAATCAGCTTTAAAATTTATTTTTGAAGTTGCTTTACGTGGGTATGGTTATGATATAACATATGAACATAGTGTTCCGAAAGGAATACTTGGTGTTATTAAAGGAAATAAAATCTTAACTCATAATGATATTGAAACTATTAAAACAGAAATGGAAAGAATAGTTGAAAGAAACTCCGAAATAGAAAAATTAAATGTTTTACCTAGTGAAGCGATGAAATATTATCATGCATCTCGTCAAGATGAAAAAGCTGATAATATTCAAAATATAAATGATAGAGTAGTTACTTTATATAAATTAGAAAATTATTTAAATTATTTTTATTCGCCAATGCCTTCGAAAACGGGTGTTATTAAAAAATTTAATTTAGTTTATTTAGGTAATAATCGCGTTATTATATTATTCCCTAATGTTGGAGATAAAGGAGAATTACCAGAATATGTTCATTATGATAATATCTTGTTATCATTTGCTAAAGGTAAACAATGGTTGAGTGCTTTAAATATGCCATATGTAACTAATTTAAATAAGACAATTGCTGATGGTACAATAAGAAATTTTATTCAATCTTCAGAATTAACATTTAGTTTAAATGTGGCTAAAGTTGCGGAAGAAATAAGCCAAAAAAATATAAAATTTGTTTTAATTGCAGGTCCTTCATCATCGGGTAAAACGACAACTTGTCATCGACTCGGCTCATACTTGCAAGCTTTAGGGTATAACCCCATAAGTATTTCAATTGATGACTTCTTCTTGAATCGAAGTGATACTCCATTGAATGAAGATGGTAGTCGTGATTTTGAATCACTGCAAGCAATTGATGTTCCTTTGTTTAATGAAGTAATTGTTAAGTTACTAAATAATGAAGAAGTAAATTTACCAATATATAATTTCTATACTGGTAAAAGGGAATATAGTACGAAAAAAACTAAATTAAATGAAAATAGCATTGTATTAATTGAAGGATTACATGCTTTAAATGATGAATTAACTAAAGAAGTTGATAAAAAATATAAATATAAAATATATCTGAGTCCTTTTATTCCAATTAATATAGATAGGCATAATTATATATCTACACTTGATTTAAGGTTAATAAGAAGAATAGTAAGGGATAATAGAACAAGAGGATATAATGCTGAGGCTACTATTGATAGTTGGCAAAATGTAAGAAATGGTGAAGAAAAATATATCTTTCCATTTATTCATCAAGCTGATACGATAATTAATACGGCTTTAGCATATGAAGTTGGGGTTTTGAAAGTTTATGTTGAACCACTTCTTTATTCTATAAGTAGTGATTCTAAATATTATGAAGAAGCAAGAAGATTAATAGTCTTTTTAAAACAATTTTTTACCATACCAGGAGAGTATGTAAATGATGATTCTATTTTAAGAGAATTTATAGGAGGGAAAAATAATGATTAAAGTAGCAATTAATGGATTTGGGAGAATTGGCAAGTTAGCATTTAGACAAATTGTAACATCTACAGATTTTGAAGTAGTGGGGATTAATGATTTAGCCCCTGCTGAGGATTTAGCATATTTAGTAAAATACGATACAGTTCATGGTTCTTTTCATGAAGATAAGATAAGTTTTGATGAAGAAAATATTATTGTGAATGGTACTAAAATAAGAGTGTATAATGAAAAAGACCCAGAAAATTTACCTTGGAAAGATTTAGATGTGGATGTAGTTTTAGAATGTACTGGTAAATTTACTGATTTAGAAGGAGCCGAAAAGCATATCAAAGCTGGAGCTAAAAAAGTCTTAATTTCTGCACCTGGTAAAGGTGAAATGAAAACAGTTGTTTATGGTGTTAATGAAAATATCTTAACTAGTGATGATACAGTTGTTAGTGCTGCAAGTTGTACGACTAACTGTCTAGCCCCAGTATTAAAAGTTTTAAATGATACATTTGGTGTTGAAAAAGGATTTATGTCAACTGTTCATGCTTATACAAATGACCAAGCAACACTAGATATTATTCATAAGAAAGGAATTCAATCTCGTCGTGGTCGGGCTAGTGCTGCTAATATTGTTCCAGCATCAACGGGAGCAGCTAAAGCAATTGGTTTAGTTATTCCAGAATTATTAGGTAAAATGGATGGGGTAGCATATCGAGTACCAGTTACTGATGGTTCTTTAGTAGATTTAACTGTAGAATTAAAGAAGAGTACGACTGTTGAAGAAATAAACGAAGCATTTAAAAATCATCAAAGTGATGCTTTAGTATATACAACTGATCCTATAGTATCAAGTGATGTTATTAATAAAAAGTGTGGCGCAGTTGTTGATGGTTTATGTACTAGTGTAGTTGAAGCTGATGGCAAACAATTAGTTAAAGTTGTTGCTTGGTATGACAATGAATATGGTTATACTGCGCAAATGCTTAGAACTGCTAAAAGTATGTTTAAATAAGATAATATAGAAAATAAGCAATAAAAAATGTTCATAGTGTTATGAGCATTTTTTATTACTTAAATTTATAGTTTTTTTAAATCAATAATGGCTTGAATATAACTATCAATTTGAACTTTTTCAATGTTGGAAAGTTTGCGATAATTATCTATTAAGTGATTTTCTTTTTCATTTAATTTTATATTATTAGGTGTAGGATTATCAGTTAGACCTAATAAGTAATCAGCTGAAGTATTTAATATTTTAGCCATTTTAATTATTGTTGAAGTTTTAGGGTATATTTTTCCACTTATATATTGACTAATAGCTTCTTGTGAAACTTCTAATTCTACAGCTAGAGAAGTTAATGATTTATTTTGTTCTTTTACTATTTTTTTAAGATTATTCATATTATTATTTTTATTCATTTATTCCTCCAATTATAATTAACTACCAAAATTATATAATTATTACTTTAAATATAATTGAAGTTATGATAAAATAAAATTGAAGTATAAATTATAATAGAGGTGAATTATATGAAGAAAATATGGATAATTATTACAATTATATTGATTATATGTGTTGGTATTTTTACAATTAATGTATTTAATAGCAAAGATAATAAAGTAATAAAGGATGATTTAGGAAATACATTAGCTATAATGATATCAAACGAAAATGGAATAGGATATAAAGATTATGAAAAATCAATATGGCCTAGCAAAGAATATAGATTTAAAGAAGCAAAGTGTTATGATATGAATGGTAATTCAGTGGAAAATGTAGTAACATTTAATGAAGAAACAAGAAAAGCAAAAATAACAACAAATCAAACAATAAGTTGTACCTTGTATTTTGATAAACCAATAATAACATATTTAAGAAGTAATGATTCAAATGGTATTTTAAGTCAAGAAGAGGTAGGAGGAATGTATAGATACCAAGGAGTTGGAGTAGAAGAAGCAGCAGATGAAACTCATAAATATGTAGATAACAATTACATTTGTTTTGGAACAAAAGATGAAAGTAAATGTAATTGTGATACTGAGGATAATTGTGATAAGTATATGTATCGAATAATAGGAATAACAGCAGATGATGAGTTATATTTAATTAAAATGAAAGTGATTGACGATGGCAATACAAAAACATTTCAATTAAATTCAAAATATTTAATTGATGATTGTGTTAATAATGCATGTGAATGGGCAAATGTTGAATTATATAAAAGGATAAATGGAGAAGCTTCTCAAATAAATATGTCAAATATATTTATAAATAGTGAGAGATATGATTATTTAAAAGATGGAAATCCATGGTATGAAAAAATTGATTATCATAATTGGCTATATGGTGATATAAATCATATGGCTAACAAAGAATTGAATGGTGAAACAGTTTATGGTGCTTTTAATAATGGTTTAATAGTGTATGAGATAGAAACTGGTTTAAAACCAACACAACATTTTGAATATATTAATAATGAATGGAAAATGGTAAAGCATCAATGGAGCCAAGATAAAAAGGTAAAAGCTAAAATAAGATTGATGTATATTCATGATGACACTTTAGCATATGATAATATAATAGGTGGTCTTTGGACAGATAATCCAAATAATTGGATAAATTTAAAAAATAGTACGAATACAACGAGTAGTGAACGCGAATGGTTACTAACAAATTTAGGAAAGGTTAGTGATAGTGCTAACTATTTACATCATTATATGGTATATTCAGAAGGACGCATAGATACAACTGAACCGAGTTGGCTCGCACGTGTACGACCTACATTTTATCTAGTAAATACCATTCAATTATCAGGCAAAGGTACAATAGATAATCCATATATCATTAATTAAATTGCTATTATTTCTTTTTAATCTTTAATATGTTATACTTATTATATTGAAAAGGAGATGGTAGATATGTTAGTTGATAAAATTAAACATGAATTAATAGAACAACGAAAATCAAAATTTAAGGGTAATATCTATCATTATTCTCAAGTTAATTTTGCTTATCATTCCAATAAAATTGAAGGTAGTCAATTAACTGAAGATGAGACTGAAGAAATATTTGAAACGGACTCTTTTATTCCTAAAAGTGATAAGATAATAAAACTTAATGATTTAACAGAAATGAAGAATCATTTTCGTCTATTTGATTATTGTTTAGACATTATTGATGAACCATTAACTAAAGATATAATTATAAATATGAATGTAATTTTAAAAAGAAATACTACTGATGAAGAAAATCCTCGATATAATGTCGGAGGTTTTAAAATTGTTCCCAATAAGATAGGGCTTATTAATGTAATAAATACATCAAGTCCCGAAGATGTGGAAAAAGAATTAGATAACTTATTAAAGGAATATAAAAAAATAAATAATGTTACGATTGAAGATATTATAGATTTTCATTATCGTTTTGAATGTATTCACCCTTTTGGCGATGGTAATGGTCGCGTGGGTAGAATTATTATGTTTAAGGAATGTTTAAAAAATAACATTATGCCTTTTATTGTTTTAGATAATGATAAACCTTATTATATGCGGGGATTAAAAAATTATAAAGAAGATAAAATGTTTTTAATAGATACAATTAAACATGAACAAGATTTATATGAAAGTGCAGCTCAAGAAATGTTAAATTTTGAATTAAAAGATAATTAATTATAAAAAATAGTTTAATTAATTATCTTTTTTTGATAAAATAAAATAGGTGATACTAATGAAGAATATAAAGGAATTAGATTTAAAAGACAAAAGAGTTATAGTTCGTTGTGATTTTAATGTGCCATTTAAAGACGGTGAAATTCTGGATACTAATAAAATTGAAATGAGTATACCAACAATTAATTATTTATTAGATAATAATTGTAAAGTAATATTATTAAGTCACTTAGGTCGAGTAAAAGAAGAAAGTGATAAGAATAAAAATACTTTAGAAAAGGTAGCTCAAGTATTATCTAAGTTATTAAAGAGAAATGTTAAGTTTGTATGTGAATGTTATGGAAGACAAGTAAAACAAATTGTTGATGAAGCTTCTTTAGGAGAAGTAATTTTATTACAAAATACGAGATGGATGGATTATCCGGAAAAATTAGAAAGTAAAAATAATGAAGCTTTAGCTAAGTTTTGGGCTAGTCTTGCTGACGTGTATGTTAATGATGCTTTTGGTTCTTGCCATCGAGCTCATGCTTCAACTGCGGGTATTGCTAAATATTTACCTCATGCTGTTGGTTTTTTAGTAGAAAAAGAAATTAAAGAATTAGATATCTTAATTCATAATACGCCAAGACCATTCACAGTATTCATGGGTGGGGCTAAAGTTGATGATAAATTGCCGATTATTAAGGCTCTTTTACCTAAATGTGATTTTCTTCTTTTAGGTGGTGGTATTGCCAATTCTTTCCTAAAAGCTTGTGGGGTTGATGTTGGTAAAAGTATTGCAACTACAGATGAAGAGGTTATAAAAGAATTGAAAACTTTATTGAGTGATTATAAAGAAAAAATAGTGTTACCAAAAGATTCCGTAGCCTGTGATGGTGCCATAATGGATTATGGAGAAAAAACTGTAAACAAATATCAAGAATATATTAATGAAAGTAATATCGTTTTTGTCAATGGAACCATGGGAAAATACGAAGATGATGACTTTAAAAAGGGAACGTTAACTTTCTTTGAAATGTTGGCTAGATCTGGTAAAAGTGTTATAATTGGAGGTGGAGATACGGTATCAGCCGTAAAAAAATTAGGCTTTGAAGATAAATTCCAATTTTTATCAACTGGTGGAGGCGCCACATTAGAATACATTGCTAATGGAAAACTAGAAGCCTTAGAATGGATGGAGTAAATGAAATATTTAGTATGTAATTTAAAAAATAAAATGGGGTTAACTGATTTTCTAAAATACAATACTAATTTAAAAGATATTGAACCTTTAGGTACTAAGTTAATTATTGCACCTTCAAGTGCTTACTTTTTGATGATGAATCCAATTAATTATAGTTTAGCTAGTCAAGATATTACTTCTTTAATTGATGAAACGGTAACTGGTGAACTAACAGGAAGACAACTAGCATCATACAACATAAAGTATTGCATTGTAGGTCATAGTGAAAGAAGAATATTTAAAAAAGAAATAAATATTGATTTTATAAATAAAATAACAGAAGCCGTTAATCATGGTTTAAGTGTTATTTATTGTATTGGGGAAACGTTACAAGAAAAAAATAATAATCAAACTAAAGAAGTATTGGATAGGCAAATTAGTGAAGTTTTAAATAATGTTGAATTAAAAGATATTATTATTGCTTATGAACCAGTTTGGGCTATTGGTAGTGGTAAAGTTCCTACGAATAAAGAAATAGAAGAAAATATAAATTATATTAAGAAAATTATTCGGGAAAAATATGATTTAAATATGCCAGTATTATATGGTGGTAGTGTTAATCCTGATAATATAACAACTTTAGTAGATTTAAAAAATGCTGATGGTTTTTTAGTAGGAGGGGCTAGTTTAGATGTCTCATCTATCAAAGAAATTTTAAAAGTTATGAATGAAGCTAGATGGGACTAAAATTGGTCCTTTTTCTTTTTATATAGATTTAAGTCCTTTATTTCGACAAATGTTTACAGCGATTGACATATCTCGACAGAAGTTTTTGTAGCTTTTTGTAAATTATCCATTTATAATGATGACATGTGCGGTAAAAAGGAAAGGAAACATTATTTTGAAAAAGTTTATTAATGTAGTTGTCATTGATGACAATGAAGTAGTAACTAGTAACATGAAGAAGTACTTTTTAAGTAGTGAGAAGATTAACATTCAAAAAATATTCAAGGATGGAAAGACTGGTTTAGATTATTTAATAAATAATGCCACAGAATATGATATCGTTATAATGGATTTGTTGTTACCAAATATTGATGGTATTGCTATTCTAGAAGAATTAAATAATAAAAATATTAGTAAGACTACCATTATTTTATCTAATTATAAGGATGATTATTCTGTTCAAAGAGCTAGAAGTTTGGGAGCAGCATTTTATATGCTAAAACCATTTAGTATGGAATCTTTAGAAAAGAGAATTTTAGATATTAATAAGGAATATAATGCGAAAGTAGAAAATGCTAATAATTATGTGGAATTAGAAATTAGTTCAATGTTACATGAATTAGGTATACCAACTCATATCTTAGGTTATCAATATTTAAGAGAAGGAATATTATATTTGTATGAACATCCCCGAAATTATTCTTTAGTAACAAAAGATGTATATCCAGCTGTTGCTGAAAAATATGATACTACACCTCAACGAGTTGAAAGAGCAATTAGACATGCTATCGAAGTTAGCTGGGTAAGAGGTGATTTAAAATTAATGGAAAGTTTATTTGGCAACAGCATAGATTTTGAAAAAGCAAGACCTACTAATAGCGAATTCTTAACAACTATTGCTGATAGATTAAAAATAAATTCCAAAATATTAATTGGTTAAAAATGATTCCCAAAAAAATCATTTTTTTATTGGCAAAAAATTGTAATTTTTAAAATGATATGGTATTATTTTATATAGAATAGGTGATTATATGAAAAAACTATTAACAATTATTTTTGATGGCTTTGGTATGAGAGAAGAAACTAAAGGTAATGCTGTAAAGTTAGCCAATATGCCTAATTTTAATAATATGTGGGAAAATTATCCCCATGCACTACTCAGTGCTAGTGAAGAAGCTGTTGGTTTAAAGGCTGGCCAAGTTGGAAATAGTGAAGTAGGACATTCTACGATTGGGGCTGGACGAGTATTAAAACAAAGTGAAGTTTTGGTCGATGAATTTTTAGAAAATGTTGATGAGACTAACGAAACTGTTGCCAAGCTTTTAGAATTAAAAGAAAAAGATATCCATATTGTAGGCTTATGTAGCGACGGTAATGTTCATGCTGGAGTGGATGATTTTCTAAATGTTTTTAATTTTTTAGCTAATCATGGTTTTAAAAAAATCCATTTTCATCTTATAACTGATGGTAGAGATACGGCTGTAAATGTTGCTTATAATTATATAAAGATGATAGAAGCAGCAATTAAGAAAAATAAAGTTGGTAATATCGCAACAATATGTGGTAGATATTATGCCATGGATAGAGATGAAAATTGGGATAGAACAAAAATATATTATGATTTAATTGTTAATGGAAAGGGAAGTTTATCTTTAAATGTTGAAAAATCTTTAAAAGCATCATATGAAGCTGGCGTAACTGATGAGTTTATTAAACCAATTATTCTGGCTAAAGATATGATAAAAAAAGATGATGTTGTTATTTGGATGAATTACAGAGCTGATCGCTCAAAACAATTGTTAATAGCTTTAACTAATCCGGAATTTAATGAATTTAGAACTACAAAATTAGATATTGAACTATTTACTTTATTTGACATTGATAAAAGAATTAAAAGTAATGTTTTCTTAGAAACACCTTCGGTAAAAGAACCTTTAGGTATATATTTATCGGAATTAGGTTTAACGCAAGCAAGAGTAGCGGAAAGTGAAAAATTTCCTCATGTAACTTACTTCTTTGATGGTGGATTTAATGGTAAAATAGATAAATGTGATAAATTTCATATTCCATCACCAGAAGTTGCAACTTATGATTTAATGCCCGAAATGAGTGCTTATAATGTAACTAAAAAAGTAATTAATTGTATGGTTAATGATTATGATTTTATCTTAGTTAATTTTGCTAATCCTGATATGGTAGGGCATACTGGTAATTTAGATGCAGCAATTAAAGCTTGTGAAGTAGTTGATGAATGTTTAGGCAAATTAATTGAGAAAGCTGATGAGAATTTCTATAAAATTATTTTACTCGCGGACCATGGTAATTGTGATACCATGATAAATCTTGATGGTTCTCCTTGTACCACTCATTCCATTGAAAAAGTTCCTTTTATAGTGATGGATAACAAAATTGGCTTACAAAAAATAGGAACTCTTGCTAACGTGGCTCCAACAATATTAGATTATTTAGATATTGCAGTACCTAAAGATATGCAAGAAACTGATACAATTTTAATTGATGGTGATTAAAAAATAAAAAGTTTTATGACGAAATTCTTTGCAAATGCAAAAAAATTCGTCATAAGATAGCAATAATAAAAGCAACGAAATGTTTCAGTACGACTGAAACATTTTATCAAATTATGCAAAATCTTTCACTGGCACTGAAAGATTTTTATAATGAATTAATTTATATAGGTTATAGTGTAAATGCTTATAATAACAAAAGTAGACTATTTAAAGCCTACTTTTGTTGTGCTGTTACTTTTTCATCATCGTCATCTTCTAAATTATTTAAAGCATATTCAATACAATCATTAATTAATTTATTCATTGAAATATTATGTTTAGAAGATAAATCTTCAATTTTTTTGTATGTTGATACTTTAATTCTTATTGTTTTTAGCATAGTCTTTTCTTCTTGAATGGTGGGTATTTTAAATTTTTCCATAACTACCTCTTTCTTTAAAATTATAGGATATTTTATTACATTTTTTAAAGGTTTACAAAAATAATACAAATTGTGTACGTTTTGTACTTGAAATATACCTATGAATAATTTAAAATAATATATAGAGATAATAAGAATAAAACAAAATAAATTAAACACAATAATAGAAGGAGTAGTACTATGGAAGATAAGAACAAAAGAAAAAGTATAATATATTTAATAATAGGTATTGTAACATTAATAGCTTTAATAGCCGGAGCAACATATGCTTACTTTCAAGCTCAAACTGGAAATAATGCTGTAGCTAATTTAAATACAACCACAGGTACAACAGATAATCTAACATTTTCAACAGAAGGAGAAATAGAAATAAATGCAAGTGCTGATAACTTTGGCGAAAATATGGGAGCCCAAGTATCACAAGCAAGTGCCATAGCAACATTAATCCCAAATAATACAAATAATCAAGCTAAAGAAAAATATAATGTCTATTTAGTAATAAATGAAAACCCATTTGAATATACAAATGGAGAAGAAAATCCAGAATTAGTATTAACAGTAACAAAAGATGGAGGAGAATATACAAAAGTCCAAGATTTAACAATTAAAAATAATATAACGATAAATACTAAAGAGGGAGAAGACTTAACAAGTGAAACAATAAAAGGATATGATATAACAACAAAAAGAGGATTAATCAAGATAGCCGAAGGGGAAGATATCATAGCAGATAATAAAACCGAAACTGATAAATGGGAAATAAGTATCATATTAAAGAATTTAGAAACCAATCAACAATTAAATACAGGAAAAGTATTTAATGGTAAGATAATAATTCAAAAAGAAGAAATACCAACCAAGATATTAGATGTATGTAAAAGTGGAGACAATATAGCCGATTGTTTAATCAAATTACATGATGAGAGTGAATATGGAATAACAAAGTTAGTATACCATAATGAACAAGAAGATTATAAAGGAGAAACAAACTATACAGAAGAAGCTGGAGACCTTTCATATAGATATAGTGGCTCAAGTGCAGAAGTAAATAATTATATCTGTTTTGGAGGAGACTGCTCAAACGACCCAACCAATCCAAATTATTCTAATTTGTATCGGATAATAGGAGTGTTTCCAACAACAGCAACAAAAGATTCATTGAATAAAGAATACCAATTAAAAATAATAAAAGCCGATTATGCAACAGCTGAAGAATTAGGTGGAGAAGGAATAGGAGCATATTATGGTCCCTATGGTTCAGAAAGTACATATAAGGGAAATTCAACATATCTAGGAAAGGTAACAAGATATTATTGGAATAGAGAACAAAACAATTCAGGTGATAATACAAATGATTGGAGTAAAAGTAATTTAAATACTGAAAATTTAAATAAATATTTTTTAGATGAATATTTAAAACCTAAAGATGATGGTAAATGGTATAATATGATAGAAGAACACTCATGGATAACTGCCGGAGTTAACTGGACAAAAATAAAAATGCAAAATGCCAAAACAATATATTTAAATGAAATAGTAAATTTAGATGTAGGAACAGCATTAACAAGTGCGGTACCAGAAGTTACAGCAAGAGTGGGATTAATGTATATAAGTGATTATATGTATGGAGCAAGTCAAGAACATTGGTCAAAAGCAGGAAATAATAATGGCATTAATGATTATAGTGAAAGTAAAAGCAATAATTGGATATATATGGGTTTAGGAGAATGGTTAATTACTAGACAAGTTGAAAGTCCAAATCGAGCACTTACAGTACACGTTTATGGGCTTGTGAGTGATGGTTATGTATATGAGGATAATCCTAACTATAACGTGACAATTAGACCAATAGTTTATCTGAAGCCTGATGTGAAAATTTTCGCAGGCTCTGGTACAAGTAATGACCCATACATAATTTCTGAATGATGGACAGTTTTAAGAAATCTAAGTAAATAAAAGGAAAAAACGACAAAAAAGTAAGACCAGTGGTTAACGATTTTGTCGTTTTTTAATATAAGTAAGCATTTTTTATATCAAATAATGATTTTCGAAACAATTTTAGTTGCTATGACGAATTTTTTTGCATTTGCAAAGAATTTCGTCATAGGATTATTGACAAGACTTAAGAAAAATTATAAAATCTTATTAGAAAGTTGGTTTATTTATGATAATAAAAAGAGATTCTTATTTGGAACAATTAAAATCAAGAGAAAATAATGGCTTAATTAAAGTTATTACAGGTTTACGTAGATCAGGAAAATCATATTTATTATTTAATCTATTTTATGATTATTTGATAGATAAGGGAATAGCTAAATCTCATATTATAACTATTGCTTTGGATGATTTAACAAATGAAAAATTAAGAGACCCCTATAATATTCTTGATTATATTAAAAAAAGTATAAAAGATGATGATTTATATTATATATTTTTAGATGAAATTCAATATTTAAATAGATTTGAAGAAGTTTTAAATAGCTTATTACATATAAAAAATGTTGATGTTTATGTGACAGGAAGTAATTCAAAATTGTTGTCAAAAGATGTTATTACTGAATTTAGAGGCCGTGGAGATGAAATAAAAGTTTATCCTTTGTCTTTTAAAGAGTTTTATTCGGTTTATAATGGAACTATTGATGAAGCATGGGATGATTATTTTAATTATGGTGGAATGCCCTTAGTTCTTTCGTACAAGGATGTTTCTCAAAAAGTTAATTATTTAAAATCTTTATTTGATAAAGTTTATATATCAGACATATTAGAAAGATATAATATAAAAAATAAAGTTGAATTAGATGAATTATTAAATATATTATCTTCTGATATTGGTTCACTTACTAATCCTTTAAAACTTTCTAAAATATTTTCTAGCGGCAAAAGCGTTAAAATAAGTGATAAAACAATTAATAGATATATTGGATATTTAGAGGATGCTTTTTTAATAAGTAAGGTTCAACGATTTGATATAAAAGGCAAGAAATATATTAATTCTCCTTTTAAATATTATTTCGAGGATATTGGCTTAAGAAATGCTCGTTTAAATTTTAGACAAGTAGAAGAAAATCATGTTATGGAAAATATTATATATAACGAATTAAAGGTTCGAGGATACAATGTTGATATTGGAATTGTTAATGTTTACGATTATGATAAAAAGGGGAAAAGAATATTAAAGAATTATGAAGTAGACTTTATAGCTTCAAAAGAAAATAATAAATATTATATTCAATCAGCTTTTTCTATCGATAATATAGAAAAATTAAATCAAGAAACGAATTCACTTAATAATATTAAGGATTCCTTTAAAAAAATTGTAATTGTAAGAAATAATATTAAACCTCGAAAAGATGAAAATGGTATAACTACAATGGGAATTTATAATTTTCTTTTAGAGGAAAATAGTTTAGATTTATAAAAATAAGCAAGTTTTGTCAAAAAAAGCTTGCTTTTTCATATGCTTTAGTGTTAGAATGATATTCGTATGACTGCGTAGATGTGCAAGGTTACTGATACACTAGGATAAGTTGGTAAAATTATTTATAGGTTTCGGAGAATTTGTACGGAGCAAGTCTATACTAGATATAGGCGAAAGGAGGACATGGAAAATGTCAAATAACAAAGTGAGAATCAATTTAAGAGCTTATGATCATCGTTTACTTGATGTTGCAGCTGGAAAAATTGTAGAAACTGTTAAAAGAACTGGTGGGGAAATATCTGGTCCAGTACCACTACCTACAGAAATTGAAAAAGTAACAGTTTTAAGAGCGGTACATAAATATAAAGATGCTCGTGAACAATTTGAAAGAAGAACTCATAAGAGATTAATTGATATTAAAAATCCTAGTAAGGAAACTGTTGATGCGTTGAATCACTTAGATTTACCAAGTGGTGTTGACATCAAAATAAAATTATAAGAAAAGGAAGGTATTAGAAAATGAAAGGAATCTTAGGACGCAAAAGCGGAATGACTCAAGTATTTACTAAAGATGGTAAACTAATTCCTGTTACAGTAGTAGAAGTTGAACCTAATATTGTAATGCAAGTTAAAACTTTAGATAAAGATGGATATGAAGCCATTCAACTAGGCGTATTTGAAAAGAAAGAAAAGAAAGCTACTAAATCTGAAGTAGCAAGAGCTAAAAAAGCAAACACAACTCCTAAGCGCTTCTTAAAAGAAATAAGAGGTGTCGATGCTACTTACAATGTAGGAGATAAATTAGGAGCAGATGTATTTAATGTTGGAGAAGTTGTTGATGTAACAGGAACTAGTAAAGGTAAAGGTTTCCAAGGTACAATTAAACGTCATAACCAACATCGTGGACCTATGACTCATGGTTCTCACTATCATAGAGCTGTTGGTTCTTTAGGTACTATGTTACCAAAAAGAGTATTAAAGGGTAAAAATTTACCAGGACATATGGGAGCTGAAACTGTAACTATTCAAAATCTTGAAATTATTGAAGTTAATGCAAATGAAAATTACATTTTAGTAAGTGGAAATGTTCCTGGAGCTAAAGATTCTCTAGTATTAATTAAGAGTGCTGTTAAAAACTCTCGTAAAGAAAATGCTAAAGAAATTATAAGTTATGAAGAAGAAACTGTAGTTGACGAAGTTGTTGAAGAAACTCCTGCTGCAGAAGAAGTAGCAACTGAAGAATCTCAAGAAGTTGAAAATGATGCAACTGAAACTGAAGAAGCAGTAGAAGAAAAAGTTGAAGAAAGTTCTAGTGAAGCTGAAGGCAACACAGAAGAAAGTAAAAGCGAATAGGAAAGGAAGTTAGAATATGACAAAAGTTAGTGTTAAAAACCTTAAAGGTGAAAAAGTAAAAGATTTAACTTTAAATGATGCTATTTGGAATATTGAAGTTAATGATGACTGCCTAAAGAAAATGATTCGCTTACAACTTGATGCAACTCGTCAAGGAACTAGAAAAACTAAAAACAGAAGCGAAGTTTCTGGTGGTGGAAAGAAACCTTGGAGTCAAAAAGGTACTGGTCGTGCTCGTCAAGGTAGTATTCGGGCTACACAATGGCGTGGTGGCGGTATTCCTTTTGGAGTATCTCCTCGGGATTACACTTTTAAAATTAATAAGAAAGAAAGAGTTATTGCATTAAAAACTGCTTTAACATATAAAAATAAGGAAAAGGCATTAATCGTAATTGATAATATTGCTTTAAAAGGATTAAAAACTAAAGAAGCTGTTGAAATATTAAAGGCTTTAAAACTTGAAGGCGAAAAAACATTATTCGTAACAAGTGATGAAAATGAAAACTTATATATGGCTACAAGAAACTTAGCAAATGTTGCTGTTATTATGGCTGGTGAAATCAATTGTTATGATTTAGTTAATGCTGATGTTCTTGTATGTGATGAAGCAGCTGTAAAAGATATTGAGGAGGCATTAAAATAATGAAACATTATTCGGATATTATTATTGCTCCTGTTATAACTGAAAAGTCTATGGCAGCAAGAAGTGCAAATGTTTATACATTTAAAGTTGCTAAGACTGCTAATAAAGATGAAATCAAAAGAGCAGTTGAAGAAGCATTTAAAGTCAAAGTAGTTAGTGTTAATACATTAAATACTAAATCTAAAAAAAGAAGAGTTGGAAGATACTCAGGAAGAACTAAAACTTATAAAAAAGCTATGGTTACTGTAGCTGAAGGTTCTTCTATCGAAGTTTAGGAGGTTTAAATCATGGCTATAAAACATTATAAACCAACGACAAATGGTCGAAGAGGAATGACTACCCTTCAAAATGAAGAACTAACAAATTCCAAACCAACTAAGTCTTTACTAAAAAGACAAAGTAAAACTGGTGGTAGAAATAATCAAGGTAAAATGACAGTTCGCCATATTGGTGGTGGTGCTCGTAAAAAATATCGGGTTATTGATTACAAAAGAAATAAAATCGGTATTACTGGTAGAGTTGCGACAATTGAATATGACCCAAATAGAACTGCAAATATTGCTTTAATTAATTATCTTGATGGAGAAAAAAGATATATTATTGCGCCTAATGGTTTAAAAGTTGGGGCAATTATCGAAAATGGTAAAGATGCTGATATTAAAGTTGGTAATGCTCTACCTTTAGCAAGTATCCCAGTTGGTACAGTAGTTCATTGTATTGAACTTCAACCTGGTAAAGGTGCTGAACTATGCCGTAGTGCTGGTACTTCAGCTCAAATATTAGGTCGTGAAGGAAAATATGTATTACTTCGTTTACAATCAGGTGAAACAAGAAAAATTCTTGGAACTTGTATGGCTACAGTTGGTGTAGTTGGTAACGAAGATATAAAACTAGTTAATTTAGGAAAAGCAGGTCGTAAAAGACATATGGGTATTCGTCCTACAAACCGTGGATCTGTTATGAACCCTAACGATCACCCTCATGGTGGTGGTGAAGGTCGTGCTCCAGTTGGACGTAAGAGCCCAATGACTCCATGGGGTAAACCTGCACTTGGACATAAAACTCGTAAATCTAAAAAAGCTTCTGAAAAACTAATTATTAGTAGGAAGGCTAAATAGGAGGATTAAATGGCAAGAAGTTTAAAGAAAGGACCTTATGTTGCTGAGTCCTTAATGAAAAAAGTTAAAAGTATGAATGAAAGTGGAAAGAAAACTGTTATTAAAACTTGGTCTAGAAGATCAACAATTTTCCCAGATTTCGTGGGACATACATTTGCTGTTCACAATGGCAAAGACTTTATTCCAGTTTATGTAACAGAAGATATGGTAGGTCATAAATTAGGTGAGTTTAGTCAAACTCGTAAATTTGGTGGCCATGCTGGTAATAAGTAGGAGGTAATATGGAAGCTTATGCAATACATAAAAACGCTTTAATTAAACCTAGACTTGCGCGTATGACTATGGATTTAATTAGAGGTAAAGATGTAAAAACTGCGCAAGGTATATTAGAAAATACTAATACTAAAGCAAGTAAGTTAATTTTAAAAGTATTAAACTCTGCTGTTGCCAATGCAGTAAATAACCAAGGAGCTAATGAAGATGATTTAAGAATTAAAGAATGTTTCATTAATCCAGGACCTATTTATAAAAGAATTAAATTCGCATCACGTGGTCATGTTGATCGTCATGATAAAAGAAGTAGCCATATAACGGTATGTGTTACTGATGAAAAAGGAGGTAAATAGAATATGGGACAAAAAGTTAATCCAATAGGATACCGTCTAGGTGTTAATAAAGATTGGCAATCTAAATGGTATGCTGATGATGACTATGCTGAAAAGTTAATTAAAGATGTTAAAATTCGTGAATATCTTGAAAATAAACTTAAAGATGCTGCCATTGCTTCAATTATTATTGAACGTAAAGGTGCCCGTTTAGAAGTTTCTATTTATACTGCTAAACCTGGTGTTATCATTGGTCGTGGTGGCGAAGATATTGAAAAATTAAGAAAAGAAATCGCTAAATTAATTGGTGAAGAAGTTTATATTAATATTATTGAAGAAAAGAATCCTGATTTAAATGCGATGTTAGTTGCGAAAAATATTGCTAGTCAAATTGAAGCAAGAGCACCATTCCGTTCCGTTCAAAAAAGAGCTATTCGTAATACCATGAAAGCTGGAGCTAAGGGATGTAAAACGGCTGTATCTGGTCGTTTAGGTGGTGCCGAAATGGCTCGTACTGAAGGTTATACTGAAGGTACAGTTCCACTACATACAATTAGAGCTGATGTTGACTATGCAACAGCTGAAGCTAACACAACATATGGTAAAATTGGGGTTAAAGTATGGATTTACAAAAATGAAATTTTACCTACAAAGAAAACTGTGAAGGGAGCTGAAGGTCATGTTGATGCCAAAGAGAACTAAGTATCGTAAGAGCCATCGTTTAAGTTATGATGGTAAAGCCAAAGGAAATAAAGAACTTTCTTTTGGGGAATACGGACTTAAAGCTTTAGAAGGTGGATGGATTTCTGCTCGCCAAATAGAAGCAGCCAGAATTGCAATGACTCGTTATATGAAACGTGGTGGTAAAGTATTTATTAATATTTTCCCACATATGCCAAGAACTAAAAAACCTCTTGAAACTCGTCAAGGTAAAGGTAAAGGTAACGTTGAAGAATGGGTAGCAGTAGTTAAAACTGGTAAAATTATGTTTGAAATAACTGGTGTTGATGAAGCAACTGCTCGTGAAGCATTACGTCTTGCATCTCACAAGTTATCTATTAAAACTAAATTTGTAAAGAAGGATGGTGATTCTCTTGGAAATTAAAGACCTAAGAAAATTATCTGATGCAGAACTTGCAAAGAAAATAAAAGAAACAAAAGAAGAATTATTTGTTAAAAGAATGCAACATGCTAATGGAACGCTTGAAAAACCAAAACAATTAACAGCGTTAAGAAGAGATGTTGCTAGAATGAAAACAATTCTTAATGAAAGAAAAATAAGTGGAGGTGTTAAATAATGACTGATAATAAACCAGTGTTAGTAGGAAAAGTAGTTAGTGCTAATAACAATAAAACAATTACGGTTTTAGTTGAAACTGCGAAAAAACATCCACTATATAATAAGAGAGTTAAATATTCTAAGAAATATGCAGCTCATGATGAAAATAATAAAGCAAAAGTAGGAGATACAGTAAAAATTAGAATGACTAGACCATTATCTAAAACTAAAAGATATGAACTAGTAGAAGTTTTAATTGATGCTGTTATCCTTTAGGGAGGTAATTTTATGGTAATGCAAGAATCAAGACTTAATGTTGCCGATAACAGTGGAGCTCGTGAACTTTTAGTTATAAGAGTTATGGGTGGATCTAAAGTTAAATATGGTAATATTGGTGATGTAGTTGTGGGAACTGTAAAAAAAGCAATCCCTAATAGCCCTATCAAAAAGGGGAAAGTTGTAAAAGCAGTTATTGTTAGAACTGTTGAAGGTGTTAGACGCCCAGATGGTTCATATATCAAATTTTCAGACAATGCTTGTGTTTTAATTAAAGATGATAAATCACCAGTTGGAACACGTGTACTTGGACCTGTTGCTAGAGAATTAAGAGAAAAAGATTATATGAAAATCGTTTCTTTAGCACCAGAAGTTTTATAGGAGGATTACATGAAAGTTAAAGTTGGAGATAATGTAAAAATTCTTGCTGGTAAAGATAAAGGCAAAGAAGGAAAAGTAATTAGAACACTAAAATCAGAAAATAAAGTAGTAGTTGAAGGAATTAATATTGTTAAAAAACATTCTAAACCAACTAATACAAATGATAAAGGTGGAATATTTGATATCGAAGCTCCTCTTCATGTATCTAATGTAAAAGTAATAACTAATACTAAAGAAAGTAAGAAGAGTGAAAAGAAAGAAACAAAAACTGTTAAAGAAAAGAAAGAAAAAGTAGCCAAAACAGAAAAACCTGTTAAAAAAACTACAAAGAAAGCGAGTAAGTAGGATATGAGTAATTTTAAAGAATTATATAATAAAAATATTGTACCTAGTTTAATGGATGAATATAAATATTCTTCTATTATGGCTGTACCTCGTTTAGAAAAAATAGTTGTTAATGTTGGTGTTGGTGAAGGAAGCAAAGATGAAAAATTCATTAATGCTGCTGTTAAAGACTTAGAACAAATTACTGGTCAAAAACCAATCGTAACTAAAGCTCATAAATCAATCGCGGGCTTTAAAATAAGAGAAGGTCAATCAATTGGGGTTAAAGTTACTTTAAGAGGAGAAAATATGTATTATTTCCTTGAAAAGTTAATTAAAGTAGGACTTCCTAGAGTAAGAGATTTCCGTGGAGTATCTGCTCATTCATTTGATGGACATGGAAACTATACAATAGGTATTAAAGAACAATTAATTTTCCCAGAAATTGAATATGATGAAGTTGTTAAAGTACGTGGTATGGATATCGTATTTGTTACAACGGCAAAGAGCAATGAAGAAGCTAAGAGTTTACTTAAAGGCTTTGGAATGCCTTTCAAGAATTAAGGAGGAAAAATAATGGCTAAAAAAAGTATGATAGTTAAAAATAAAAGAACCCCTAAATTTTCAACTCGGGCATATACAAGATGTAACAGATGTGGTAGACCTCATGCTGTATTGAAAAAATATGGAATTTGTAGAATTTGCTTTAGAGAATTAGCGAACGAAGGTAAATTACCTGGCGTTAAAAAATCTAGTTGGTAGAAGGAGGAAAAATATGTTTGTACAAGATAAAATAGCAGATATGTTAACCAGAATCCGTAATGCTAATCAAATGAAATATCCTACTGTTGAAGTAGTTGGGACAAAAATGACTTTAGGTATCGCGGAAATATTAAAAAAAGAAGGTTATATTGCTGATTATACTTATGAAAAAGATACTAAAGGTGATAAATTAACTTTAACTTTAAAATATGGTGAAAAGAAAGAAAAAGTTATCACTGGTTTAAAAAGAATAAGTAAATCAGGATTAAGAGTTTATGTTAAAGCTGATGAAGTTCCGCGCGTTCTAAATGGACTAGGTATTGCTATTATCTCAACTAGTGAAGGTTTAATGACTGATAAAGAAGCGAGAGCTAAAAAGTTAGGAGGCGAAGTTCTTGCCTATATTTGGTAAGGTATTATGAGTAGAATTGGAGAAAGAAAATTAGTAATCCCTGCAAATGTTACCGTATCAATGGAAGGTAATGAACTTAGTGTAAAGGGACCTAAAGGCGAATTAAAATTAGTTGTTGATGCTTTAATCGATGTTAAAGTAGAAGATAATACAGTTATTACAAAACAAAAGAAAGCATCAAAAAGAGCAAATGTTATGCAAGGAACAGTAAATTCATTAATTAATAATATGTTAATTGGTACTTCAACTGGTTTTACTAAAAGTCTAGAAGCTGTTGGGGTAGGTTATAGATTTAATGTTCAAGGCAATAAAATTACAATTAATGCAGGTTATTCTCATCCTGTTGTAGTTAATGCTCCAGAAGGTATATCTGTAACTAGTGAATCAAATACAGAAATTACCTTACATGGTATTGATAAACAAAAAGTTTCAGAATTTGCAGCGAAACTTAGAGAAGTAAGAGAACCTGAACCTTATAAAGGAAAAGGTATAAGATATAAAGATGAACATGTTCGTCATAAAGACGGAAAGAAAGCGGCATAAGGAGGTAAATTATGATAAAGAAAGAAGCTAATAATAAAGCTCGTCAAAGAAGACATTTAAGAGTTAGAAAAAATGTAAGTGGTACTAAAGAAGTGCCAAGATTAAATGTATATCGTTCAAATAATGGTATTTATGCCCAAGTTATTAATGATGTTGATGGTAAGACATTAACTAGTTCATCAAATCTTGAATTAAAAATTAAAAATGGTGGTAATATCGAAGCTGCTAAAGCAGTTGGAAAAGATATTGCAGAAAAATGTTTAAAATTAAAAATTAAGAAAGTTGTTTTTGACCGTGGAGGATATCAATATCATGGTCGTGTTTCTGCCCTTGCAGATGCTGCAAGAGAAGCAGGTTTAGAGTTTTAGGAGGGTAACGTGAGAAATCAAAAGTTTGAACAAAAGAAAAGTTTATTAGAAGAAAAAGTTATTTCTATCGGTAGAGTAACAAAAGTTACTCAAGGTGGAAGACATTTTAGATTCTCTGCTACTGTTGCGGTTGGTAATCGTAAAGGTTTAATTGGTATTGGTAATGGAAAGGCTAATGAAGTTCCAGAAGCTATCAAAAAAGCTTTACAAGCAGCCCAAAAGAATGTTGTAAAAGTTGCTCTTTTAGACAATAGAACTATTCCTCATGAAGCAACTGCTAAAGTTGGTCGTTCTGTTGTTTTACTAAAACCTGCTAAAGAAGGTCGTGGTATTATCGCTGGTGGAGCAGCTAGAGCAGTTTTAGAACTTGCCGGAATTAAAGATATCGTTTCTAAATCTTTAGGTTCTAATACGCAAGTTAATGTTGCCAAAGCTACTTTAGAAGCATTATTAATGCAAAGAACACCAGAACATATTGCTGAACTTCGTGGCAAGAAAGTTGAGGAGTTATAATATGAAATTAGAAAATTTACCTAGAAGTAATGAAACAAAGGCTAGTAAAAGAGTAGGTCGTGGACCTGGATCAGGTATGGGTAAGACTTCAACTCGTGGAGAAAAAGGTCAAAAAGCTAGAAGTGGGGCTTCAATTAAAGCGTGGTTCCAAGGAGGACAAACTCCTCTACATAGAAGAATCCCTATTAGAGGCTTCAATAACAAAAACTTCACAGTTAGATATGCTACTTTAAATTTATCTGATTTAGAAAAATTCTTTAATGATGGCGATGTTGTTACTCCTGAAGTTTTAAAAGAAAGAAAAATAATTAAAAAAGAATTAAATGGAATTAAAATTTTAGCTGGTGGTAATTTAACAAAGAAGCTTACGGTTAAAGCTCATCGTTTTACTTCCGCTGCTGTAACTAAAATTGAAAATGCTGGTGGCAAAGTAGAGGTGATTTAAAATGTTTAAAACATTTACCCAAATATTCAATAAAAATAATAAAGACATTCGAAAAAGAATATATTTTACCTTATTTTGTTTAGGGGTATTCTGTTTGGGAACAACAATCACTATTCCTTGGGCATCAGTAGTATATGAAAACTTAGGTTTTCTTGAAATATTTAACTTAATGAGTGGTGGTGGACTTAGAAACTTCTCTATCTTTGGTTTAGGGGTTTCACCTTACATTACCGCATCAATCATTACCCAATTACTGCAAACAGATATTTTCCCTTATTTTAAGGAATTAAAAGATCAAGGATATGTGGGAAGACAAAAAATAAATAGCATTACTCGTTATTTAGGTATTATTATTGGTTTCCTACAAGCTTATGTTCTATGTATCTTTTATCTAAATGGTGCTGATGTCTTTACAATGTTAAAAACAGCATTAGTAATGACTGCTGGTACGGCTTTCTGTTTATGGATGGGGGATCAAATTACTAGTAAAGGTATTGGTAATGGTCAATCAATGTTAATTATGGCTGGTATTATTCAAAGTATGCCAGGTGTATTTAAGGGAGCTTTCGAAGGCTTAGTTCTAGCCAATGAAAGTGCTTTAATGGGTTGGTTATTCTTCGGTTTATTTATTCTTATATATATCTTAATTATTGTGGGTATTATTTGGATTACTTTAGCCGAAAGAAGAATTCCAATTCAATATGCAAATAGAACAAATAGTGCTTATGGAGCACAACAAAGTTTCTTACCAATTAAAATAAACTCTGCTGGGGTTTTACCTGTAATATTTGCTTCAATTGTTTCAACAATTCCTGCAACTATTGTGGGGATTAGTAAGAATCAAGCAGCAATCGATTTTGTTAATAAATATATTGCTAATACTTCATTAACTGGATTTATTATATATGTAGCTTTAATATTCTTATTTGGTTATATTTATACATTCTTTATTGCAATGAATCCTGATGAAATGAGTAAAAATGTTAATGAAAGAGGTGGATATATTCCTGGTATTAGACCGGGCGAAGATACCTCTAAATACATTGCTAATTCTTTAGGTAAACTAACAACTGTTGGTAGTTTATTCTTAGTTGTTTTAGCTGCTCTACCAGTATTAATATCTAATTTCTCTAATTTACCATCAAGTGTATCTATTGGAGGAACAGGTATCTTAATCGTTGTTGGGGTAGCAATTGAAACTTATAAACAAATCGAAAGTGGTTTAGTATCTCGGAGTTATACATCAAGAAGTAAGAGATTAAAATAATGAAAAATGTTATATTAGTTGCCCCTCCTGCTGCCGGCAAGGGAACGCAAAGTGAATTATTAGTTAAAGAATATGGTTACATTCATATTTCGATGGGTGATTTACTTAGAGAAGTAATTGCTAGTGGTAGTGAGGTAGGTAAACAAATAAAATCAATTATTGATGAAGGTAAGTTAGTAGATGATGATTTAACGATTGATTTAATTAGAGATAAATTAAAAGCGATTAAAGGTCATCATTACTGCTTAGATGGTTTTCCCAGAACGATTTATCAAGCCCATGAGTTTGATAAAGTTATGGATGAGCTAGGCAATGAAGATTATGTGGTTTTATACTTAGATTTAAGTGAAAATAAAGCGTATGAAAGAATTGCCGGAAGACTAATTTGTAGCTGTGGAAAATCTTATAATATATTTAATGAAGAATTAAAACCTAAAGTAGAGGGAATTTGTGATAATTGTGGGAAAGAATTAGTTAAAAGAACAGATGATAATGCCGAAAGTTTTAAAACCCGTTATCAAGTTGTTTTAGAAAATTTTGAACCAATTAAAGAATTCTATGCGAATAAAGGTAAATTAAAAATAATTGATGTTGACCGAAATGTTGATGAAATATTTTCGGATATAGTGAAAGGAATAACGAATGATTAGTATTAAGAGTTCTCGGGAAATAGAACTTATGCGTCAAGCAGGAAAATATAATTCATTAGTTATGAAAGAAATAGCCAAAAATATTAAAGTGGGGGTTACAACCAAATATTTAGATGATGTTTGTATGAAGAAAATCAAAGAATATGGTTGTGAACCTTCCTGTTTAGGCTATGAAGGGTATCCTGCTTCAGTTTGTATCTCAATAAATGATGAAGTTGTTCATGGCATCCCTGGTAAAAGAAAAATTAAAAATGGGGATATCGTTTCAGTTGATTTAGTGGTTTCATATCACGGATATCATGCTGATGCAACTAGAACATTTATTGTGGGAAGTGTTCCAAAAGAAGTCGAAGATTTAGTTAAAAATACGGAACAAGCTTTTTATGAAGGTTGTAAGGTATTAAAAGATGGAACTAGAATTAGAGAACTAGGAGCAGCGATTGAAAAATATGCACATGATCATAATTTAGGGGTAGTTGAAGATCTCGCGGGTCATGGAATAGGCAGCGAAATGCATGAAGACCCTGAAGTACCCAATTATGATGATGGGAGCAATATTCGTCTTAAGGCTGGCATGGTTATCGCAATTGAACCAATGCTAAACTTAGGAACTAAAGATGTTTATATTGAGGATGATGGCTGGACCATTAAAACTGTAGATGGCAAACCATCAAGTCATTATGAAAACACAGTGTTAATAACCGAAGATGGTTATGAAATATTGACAGGAGATTAATTATATGGAAAAAAATAAAGATAAAATTGAAGTTGAAGGTAAAGTTGTTGAAGCCCTAAAAGGTGGAATTCATTTCATTGTCGAACTAGAAAATGGTCATAAAGTAAATGCTCATGTTTCTGGAAAAATGAGAATGAATATGATTCGTATTTTAGTAGGAGACACGGTTACTGTTGCAATATCACCATATGATTTAGAAAAAGGAATTATAGTTTGGAATAAAAGATAAGGAGTGAGATTATGAAAGTTAGACCATCTGTAAAGAAAATTTGCAAAAAATGCAAAGTAATAAGAAGAAAAGGAAAAGTTAGGGTTATTTGTGAAAATCCTAAACACAAACAAGTTCAAGGTTAGGAGGAAAATATGGCACGTATTAAAAATATTGAATTACCAAACGATAAACATACTTGTATAGGTTTAACTGCTATATATGGTATTGGTCGTAATTTAGCAAAAACAATATGTCAAGATGCTGGGGTTGAACCTAGTAAAAAAATTAAAGATTTAACAGAAGATGAAATTGCTAAACTTCGTAAAGAAGTTGATAAATACTCAGTTGAAGGGGACTTAAGAAGAGAAGTTCAAATGAGTATTAAAAATAAAATGGAAATTAATTGTTATGAAGGAATTAGACACAAAAAAGGTTTACCAGTAAGAGGTCAAAGAACTAATAGAAATGCTCATACTCGTAAAGGCCGTGGTAAAGTAGTGGCTAATAAGAAGAAATAAGGAGATGGAAAGATATGGCTTATAATAGAAGAAAAAGAAAAATTAAGAAGAATGTTCCTGAAGCAGAAGCACATATTCATTCAACATATAACAATACCATTGTTACTATCTGCGATAAAGAAGGAAATGCAATTTCATGGTCAAGTGCTGGTCGTATAGGTTATAAAGGTAGTAAAAAGAAAACTCCTTTTGCAGCGGGATTAACAAGTGAAGCGGCAGCAGCCTCTGCTTATGAACAAGGTGTTAGAAAAGTTGATGTTTTTGTTAAAGGTTTAGGACCAGGTAGAGAAAACGCAATTAGATCTTTACAAACTGCTGGATTAGAAATCACTAGTATTACTGATGAAACTCCAGTACCTCATAATGGATGTCGTCCACCAAAAAGACCTAGAAAGTAATAGATAAAAGGAGGAAAGGATTAGAATTATGATAAAATTTGAAAAACCAGAATATAAAATTACCGAAAGTCAAGAAAGTAATCATTTTGGAAAATTTGAACTAGAACCTTTAGAAAGAGGATTTGGTACAACTATTGGTAATGCTTTAAGAAGAGTTATGTTATCAAGTTTACCAGGTAGTGCGGTAACTGCTATCAAAATTGATGGTGTTATGCATGAATTTCAAAAAATTGAAGGTGTAGTAGAAGACGTTACAACTATAGTTTTAGCCATAAAGAAATTAGTAGTAAAAAATCATACTGAAGAAGTTAAAACCTTACATTTAGTGGCTTCAAAAGAAGGCCCTGTAACGGCAGGAGATATTGCAAAAGATGCTGATATCGAAATAATGAATCCAGAACTCGTTATTTGTAATCTAGTTAAGGGTGGAAAAATTGACATTGAAATGACTGTAAGAAATGGTCGTGGTTATGTTCCGGCAAGTGAAAATAAAAAATTACTTGAAGATAACAAAGTAGGAGTTATAGCTATTGACTCATCTTATTCACCAATTGAAAATGTTAAATATGATGTCTTAAAAACCAGAGTTGGTCAAGACGAAAATTATGATAAATTAGTTATGGAAGTTTCAACAAATGGTAGAATGTTACCAGAAGAAGCTATTGCTTTAGCAGCTAGAATCTTAATTGAACATTTTAATTTAGTAGCTGACTTAAATGCTATTAGTAATATTACTGGTATGATGCAAGAAAAGAAAGTCGATACAATGACTAAGACCTTAGAAACTCCAATTGAAGAAGTTGAATTCTCTGTTAGAGCATACAATTGCTTAAAGAGAGCAGGAATCCATACTATCCAAGATTTAGTAAACAAAAAAGAAGCAGAAGTTACTAAGATCAGAAACTTAGGAAAGAAATCATTAAAAGAAGTTCTTGATAAAGTTGCTGAATTAGGACTAGAATTTAAGGAGTAATATTATGTTATATAGAAAATTAGGAAGAGAAACAAGAGTTAGAAGAAGTATTCTTGCGGGATTAACTAAAGATGTTTTAACTAAAGGTTATGTTGTTACAACAGAAGCAAGAGCTAAAGAAGTTCGTAAATTTGTTGATAAAATGATAACTTATGGTAAAGATGGTTCTTTAGTATCTCGTCGTAAAGCCTTAGCGTTCTTACATAATGATAATGATGTTGTATCTGTAGTTTTTAATGATTTAGCTAAAAGATATGAAACTAGAGACGGTGGATACACAAGAATTATTAAACTTAAAGAACGTCGTGGCGATGATGCTTTAGAAGTAAGACTTGAATTAGTAAAATAGTGAGCAATCACTATTTTTTAATACTAAAAAAAGTTAACAATTTGTGAAAAAAAGTATTGACATAAGTAACGAACATATGTTATATTGTTATTATGTTAAGGGGGAATGGAAAAATGAAAAACGAAATTATTTTATTTGAAAATCAAGTAGTAAAACTTGAAGTTAATATGCAAGATGAAACAGTATGGCTATCTTTAGACCAAATGGCTTTATTATTTGATAGGGACAAATCTGTTATATCAAGACATATTAAAAATGCATTGAAAGAAGAATTGAATGAATCAGTTGTTGCAAAATTTGCAACAACTGCCAGCGATGGCAAAACTTATCAAGTGGATTATTATAATCTTGATGTGATTATTAGTGTTGGTTATCGAGTAAAATCTCAAAATGGGATAGTATTCCGTAAATGGGCTAACAAAATACTTAAAGACTATATGATCAAAGGTTATGCTATTAACCAAAAAAGATTAGATTATTTAGAAAAAACTATTAAATTAATTGATATTGCTAATAGAGGTAATGAAAGAATTACTGGTGATGATGCTAAGGAAATATTAGGTGTAATTAATGCCTATACCAAAGCTTTAGATTTGCTAGATGATTATGATCATCACACTATAAAGAAAGTTAAAGGTCAAACAAGTGAAAAAGTTGTTACCTATGAAGAATGTATGAATGTTATTGATAAATTAAGATTTAATAATGAAAGTAGTTTATTTGCCCTTGAAAGAGATGGTAATTTTAAATCTATAATAAACGATATTTATCAAACATTTGGAGGAAATGATGTTTATCCATCTATTGAAGAAAAGGCATCTAACTTGCTTTATTTAACAGTAAAAAATCATGCTTTTATTGATGGAAACAAAAGAATTGCGGCCACGATATTTATTTTCTTTTTACAAGTTAATAACATTTTATATCGTGATAATAATATGGTTATTGATAATAATTCTTTGGCAGCCATAACACTTCTAATCGCGGAGTCTAATCCTAAAGAAAAAGAAGTAATGATAGATTTAGTAATGAATTTTTTGAAATAATTGATTTTTGTCAAATCAATTATTTTCTATTTACGAAAGTTTATTTTTGTGTTAATCTTATTATGATAAGGTGATGTAGAATGAATAAGAAATTTAGTTTTATAATCCCAATTGTGGTTTTTATAGTTTTGTTAATGCCAATTGCCAAAGGTTTTAAGATAACAAGAGAACAATACAAAAACACCAAAGAAACAATTAATAGTGTAGTAGAAGAATGTAAAGAAGAAAATAGCTCATTAAGTGAAAGTGCTTGTGAAAATTTTGAAAATTATAAAATATCATATCAAGATTATCAACACGATTTTTATAAAAATTCTTATGGTAAATATGAAAATATTTTATTAGTTTCTAGTGCTTTTGTTATGGTTTTATTATATGTATTACCATTATTTAGAAATAAAAAAATTAAAGCAAAAGATTATCAAGAATTAATAATTGAAGTATTTAAAAATGCTTATCCTGTGGCGTGGGTATATCCAACACTTGTACTAATAAAAGGGATATTAACTTTTATTGGAGCAATGATGATTAATGCTATTCCATTCTATTATATATTTTGTCCTATTTTAGAAACTATTCTAGCTTTTATGTTTATGATGATAATTATTAATATTGCTTTAATTATAGCAAGAAAAGTAAATAATCCATTATTCTATGTTATTACTAGTTGTATCTTCTATTCTTTTATAGCTTTAATTATTAATAAAACTGGTAATTTATTAGTTCATTTTGGAGCTAATTTTGGCAAATATTTAAATCTATTAACAATTGATTTTAGTAGTATTAATTATATTTCTGCCTTTATAGTTATTGGGTTAATGTGCTTACTAAGTTGGTTTATAGTTTATTTACTATATCGAGATGAAAAGAAATTAATTAAGTATTGTAAGGAAAATGGTTAGTTGCCATTTTCTTTTTGTATAAAAATTATTTTTTTAACTCATTATATAAATGGAGGAAAAAATGAAAAATAAGGAATGCGGTGGATGTAAGGACGCTAAATTTGGAGTAGCTTATATTGATCCAGAAACTGGTGTTTTATGTAGCAAGATTGATACGGGAATGAAGCTTCCAAAAGGGAAAAAGGTGTTAGCTCCTAAAATATGTACAACATGTGGAAATACGGAATGGAAAACAATTGATAATCAAGAATAAAGCCCAAAAGGCTTTTTTTCTTTTGCAATTTTTTTAAAACTAATGCAAAATGATAATAATTATTGTATAATGGAACTAATAATAAGGAAAGTAGTTGATAAATAATGAAGAATAAAAAAGGCTTTGTATTTATAGAAACGATAATAACAATAGTATTCTTGGCAGCAGCGCTACTAGTATTGTATAGTAGTTACAGAAATGCAATAGTAGAAGAAAGAAAAAGAATATATTATGATGATATAAGCTATTTGTATCGGAATTATTATATCGCAGACTTTCTAATCAATAAAACCGAAATCCATGATTTAAAAGATACAGCATTCGAAGAAAAGTATGCAGTAGAAATAGATGATAATTTAAAAAAAGAATTGTTTTCTGATTATCAAACAGAATTAAATTATCCTAAAGAATTTGAAACAATCGAAGATAAATTTAATGTTAATAAAATGATGTTCGTATCCGAAGAGTTAATCACGGAATGTTTTAATGCGAAAGAAAATGATAAATGTGATAAATCATATGAAGGCTTAAGTGATGGATTAATAAATTATCTCGAAACAATGCAAATAGATCATGAAGAAGATGATAATACCACATATTATCTAGTAACAGAATATAGGGAAAAATCAACAAATGAAGGAGTAAAGAAATGTGAACAAGGAGATGAAGATTGTTCAGTCTTTTTTGCAACTTTAAAATTAGATATTAATAAGATAATAGAAGTTCCAGATGCTTTAATTGGTGAGGCATGTCAAGGTCAAAACTTCGCAGATTGTATAAAAGATAATTATACCTTAGAAAATGATTCAGAAAGTGGAAGTGGAATATATCATCATGATGGAAATGGAACAGATTCAGGATATGGAGAGTATGAAGCTAATGATGATTCATATAGATATGCGGGAGGAAACCCAAATAACTATATCTGCTTTGGATCTGATGAAGAAAAATGCCCAGATGAAAACTTATATCGAATAATAGGGATATATGGTAATAATATCAAAATAATTAAAGAAAAAGATAATGCTGTAAAATGGAATAGTTTAAATACACGTAAAGAAATAATAAATAATTTTAATGAAAAATGGCAAAATATGATTGAAGAATATTCTTGGGTAACGGCAGGAATAAACAATGATGTAATAACTAAAAACGCGAAAGAAGTATATGCTGCAGAAATAAGTGGCACAAAAGAAAATAGTAAAATAGGCATAATGTATGTTAATGAATATATGTATGGTGCCAGTCCAAAGTATTGGGTTGAAAAAGGAACTGAATATACTAAAGCCAAAGATAATAACTGGTTATTTATAGGTAATGAATGGTTATTAACTAAAGTGAAAAATGTAAGTGGGCAAGCATACGTGGTAAGCGATGTTGGTAATGTTGGTAGTAATATAACTAGTCAATCAATAAATGCCCGGAGTAGTTTTTATTTAAAAGAAACTGTAATATTATCAAATGGAATTGGTACAAGAGAACAACCATTTAGAATAACTGATAATGGTGCAGTGGTAAAAGATATAGTTTTAGCCACAGAAGAAACCGGTTATAATGATATAGAGGTAAATGTTCAAGCGGAAAGTCAAGATGGAAAAATTTTAAAATATTTCTTTAGTTATAAAAAGAAAAGTGAAACTGATAATAAGTGGAGCGAATGGGTCGAAGATAATGATGAAAATCATTTCTTTGGTGGGTTAGATTCAGATACAGAATATCAAATTAAAGTTAAAGTTTTAAATAATCGTGGAAATTATTCTGATGAATTTGTGAGAGAATTTAAAACAAGATATGCTGGTCCAAGTGTAACAATAGAAGGAACAACTAATGGCTGGTTTCAAATAGAATTGCATACTCAAGGTGGTAAAGGTTCAGTTGATATTGCTAGATATTGTTATAATATCAATGATGGAGGATTTACTTGTGAAAATTCATCAAATTTAAGTTTTAGTCATACATTTAAAAATTTGAGTCCAAATACAACATATAAAATAGGAATAAAAGCTTTTGATAAAAATGGATTAGAATCATTAGAAACAAAATATACTAATGCTAGAACAGATAATCCACCAACAGTAACGGCACCAAATTTAGGAAATGGTTGGTATAATTCATCACGTTATATTACCGCTTCTGAAAGTGGTGGAACGGGTTCATATCATATTCAGTATTGTGAAACTACTTCATCAAGTTGTACTCCAAATACAAATGGCAGTAGAGTATATCATAGTACTGAAGGAACAAAAACGGTATGTTTTAATGCTAAAAATAATGTAACAGGAGAATTAACAAAAGGAACTTCTTGTGCAACATCACGATTGGATTTACATGCTCCAACTTGTAGTTATTCCTCTGAACCAAGTGGTTGGGTATCTTCAGCTTATGTGAGTATCGGTTGTAGTGATACTGGAGGAAGTGGATGTGATCCAAGTTATTCAGGTACTTCAAAATATGCATATTCTTCAAATCCATATTTGAGTACGACAATTAGTGATAGAGCAGGTAATTCAACATATTGCTCAAAATCGTATTCTATTAAGATAGATAGCACGGATCCAACGTGCAGTTCAACAAGTGGAAATGGTAGTTATGGCAATTGGGCTAGTTATCGTACAATAACACAATATTGTAGTGATTCACAAAGTGGTTGTAGACAAAATTCATATACTCAAACATTTTATTCAGGTACATATGATACAATAAGAATATATGATAATGTAGGTAATTATAGTGATTGTTCAGTGTCTCCTTATGTAGATAGTACTCCACCAAGTTGTGGTTCAACATCTGGGGATGGTTATCGATATGATGGAGCATCTTCTAGAACAATAACTCAATATTGTAGTGATTCACAAAGTGGTTGTAAAAAAAGTTCATATACTCAAACATTTTATTCAGGTTATTCAAGTTCAATAACAATATATGATAATGCTGGAAATTCTAGGTCATGTACGGTATATCCTTATATAGATTCAACAGGCCCAACATGTAGCAGCACTTCTGGTGAAGGTAGCAGTTACAATTGGACTAATGGCTCTAGGTCAATAACTCAATATTGCTATGATGCAGAAAGTGGTTGTAAGCAAAGTTCATATACTCAAACATTTTCATCTGAAGGTAGAACAGGAACTATAACTATTTATGATAATGCAGGGCATTCTACAAATTGTACGGTAGATACATATATAGACAAAACAGCCCCATCAGTAAGCGTATCAGTAAGTGGAACTAGTGTTACAACAACATGTACAGATTATTTATCTGGTGTTAGTTGGTGTAGTAGTTGTAATTATTCACCATGTAAAGAAACATTAAAACCTGCAAATGGATATACATCTGGTTCTACGGACAATGCTGGAAATAATGGAAAAAGTAGTCCGTATAACGTTTCAGGAGGCGGCGGTTCATCTGGTGGTTCAACTAGCAAAAATTGTTCCGGTGGGTATTATAGTTATTCAGGCAATGTAGGTACTCACTATGATCCTACGTCACGAAGTAGTTGTAGTAGTTTAAATGGTGGTACTTCTGGACGTTATTATTTATATAGTTGTACGAAAAAATCTCCAGGATGTATGTGTAATTTATATAGTACTCGTACTTGGATACCTTATACATGTAAGTAATTAAGAGGTGCAAATGAAATCAAAATATAATGTTAATCAAATAATTATTATTTCTGTTTTATTCGTTATCTTATGTTTAATAATTATTTTAATAATAAATAAACAAAATAACCTTAATAAAGTTGATGAACAAATTAACAATGAATATATTGCTAATGCCATTTGTGAAAAAGAATATCAAACAGAAAATAATTATAAATTTTACAATATAGAAAATATTGAATTTAAAAATGATTTAATAGTAGAAATTAAATCAACTAATAGAATAGAATATTTTGATGAAGATAATTATAATGGCTTTAAATCAAATGAAAAAGTGGAAAATCCAAAATATGATGATGAAAATTTAATAATTACGTTTGATGCTGGAGAAAGTCCAAGAAAAAATAATATAAAATATTCAGAATATATTAAAGAATTAACCGAAGATGGTTATGATTGTAAAACTAATAATGGTAATAATAGTTAATTATGAAACTTATTAAAAAGAAAGGAAGTTAAATATGAGTAACCAAAAGAAAACTAAAAAAAATGAAAATATGAATAAATGGTTTATAATTAGTGCGGTTGTTATTTTAGTATTAATATTGATTGTGGTAATTATTTTAACTGTTAAGTTGAATAGAAAACCAAATGCAGAAAATAATCCTTCAACATCAACAATACCTAATGTTGAAAATACTTATAATTATAAATGTGAAAAAGAAAACCTATTAGAAGATTCTTTATATAAAGAAGTATACATAAATTATATAAAAGTAGATAATGAAAGAGTACTTAATTCAATAAATTCTATTAAAGTTGTTTATGATAATGAAGATGATTATAAAGAAGCCAAGGAATATGAACAAAGGGAAGTAAAATTTAATGATGATGAAAAATCAATAGAATACTTTAATGAAGAAAGCAAAACTGATTATACTAAG
Source organism: uncultured Bacilli bacterium (assembly GCA_947588765.1). Taxonomy (GTDB): domain Bacteria; phylum Bacillota_I; class Bacilli_A; order RF39; family UBA660; genus Onthocola_B. Next base: position 60,251 of record CANPZG010000004.1, read on the forward strand.
GATGAGAATAATAAGGAAGTAAAAATTGATTATGAAAATTATAAAACAGCATTAGAAAGAGAAAACTATACATGTGATAAAATTGATAATAAAGAATAAAGTCTAAAAGACTTTTTTCTTTTTGGATAAAAAAATAATGCAAAACAAGAAATATTATTGTATAATTAAAGTTGAAAATAGGAAAGTAGTTGATAGAATAATGAAGAATAAAAAAGGCTTTGTATTTATAGAAACAATAATAACAATAGTATTCTTAGCAGCAGCCCTACTAGT
>CANPZG010000005.1 GCA_947588765.1 uncultured Bacilli bacterium
TTTATATTAAAATTTTCATTTTAATATCTTTTTTACTCAGTGCTACTTGTTTTCCATAAAACTTTTCACACTATCCTTATAAAAAGTATAACATAAAAATTTAAAACTAGAAACAAAGTTTAATTTAAAAAATAAAAACATCTGATTTCAACAAACGTTGATTTCAGATGAAACCCATAAGAGATAATATCTAATTCGCTCAATCAAATGTATCCTTTTTTTATTTTATGCAAGTTTCCTTGACAAACACATAATAACATAAAAAGACTTTTTTTACAAGTTTTACTTTCTCTTCCTTACCTATATTAAATTACATACATACATTTTTTATTTTTTTAATTTTAAAACTCTAGTATACCCTTTATCTAATAACTTAATAAACTCATTTGGTATTTTGGCTTTAGCTTCTAAAATTAAATTTTCATCGATACCATATAAAGCTTCAGCCATTGAACCAACAATACATGCATTAGTATCCGTATCTCCCCCGAAAGATAAGACATTTGTTAATGCTTCATTAAAATTACTTGCGTTAAATAAAGCATATAAACAATTATCAATAGTTTCCAAACAAGTAACATTAAACTTAGTAAATGGTTTATAAGTTAGTTTTAAATTTAACTCTGTTTTTATCTCTTCTTTAGTTAAACCTAATCTTGCATAATAAATAATTAAGGCAACTGTTATGGCACTATTAATTGCTTCCATTGTATTATGAGATGGAATAGTCGCCAGTTTCGCATTAGTTATAACATCTTTTCTTGTATTAAACATATAACCCACGGGCGATATTCGCATAATAGCACCATTGCCAGTACTATTGCCAACTTTATTACCATTAGCCCATTTAGTAAATCTCGGCGAAAAAACACCTTTAAAATATGGAGAAAAGTTTGGTTTATAATCTTTAAACATATTCGCATATTTTCTTAAATAAAGACCATAATCTCCATTATTTAAAATGGCATCAAGGATAGCCATAGTCAATATTGTATCATCACTAAAAAAGCTTTCCTTTGGCATTAATTTTTGAATTTGTAGTTCTTTCGTATTTTTAATTTGACTATATTCATAAATAGAACCAGCTAAATCGCCAATAATTGCTCCCCACATATTTACCTCCCCAAAACAAATTAAATATTGACGTAAAATGTAAAAAAGATCTAAGAAAATAAATTATCGTAAAAAAATAGGGCTCTATCCTAAGATAGACCCCTTACAAAAATGATTTAACATTTTTTCCTTGCATAGATAATATAACACAAAATTATATCTATGTCAAACTACTAATATAAAATTTCTTTATAGTATTTATCGATTATTTTATCAAAATAATGATAAATGGATTTTAGTAGCTCATTAGTAGTATAGTATTTCCTATTAAGAATTATTCTTTCATAAAATAATTTATTAATTTCATAATTAACATTTCTTTTTACACCTTCACTACTTACCACAATATTAAATAAATATAGGGTGTAAGTTATTTGTCTTATTCTAGAATTTTTTAATTTATTATCCCTATTTTCTTTACCTATACCACAATTTCTTAAATAATTAATAATTAAAATATCTGGTCTATGATTATTATCTTTTTTATCAAGCTCTGATAATACACAATTATTATGAGCTACTGCATTTCTAAGCTTATTTACTTCTCTTAAAATAAATACATATTTTTTATCTTCTAAATCATAATGAGTCGTAAAAAATTCAAAAAAATTTATCAATTCACCAAAAGTAATTATTTCCAAAAATTCCCATATTGGAATATTTTCCAGTTTTTTGGCCTTATCTAAATCATATTTTGAAAATATTTTTTTATAATATTCATTGGATACTTTTTTCATGATGCTGTCATGCACTCTTTTAGGAAAATTTTCATCATTATAATCATTGTCAAGATATAAATTTATAATATTGTATCCATCTTCTTCATTTATTTCCTCTATGCTATTTAATATTCTAATTTTTAAGTAATGTTCAATATCAATTATCATTTTAAATAACAAAATTCTTGTTCTATAGTCTATAATTGATAAGTCTTTCAAATATGCAAAATCTAAATCAATATATTTCCCTATTGATTTTCCACACTGATATTTAGCAAAATTATTTTTATATGATGTTACATTATAATAATTATTATTTTCTCTAAGATATAGTTCAGCATCCTTTTCTTTACACTTCTCAAATTTAATATTTTTTTCTTTTAAGTATGGAACCATTTCAGTAATTTTCATCATAGGTCTTAAAATATTTTTTGTAAAATTTTCAATCACGATATCCCCCTCTAGTAGTAGTTATTATAATCTTTTTAATTATTGCAATAATTATTTTCAAACATTTTTACATATTTTTTAATTTGACCATATTCATAAATAAAGCCAGCTAAATCACCAATAACTGTACCCCACATATTTAACTTTAATCTATTAAATTTAAAAATTATTATTAAAATTAAAACCCGAAACAAATATTTCGAGTTAACAATCAAATGGTGCAGGTGAAGGGAGTCGAACCCCCACGAATTGCTTCGCTAGATCCTAAGTCTAGTGCGTCTGCCAATTCCGCCACACCTGCCTAAATATGGTGGACCTCGTAGGACTCGAACCTACGACCGCCCGGTTATGAGCCGGATGCTCTAACCAACTGAGCTAGAGGTCCAAACGACTATTTAATAATAACATAAATAAATAATCTATGCAATATTTTTTCACTAAAATTTTATTTAAAAATTAAAAAGATTATCCCATAAAAATAAATAGGTATCAACCTATTTATTTTGTAACATGTTAAGTAAATCAATTTTAAACATATCTTTAGATGCATTGGCTTTAGAAATCATAATTCCTTTATAAGTAGTTAACTCAGATCTATGGCCTTCTAATAAAATATCGGAAGGTGTAATAGTTTCTAACATAACTACGCCATCATTTTTATGAACTGTATAAATTAATTTAATTTCCCCATGAATTTTAATGAACATCTTATCACCTGGTAATTTTAATTCATAAGTTTCCGTACCATTTTTCTTATTAGTACTAACTAAATCTCCTAAAAAACTACCATTTCTTAAAGCTGGGTAATATTCGAAATTTAATTTCTTAAAAGCAAGCATATTATACTTCTTAATTGCCCTTTCTAATTTACGATATTCATTTTCATTTACATAATCAAGAACATAACCTTTCATTACCTCTACCCCCTTAATTACGAAAACATTATAGCACAAAATAAAAAATTTGTCAAATTTATGTAAACAATATTTATTTTTAGACTTATATTATGGTAAAATATTAATATCAATTTTCGCCAAAAATAGTAAAATTTACTTTGTTTTTACATATAAAAAGAAACTATATATCGAGTTCGACAATAGTTTCTCCTAGATTCCAATTATTTAATTTAAAATCTTTGACTAATTTATTTTTCTTTAATACTTCATGGACTTCTTTAGTTAAGATATTCGTACTTTTACCATGAATTATAACAATTGGATTATTTTTTAATTTATAATTATCTTGAATAAATTCATTTACTATAACCTCAACCATACTTACAATTTCACCATGTAAGTCTAAATGAGGAGTTTTACTTGTTATCATTGATTAACCGTGGGATTAGGATTACTTGCTTGTTGATTAGGAACCCCAGAATTTGGTGCTTGAGTTTGATTTTGAATACCCATCTTTTTAGCAAATTCATCTAATACGGAAGATAATTCGGGAATAGATAAGCGACTACCTACTTTTTGAACAGATAATCCAGCGGCAATATTAGCCATCGTTACACTTTTTTCAATTGGAAAACCATTAGCTAAGCCGTAAACAAAGGACCCATGGAAGATATCTCCTGCTCCCGTAGTATCTTTCGCTTCAACTTTTAAACCAGGCATTATTTTAATTTGATTATTGTCTTTATATAAAGCTCCATGAGATTCCAAAGTTATAATTATTTCCGCTTGAGGATATTTATTCATTAAAGCTGAATAAACATTAACTAAGGTATTAGGATTTTCAAAATCAAATTTCATTCCCGTGACAGTTTCCGCGAATCCTTTCGAACAAACAATATAGTTCATATATTTACATAATTCTAAAAGTTCATTAGTTATCCGTCCAGCATCCACTACTTTAATAGCTTTAGGAAACTTACTTATAGCATTAGTACTAGCAGCATAATCATGACCATCAGTAAATATTATATCTGGTACAAAATCATAACTAAATTTTTTTAATGGAATAAAATCCTCTTGAATATTAAAGACAGTTCTAGCACCAGTAGTACTATTAACCATTACAAATGATAAAGATGTTGGTTTATCAAAACTAGTTTCGATATAATTGGCATCTAAATGAACTTCTGTATATTCTCTTTTTAATTTTTCGCCAAAGTCATCAGCCCCAACAACGGTAGCTAAACAAGTATCAATACCCCATTTACCTAATAAATAGGCAGCATTACCCGCGGGTCCACCTCCACAACGAACACTACCTTGAAAACGATGTTTGGTATTTTCTTGAGGATATTCATTTATTTCTAAACTAATATCATAACTAGAATGTCCTATGCATAATACTTTCATATTGTATCTCCCTCTATTCTTACAAAATTAATTTTTTTATTAAATTGTTTTATCTGACATAGTAATATTTATATCAAAGTTTTTACCTAAATTAGCTGATTGGTCGCTATCTAAGTTTACATAAGTAAGTTTGAAAGTCCAAGTATCCGTAGTAATTTCATTACCAGTTGATTTAATATCCCTTTGATCTATTAATATTGCACCATCCGGATTTTTATAAGTTGTAACATCAAAACCAGATATTTTATTTTTTCCTTGATTAGTCACATATTTTCCTTCAAGTCCAGCAATACTAGTAATTTCTTGATTATCTGGGCCAATAATCGTTAAAATAATTTCTGGAGTACTATTAATAGCATCTGTATAAGTGTAATCATTATTACTTATTGATAAATAAGTATAATAATGTCTTGTATGACCAGCTGTAGTATCATAAAAGTTTGCTTTAGGATGTGATTCCTTAACAATATCTGTACCATTTATTTGAGCTAGGTTTTCAGCTGTAACTTCTAACATTAAAGTTTCTCCCGGTTCAAATTCTAAAAAGTCATTTTTAATATTAACCTTTACATCACTAGAACTACCTTCACCAACGTAATCTTCAAGAAAAGCATATGTTACTCTAAAAACTAATGCTAAAGATACAATAATAATTAAAACAAGTAAATAAAACAATGTTTTACTACGATTAAATTTTTCAATCATGAGCTATCACCCTACTATCAATTAAAATTATAACATAAAATAGCTATTTATAAAACAAAAATTTAATTTACTTCACACTTTTTAATAATATAGATCTTTTTACTTTTATAAAAGGCATAGAAAATGTCCGTGGGAATAAGACCTTTTTTGTTTAATTCATTTTCTAACCAACTACGGTTTTTATGTAGTAATTTCAAGGTTTTATCTTGAACTACGCCATCTAGGATTAATGCTAAAGGAAGACTTGTTTTAATCTTAAAGGGTTTATATTTAAAAATTGATAGTTTACCATTAGGTTCTAAAAAAGCATATTCAACCATGTCAATATCACTAATTTCTTTTTGTCTTAAAGAAATTAGTAAATCATCTAAAGTATATCTTTGTTTAATCATTTCATGATAATTTATTTTACCATTACAAATAATTAAGGACGGTTTACCATCAAATAAAGTACGAAATTTTCTTGATTTAACTGCAATATAACCAAAACCAACCTCTAAAATAACTAAAGATACAATGGGGACAATTGTTAAAATCATCGAATCTTCCGTATTTTCAATACTTATCGCTACTAACTCCGCAATTAAAATTGAAACAATTAAATCAATGACTCCTAATTGTCCTACTTCTCTTTTACCCATAATTCGATAAGCTAAAGTTACAAAAAAGTAAAAAAATACTGTTCTAATTAAGACTGTTAAAACTAACATATAATCACCAATTATATATTGATACTTTTCATAATATTTTAATCATTACATAGTATTTATTAGGTGATTATATTGAAAGTTTTACTTAAACAATTAGGATTTTATTTATTATTTTTAATTTTAATAACTTTTTTATGTAGTTTATTAAATCTTTTAGGAGTTAACTCTACGATAACTAATTTTATTTTATTTATCTTTAATGCTCTAGCTTTTTTAGTTTTAGGTTACAAAAATGGGAATGTCGCTAAAGATAAAGGTTTTCTTCATGGTTTAAAGATTGGCGCTATCATGCTGGTAATATTATTTATTATTAATATCTTTTTAAGTCAAAAATTATTTACTTTATCCCTTGGTATTTATTACTTAGTCTTACTTTTATGTGCTACTTTTGGAGGCATGCTAGGAATCAGCAAAAAAAAGGATGAAAATTAATCTACGACAATAAATTCGTAATTATTTCCATCTTTTTTAACATAAGAGTTTGGATTATAAATCTCTTTGGTAAGGGGATTTATTTCTTGCTCTAAGTATTTATTTTGATATAAAGTATCTAAAGTTGCGACATTACCCGTACATTTATCATCTCGCCAACAATTAATAGCCGCTTCCATAATTCTTTTTTCTGTTACTTTCATTAAATTATTATTATGATTAGTTACTACTTTATAAGCAGTTACGGCAGCGACTAAAGCAACAGCAAATAAAATTAACCCAACACTTAACTTTTTCATCTACTCTTCTCCATAATATTCGCGTTTAAATTGATCTCGAAACTCTTCTAAAGTGCCATCCTCGATATGTTCTCTTATTTTAGCCATCAAATTATGTAAAAAAGTTATATTATGAATGGATAAAAGCCGAGCTCCAAAAGTTTCATTGGCGACAATTAAATGTCGAATATAAGCTAAAGTGTAATTGCGACAAGCATAGCAAGAGCATTTTTCATCAATTGGTTTAAACATATCTTTATATTTATTATTTTTAACATTTATTTTACCATGCCAAGTATGAGCATGTCCGTGTCTAGCTAAACGAGTTGGACTAACGCAATCAAATAAATCAATGCCTCGGATTACGCCTTCAATAATATCAATTGGTTCACCGATACCCATCGCATATCTTAATTTATCTTCGGGTAAAAATTCCGTCGAATAGGCAAAAGCTTTATACATATCTTCTTTTGACTCATGATCGTTAGCTACACCCCCGATACTATAACCATCAAAACCTATTTTTACTGTTTCTTTAGCACTATATTCTCTTAAATCGTGGTAAGGTCCACCTTGAACTATCCCAAATAACATTTGATTAGGATTGTTATGCACGTCTTTTCCTCTTTTCGCCCATCTAACGGTTCTTTCAATACTTTGTTTTAAATATTCATATTCCGCCGTGGCGGGAGGGCATTCATCAAAACTCATCGCAATATCACTATCTAATTTATTTTGAATAGCAATTGACTTTTCCGGTGTTAAAAATAATCTATCGCCATTAAGATGATTTTTAAAATATACTCCTTCTTCCGTTATATCTTTTGGTTTAGCTAAAGAAAAAACTTGGAAACCACCCGAATCAGTTAATATGGGACCATCATAATTCATAAATTTATGTAAACCCCCAGCAGCATCTACTATATCCTCTCCTGGTCTTAACCATAAATGATAAGTATTAGATAATATTATGCCCGAACCCATTTCTTTTAGTTCTTCTGGTGATAAAGTTTTAACTGTCGCATTAGTTCCAACCGGCATAAACATTGGCGTTGGATAAGTTTTTCCATTGTAAGTTATAGTTCCTAAACGAGCTCTAGTCAATGTATCAGTTTTTTCTAAATTAAATTGTAATTTCATACTACCACCTTTAATTATTCTATCATGTATTTTACTTATTCGTAAATGAAAACTTTGACAAGAAAGATTTTTTCTTTTATTATTTAAATAGGTGAAAATATTATGAATAAAGATTTAGCCATAATTTTAACAATTATTTATTTAATAGTTATTTATCTCATGTATAAATATTATAACTATGTAAAAAAGATAAAAAACATGAAAGAAGTTAAAGCAACTTGTAGTGATGTCATTGTTAGAAGAACTTATAATAAAAAATATTATATGTATTTTTATAAATTAAAATATCAAAAAGAAGAAGAAATTATTACCGATAAATTAAGATTACCTATTTTTCAAAAATATATTAAAATTAATAAAGAATATTTGATGATGGTAAATCCCAAAAATACAAATGAATACTTAACTCCAATTGAATATAAAACTTATAAATATTATTTATATATTAGCATTTTTTTAATTATTTTATCAATTTTATTTTTCTTTTAAGTAATTATGTGATATCATAACTACTCAAAAGGAGGCAATATGTTTAAAATATTTATTAAAACAGCACCTATAATTACCGAAGACAATGAAAACTTGCGTTTAAAAAATAAAAACATCAATAAAATTTTTTGGCAAAAACTTAATCATTTTGAAAAAATGTTGCAAGAAAATAAACATATGTCTCCGCAACTATATTACAAAAATATTAAAGATGCTCATATTCATGAAGCTATTAAATTAAATGAAGAAAAATCTAATGATGAAGGTTATTTTGAAGCAGCAAAAAATTATATTTGGGTAAAAAGAAAATTTCATGTTTACCATGAATTACTTCATTTATCTTCTTCGATAGTTTATAATAATCTATATTATTGTGGTTTTTCGCAAGAAACTTATCACTATACAATTGGTGATGGTTTAAATGAAGGTTATACTTCTTTACTTGAATATCGGTATTTTTATTATGATGGAGCCGAAATGTGTTATGAACTAGAAATGATTATAGCTCGTTTAATTGAAGAAATTATTGGTAAAAATACCATGGAAAGTTTATATTTTAAAGCTGATTTATTTAACTTAATTAAAGAGTTAGAAAAATATGCTAGCTATAATGAAATATATAATTTTATTTGTAAATTAGATATTTTAAGTGAAATATTAAACTCCGATATTTTATATTATTCTCTATATCCTTCAATTGGTATTTTAACTAAATCAATATTAAAGTTTATTGAAAAATGTAAAATTAAGAAATTAAATAATGATTTGCAAAATAATAAAATTACGGAAGAAGAATATCAAGAAATCTTAAATGATTTTTATGATGTAACTAAAGACTTATGTAAAAAATATAATCCAATGGTTTTAACAAGAAAAAAGGGGCTGTTGAATAATTAGATGTTTAATTATTCAGCAGTTTTTCTTTTGAAAATATTCAAAATTACTGAAATAATAAGGAAAAATGTGACATTTTTAATTTATAGTTTTTTTAGTTAACTAATATAATTATATTATTCACTGCAAAAAAAAGATTTTTACCTTGCACTTTCAAAAAATTGTTATGAAAATATAAAAAAATTAATAATATTGTATCAAGAAAAATTAAAAGATTATTTTAAATAAAAGAAAAGGGAGTTGTTGAATTTTATTAATTATTCAACAGCCCCTTTTATTTTATTCATTTATTAATGTAGGATAACCATTTTCACCTAGTTTCCATTTGCTTAAAGTATAATCTTTTAATGATTCATCTATTTCTTCAAGATTTATTGATTTAATATTATTGTTTAATTCATCAACAAATGATTGAGATTTCATTTCATTTATTGACATAGATGTTCCAATACCTTCTATATTACTTTCTAAAATATTTTCATCACTCAAATAGTATGTATTTTTTATATCATTTGTTGTCGTATCAGGATTAAAATAACCTATATTATATTTATTTGTAGCTACACCATCAATTTTTCCTAAAGAATATAAATTATTTAATTTATTTATATTATTTTCTGTACTTTGATTTTGTAATCCTCTAGCATTACTATATACTAAACCTGATACAAAACCATTATTACTTTGTAAATTTAAATTACCAATATTGTAACTATTTAATATAATGACATTACCACTATTAACATTTGATAATAAACCAGTCATTAATGTAGAAGTATTATTATTGGCTTCCATATTCCCAGTATTAAAGCAATTTATTATTATGTCAATAGGATGCAAAAAAGCAAAACTATGAATAACACCTATTAAGCTTCCAATATAAGAAGCACCTGACCATATTTCACCTTCGACAAGAATATCACCACCATTATTGCATTTATCAATTATTATTCCGCTTTCCAAAGAACCAATTAAACCACCTACTTTAGTACCATTTACAATTTCACCAGAATTATAACTATTATTTATAAAACTAATTTCAGTTTGATTTGATAAAATACCTATTAATCCACCAATTGACTCGCCAGTATCAAACCCACTTGGACTTATTTTCAAAGTATTACGGTCATTATTTGAATTATTTATAACAACTTTTTTAATAGCTTGGCCTATTAAACCACCTATAGTTGTACCATTTTCTCCGTTTGCAGTTATATTTCCAATATTATAGCTATCATTTATTTCTATATTTCCATCATTATATCCCATAATACCCCCAACATAAGTAGCCGCTAAATTATTATTACTTGTTATTTCGCCTTTATTATGGCAATTTTTTATTATTATATTTCCTCGACCTAAACCAATTAATCCACCAGCCTTTTCAGATAAACCAATTATTCTTCCATTATTATCAGTATTACTAATAATAGTACTGCAATTGCTTGAATTAAGGTAACCTATAACTCCTCCTACATTGCCCTTATCATTTTTTATTGTACCAAAATTATTTGAATTATTAATAATTACTTGAGTAACCTTAGAGGCGATTGCTCCAATTAGCCCGCCTGTATATATTCCATTTGTTATGTCACCAAAATTTTGAATTTGTTCAATATTAATTGAATCACTTTGAACTGCTCCAACTATTCCACCCACAGAATAATTAATTATATCTGATGTTATTGTTAAATGACTAGAAATATTATTAATATTAGTAACTCCACTTGTTTGACCAATCATTCCTATGTTAGAAGTTATGGTACTATGTACAATTCCATAAATATTTAAATTTGATATTTTAGCAGATTTAATCGCTCCGAATAAACCAATACTATCGAGTGTACTATTATTTATATAGAGATTGCTTATAATATGATTATCTCCATTAAAATCACCTTGAAATGGATTGGTATCTGTTCCTATTGGGGTAAAATTGCTTACTTCTTCCTCATGACTACCTAAATCTATGTCATCTGTTAAAACAAAGTATTTGCCTTCTTTGGTATCTCCATTGTTTACTTCTTCACTTAACTTTCTTAATCCTGCAGCATCATTTATGTCATATAGTAATTTTTCTGCTGTGATTATTATCTTTCCTTTTAAACTTTTTCCCGTATTTAATTGTTGATTATATTCTAAATTCTTAAATGTTACTTTTACTTCCCATTCATCTGTTACATCACTTGTTGTTGTTATTTCTATTTTTTCTCCTATAGCATATAATCCATCGGCTTCGGTTATATCATATCCTCCATCTGTTGGAGTTAATCTTTTGGCTATTTTATATTCTGTTTCTCCCTTTTTTACACTTAATATTATTTCTGGTACTCCAGTATATCCTTCTAAGTTTTCTTTTTCTTTTGCTTCTTTTGTCATAAATATTAAGTTATCTGCTCCAACTTTTGTATAACTTGAATATTCCATTTCATTTTCTTCTATTAATAAATAGACATTATAATATGCTGTTGCACTATTGCTTGAGTTATTGGCTATTAATCTTGCTCTGGCTACGGCTGTATCTGATAAATCATTTCCTCCATTTTTCAAATTTTCGGCTGTTACATTTAAAACTATATCTCCTTCAGTTGAAAAGGTTAGATTATCAGTTGTACTAGTTGTAGCATTTATATCAAAGTTAGCTGCTGGACCAGTTTGTGCTTTAAAGAAGGCATATGTTGCTCCTGCTATCATACTTACTATTACTAATATTGCTATTATTAACAATGTTATTTCTTTTTTTCTATTTTTCATGATTTATCATCTCCAACTGACATGTTATGTCTAGTTTAATTATAAAATATATGACATTTAATGTCAATCATAATATGACATCATATTTCGTGGTGATTTTTCTTTTAATATGTCATTATATGTCTAGGTGAAAAGTATGATAAAAGAATATCGAATTAAAGAAGGTTTAACTCAAGAAGAATTAGCTGAAAAACTTGATATAACACCAAGACAAGTCCAAAGAATCGAAAACAATCAAAGCAAACCTAGTTTAAAAACATTACAATTATTAATTAAAATTTTAAAAATTAAAGATGAAGACATTGTAAAATTAATTAAATCTTTATAAATAAAAATTCTTTTTTTCAAAGAATTTTTTTATTTGATAAACATCGCATCACCAAAAGAAAAGAAACGATATTTTTTATTTATAGCATATTCATAAGCTTTTAAAATATTTTCTTTACTACTTAAAGCTGATACTAACATTAAAAGCGTACTTTTTGGTAAATGGAAATTAGTAATTAAGCCATCAATAGCTTTAAACTCAAATCCGGGATAAATGAAAATATCTGTATTACCACTGGTAGCTTTAAAAGTATTAAATTTATGCCTAACTGTTTCTAAAACTCTAGTTGATGTTGTACCTACTGCATATATTTTGCGTCCTTCTTTTTTAGCTTTATTTAATTTTTCGGCAGCATCTTTCGTTAAAATATAATATTCACTATGCATTTTATGTTTAGTTATATCTTCAACTTCAACTGGTCTAAATGTACCTAAACCAACGTGTAAAGTTACATAGATAATTTCTACTCCCATGCTTTGAATTTCTTGGAGTAGTTCTTGGGTAAAATGAAGACCGGCGGTAGGAGCAGCGGCTGAACCAACATTTTTGGCATATACTGTTTGGTATCTTGTTTGATCTTCTAACTTTTCATGAATATAAGGAGGTAATGGCATTGTTCCTAACTTATCAAGAATTTCTAAAAATATCCCTTGATAAATAAAATTAACTTCTACTAAACCTTCATCCTTTTTCTTAATAACTTCCGCTTTTAATAAACCATTACCAAAAGATATAATTGTACCAACATGTAATCTTTTAAATGGTCGAGATAAGCATTCCCATGAGTCATTTTCAATATTTTTTAAAAGTAAAAGTTCAATTACGGCTTTGGTATCTTCTTTTTCCCCAATGAGTCTTGCCGGAATAACTTTAGTATCATTTAAAACTAAACAATCCCCTTCTTTTAAATAACTAGTAATATTTTTAAAGATATTTTCTTCTAAAGCACCAGTTACTTTATCCATAACTAAAAGACGCGAATCACTGCGATTTTTTAAAGGACTTTGAGCTATTAATTCTTCGGGTAAATTATAATCATAGTCATTAATATTCATTATCTCACTTCTTCTCTAATATTTTTTTAACCCTAGTATATACTTCTTCATGAATTTCTTCAATACCTTTTATTCCACTTTCATTAAAACAATCTACTTTTTCAAAATTGTATAAATCACTTAATTCAAAATAAGTATCTTCAGCATTTCTTAATAAGTTTTCATCTCTTTCATTATCATCTAAAGCTTCTGTTCTATTTTTACCAAGAATTTTAGAATATTCATATGGTAAATATAAGAATATGGTAGCATCTGGTTGAGGTAATTCCATAATATCATATTCTAAAGTAGCAATTTTTTTAAATATTTTTAATCTTTCTTCTTTAGTTTTAAGTTTACTTCCTTGAAAAGCCATATTTGATGTTGTATATCGATCTAAAATTATAATTTCACCAGCACTTAAATGTTTTAAAATTGTTGGTAGATGATATCTTCTATCAGCAGCATAATAACAAGTTGAAACTAAAGCATCAACATTAGGAGCTCCTTCCGGAAACCAACTATTACAAATATATGATTTACCTAAATAAGGGCCACCGACAATTCTACCTGTTGGTGTTTCGTATTGAGGAAAACTAAATTCAAATACTTTGTGTCCTTCTTTTTCTAATCTTTCTTTAAGTTTTTTGGCTTGAGTTTCTTTCCCACTACAATCTGTTCCTTCAATAACAATTATTTTTCCTTGCATTTAAAACCTCCCTAATTATTAATTTCTGCTTTTAAATTAGCTAAAATAGTATTTATTCTACCACATGATTCTTTTCCTTCTCCACATATATGTTTAGTAACACAATCTGGGCCTAAATTAGCTGAATAATAAGTACTTATTTTATTTATTTCTTGATGCATTTTCGTTACATTTTCTCTAATACACCATTGAGCTTTAGTACATTCCCTTAAACGACAAATCCAGCGGAATGCTTCACCATCAAAATTTATTACAACATTTATCATATTACCACTTAAAATAAAGTATACTAAATCTTCATCTCTAATTCCTAAAGCTTTAAATTCATCATAAACTTTCTTATTTTCTTGATATAAGTTTTCAAATAATTCTTTTAATTTAGAATCATTTTTAATAGCTGGAGGAATTAAATATTTTGTTAAATCTTTAATTGGAGCAAATTTAGGAAGTGATAATGATAACCGACGATGGCGAGTATAATGCGTTAAAATAGCATAAGGTACACTAAAATTAAAACGCATATTTATTTGTTTTAAATCATCGTGGTTTGGTTCCTTAAATATTTCTTTCATTAATTTAGCTTGAAGTTCAGCATCATTCTTAATATTTTCTTCATATATTTTTAAAGCTTCAGCATTTGTCAAAGAAAATTCTCGCATAATAGCATTTAAAAATATTGTTTTATCTATATCAGGAGTTGCACTTAATAAAACTGGTTTATCGAGTATTTCATAAGTTTTATTAGAAACGATTCTTTCTAATATTTTATTGGAAAACTCTATAGTTTCATCTTTATCAATTAATGTTTCAATATAAGGGGCTCTAGTTTTAGCGATTTCATATAGTTTATTCCCTAAAAGTTTAAGTTCATCTATTTTACTTAAATCTGACTTAGTTAAATAATTAATCATTCGGGCTAAACTAGTGCCATCAAGTCCCATGATAATTTCTCCATGAAAAGAATATGGTAAAATAAATCTCGCATCTTCTTTTTTTATACCAGCATCAACAAAGATGCTATAACTAGCAAATAATTTTTGCATATGTTCACAATATTTTTTTTGAAGTTCTTTGTTATTTGCTAAAACATTACCATTTTTATCATGAAAATCTGGAATGCAATAATCAACTTTACTAAAATCAACTTCCCGACGAGATTTTACCGTAAAAGAGGCAAAACGTTCTTCAATTAATGTTTGTTCTACTATTGGGGATACGCCACTTAAAGCAAATACCATATAATCATGATCAATAGTTGAAGTATGTCCCATACCTATTACTCTATTTACAAATTTTAAAGCTTTGTCATAATCATTCATGCTATCTATAGCATCAAAAACTGTTCCTTGCATTCGCGATAGTTTTCCAGCAGAAGCACATATTTCAACTTGTTTTTCAAAATATTCTTGGCTAGTTAAACCTAATAATTTTACTTCCATATTTACACCTAATAATTTAAGGGAAAGTTTTTAGTCAATTTCAAGACTTCATTACTTAACTCATTTAATACAGCTTCATCATTAGCGTTTTTTAAAGCTTTAGCAATAATTTTACCAACTTTTATAAATTCTTCTTCTTTAAAACCACGTGTTGTCATCGCAGGACTACCTAATCTTAAACCACTAGTAATAAATGGTTTTTCACTATCATTAGGAATAGTATTTTTATTTACCGTAATATGAATTTTATCTAATAATTTTTCGGCCTCTTTACCAGTAAGATTCGTAGATGATTTAACATCAACTAACATTAAATGATTATCAGTTCCACCCGAAATTATTCTAAAACCTTCTTCTTGTAAAGATTTAGCAAGGGCTTGAGCATTTTTGATAACTTGTTCTTGATAGGTTTTAAATTCTGGTTGTAAAGCTTCATAAAAAGCTTGAGCCTTAGCCCCAATGACATGCATTAAAGGTCCACCTTGAATACCAGGAAAGACAATTTTATCTATTTTTTGAGCGATTTCTTCATTATTAGTTAAGATGATACCACCCCGTGGTCCTCTTAAAGTTTTATGCGTAGTTGATGTTACCACATCAGCATAAGGAATTGGAGATGGATGTAAGCCAGTAGCAATCAAACCAGCAATATGAGCCATATCTACCATTAAATAAGCTCCTATTTCATCACAAATTTCTCTAAACTTTTTGAAATCAATGATTCTTGAATAAGCACTAGCCCCAGCAATAATCATTTTTGGTTTTTCGATTAAAGCTTTTTCTCTTAAAGCCTCATAATCAATAACTTCTGTTTCAGGATTAACATCATAATCAACTATTTCATAGTCTTGACCACTAAAAGATAAAGGATGACCATGAGTTAAATGTCCCCCATTGGATAAATTCATTCCCATTACTTTATCCCCATGATTAAGTAATGCCCGATAGACAGCCATATTTGCACTAGAACCAGAATGAGGTTGTACGTTAACAAATTTAGCTCCAAATAATTTTTTTAAATATTCTCGCGCTTGTTCTTCAAAAATATCAATATTTTCACAACCACCATAGTATCTTTTACCCGGATACCCTTCGGCATATTTATTAGTTAAAATACTACCTTGTAATTTTAAAACATCATTCGAAACATAATTTTCACTAGCAATAAGTTCGATATTTTGTTCTTGTCGAATCCTTTCTTTTTTTAAAGCATCTTCTAAAATCTTATCCATTTTTTTACCTCCTCCATTTTTGAACTTGATTTTCACCTATATTTCTTTTTAATATACTTAATCCTTCTTCGTGATATTTTTTCTTACTACTACCACATAAATCTTCTAAAACAATGGGTCTAATACCCATTTCAAATAAATCAAAAGCTGTCTTTAGCACACAACAATCAGTAGAGATACCAATTAAATAAATAGTATCTATATTTTTACTAGTAATTAGCATCTTTACTTCATCAGTAACTGATGTGTAATTATTTTTATCAAAAATATAATCAGCATATTCTGCGATGCCGGGAATTAAATCAGTATCTGGGGCAGTTTTCATTTGATGATAGTCGTCCCATTCCTCTACGGGTCCTCCATTATTTATATATTTAGTTACAATAATAGGACCATTATGATAACTTTTGATAAATTCTCTAGCTGGTTCAATTATATAATCATTTTCTTTCGTGATAAAACCATTTTGAATATCAATAACCATTAAAGCTTCCATTATTTATCCTCCACTAAAGAAATTAAATTACTAAGAAGCATAATAATAGTCATGGGACCAACACCACCAGGAACTGGACTAATTGCTTTTGCTTTATTTTTAACATTATCAAAATCAACATCACCATATAAATGATTATCTACTCGATTTATCCCAACATCAATAACTACAGCATCATCTTTTACATAATCTTCTGTAATAAAATGTTTCTTGCCTATAGCGACAATTAAAATATCGGCTGTTTTGGTTATTTCTTTTAAATTAACTGTCTTACTATGAGCTATAGTTACAGTAGCATCGCGATTAAGTAAGGCTAAGGCAAGTGGTCTACCCACAATATTACTGCGACCTACAATTACCACATTTTTACCAGCAACATCAATATTTTCTAGTTCTAAAAGTTTAATTATACCTTTAGGTGTAGCTGCTAAAATATGTTCATCATTACTAGCAACTAATCCTAAATTAACTGTACTAAATCCATCAACATCTTTTTTAGGACTAATTAAATTCATTAATTTTTTTTCATCTAAATTAGGCACGGGACTTTGTAACAATATGCCATGAACCTTTTCATCATTATTAAATTTCTTAATAAGATCAATTACTTTTTGTTCTTCACCATCAGCAGGTAATCTTTTCACCATAGCTTTAATACCAATTTCTGTGCACTTTTTTTCTTTATTGCGCACATAAATTTCACTACTAGGATTATCTCCAATTAAAATTATAGCTAAAGTAGGAAATATGCTTTTTTTATTTAAATTTTGAACTTTTAATTTTAATTCTTCGGCTATTTTATTAGCCCAAAATTTTCCATCTATAATATGCATGTTTTTCCTCCTTTAAAATAATGAACCTTGATTAACAATTTTCAAATGTTTATAAGCTTTTTCCGTTGCTACCCTACCTCGAGCTGTTCTTTTAATAAATCCCTCTTGTAATAAAAATGGTTCAACGATATCTTCAATGGTGGTAACCTCTTCGCCAATTGCTGTAGCTATTGTTTCAATACCCACAGGGCCACCATTAAATTTCATAATTAAAGCATTTAGATAATCAATATCAATATTATCTAAGCCATATTTATCAACTTTTAACCGATCTAAAGACTTTAAAGTGATATCTAAATTAATATAACCATCGCCTTCAACTAAGGCAAAATCTCGAACTCTTTTAAATAATCTATTTGCTATTCTTGGTGTTTTACGACTTCTTTTTGCTAATTCCAAAGCGGCATCATCATCAATATGCATACTTAAAACATTACTAGTTCTTTTAACTATATCTTTTAATTCATCATCAGTATAAAACTCCAATTTATTAACAATACCAAATCGATCTCGTAAAGGGCTCGATAAATCCCCAGCTCTTGTTGTCGCCCCAACCAATGTAAAAGGCGGTAAATCTATTTTAATACTCTTACTCTTTCCTTCATTACCAATAATAATATCCATTTCAAAATCTTCCATCGCCGGATATAATATTTCTTCAATATAAGAAGGAATTCGGTGAATTTCATCAATAAATAGAACATCCCCTGGTTCTAAAGTCGATAGAATTGCTGCTAAATCACCACTTTTTTCAATAGCTGGTCCTGAGGCAGTCCTAATATTACTGCCTAATTCATTAGCAATAATATGAGCTAAAGTAGTTTTACCTAATCCTGGAGGACCATATAATAACACATGATCTAATGGTTCATTACGCATTTTAGCAGCCTCAATAAAAACTTTTAGATTTTCTTTGATTTGTTGTTGCCCAACGTATTCTTCTAAATTTTGGGGTCTAATACTTTTTTCAAAAACATCTTCTTCTTTTTCATTAGAATCTATTATTCTATCGTTCATACGTTCACCTTCTTCTATAAATTATTATACTATACCCTTAAGAATTTTTAAAGGAATTTTAAAAAAATTTGACATATTAATAACCTATTTTATATAATTAACATAAGAAGCGAAAGGAGGTAAATAAATGAACGATTTAATTCTTGAATCATTAGTAACTTTTATTAAAACTTATGCTGTAGCTTTTTTCTCAATTTCATTTGTAGTTTTAGTTCTTCAAATAGTTGCAATGTGGAAATTATTCAAAAAAGCTGGTGAACCTGGATGGAAAGCAATAATTCCTATTTATAATAATTATGTATATTACAAAATTTCTGGTGTTCCTTCCCTATTTTGGATTTTAATTGTTGTATCAGTATTATCTGCTGTACCAAATGATATTGTTGTTTATATTTCTTTAATATTAACAATATGCATTGTAGTTTATCAAACTCATTCATTATCTAAAGCATTTGGACATGGTGTTGGTTATACTCTAGGGTTATTATTCTTAAATCTAATATTTGTATTTATCCTAGGATTTGGTTCATCTGAATACAAACTAGAAAAGAAATAAAGTGGTTTTAAATAAACCATTTTTTATTGGAAAAAATTACCAACTACCATTTATTGTAATTGTATAAAATCCTATTTTGAGTATCATAAATAATGGGTGAGAAATGTGAAAAAATTATTAATGTTTTTTATTTTAATTCTTTTACCATTTAATGTTTTAGCCTACTCAAATTTTATTGTTCCGGGAGGCGAGACTTTAGGAATTGAAGTAAATAGTAAAGGCATTATGGTAATCGGATTTTATCAAATAAATGGTAAATATAATAAAGGGACACCAAATATTAAACCGGGAGATTATATTACCAAAATAAATGGAACAGCTGTTAATAATATTAAAGAATTAACAGCCATAATTGAAAAAAATGTTAATAACAAAGAAGTTGAAATAACTTATTTACGTAATAATAATGAAAAAACATCTACGCTATCATTAATTGAAGATGATGGCTTATATAAAACTGGTCTTTATGTAAAAGATAATATCACGGGTATTGGAACTTTAACTTATATTGATCCTAATAGTTTAATCTATGGCGCTTTAGGTCATGAAATAGTTGAAGGTAATACCAATAGTATTGTGGAAATTAAAAGTGGCAGTATTTTTCGTAATTCGATAACTAGTATTGATAAAAGTACTAATGGTATCGCAGGAAGTAAAAATGCCAAATTCTAC
Source organism: uncultured Bacilli bacterium (assembly GCA_947588765.1). Lineage (GTDB taxonomy): Bacteria > Bacillota_I > Bacilli_A > RF39 > UBA660 > Onthocola_B. The sequence goes on from CANPZG010000005.1 coordinate 20,307, forward strand.
TACAATACAAAATATGGAACTATAAATAAAAATACCAAATATGGTATATATGGTAATTATACAAATAATTTACCTAATAAAAAATTGATGGAAGTAGCTCAACCAAATGAATTAAAGGTTGGTAAAGCTAAAATATATACCGTTTTAAAAGATGAAACTATCAGTGATTATGATATCGAAATAACAGCCATAAATGAAAATGCTAATATCAAAAATATTTCTTTTGTTTTGGATGATGCCGAACTTATTGATAAAACTGGAGGAATTGTGCAAGGAATGAGTGGTTCACCAATAATTCAAAATAATAAAATTGTTGGTGCTGTAACGCACGTCATAGTTGATAATCCTTTAACTGGTTATGGCATATTTATTACCACTATGCTAGAAGAAGGAGAAAAATAAAAATGCCTTTCGGCATTTTTTTAGTTTACAAAGCTTCAATTGTTGAGTTATCTAAAACTTCCATATTGGAATTTTCTTCAACTGGAGCAATATTTTCTATTGATTCTACTGGTTCAGTAGGAGTAACGTTTTCTAAAGTTTCTTCACTATTGGTTGGAATTTCTTGGGAAACATTTTCTATTGTCTCAACGTTATCTGCTGGTGCTTCTGAAGCAATATTTTCTACTGTTTCAGTATTAATTTGTGTTGTTTCAGGAATGATGTTTTCGATAGTTTCTACATTAGTTGATGCGGGTTCTTGTGAAATACTTTCGGTTGTTTCTAAATTAGTTGGTGCAGCTACAGGAGTTGCATTTTCTGCAAGTTCTTGATTGGATACTGATGTTTCTTGTGATATATTCTCTACTGATTCAGTATTGTTAAGTGCTGCATCAGAAACGATATTTTCTGTAGACTCTTCACTAGTTGCTTGGTTTTCTTGTGAAACAGTTTCCACTGTTTCAGCATTTGTTACCACGGAAGCAACATTTTCACTAACTTCTACATTAGGTGTTGCCTCTTCTTGTGGAGCATCTTCATTTGTTTCTTCAGTTTGGGTATTTTCATTAACACCATTTATTTTTCCAATAAAGGCATTCTTTAATTCAACATCATCTTCATCAATATCATCTTCAACATCAATAACTCTAAAGATTTCTTCAATTGAGGTTATTCCTTCAACTACTTTTTCCAAGCCATCTTGTAATAAAGATGTAACATCAGAATCTTTATAAACAATTTTTCTTAATTGAGGTTTTGGTGCATTATTAACAATAGCATCCCGAATATCTTGGTTTAATATTAAAACTTCATGAATAGCAATACGGCCTAAATAACCATGAATACAATCATTACAACCATTTGGTACATATATTTTTTCAACTTCTTTGCCTAGAGCTTCTTTAAATAATATTTTTTCATAAGGGGTTGTTTCTCTTTCGCTTCGACATTTAGGGCATAATCTTTTAACTAATCTTTGCGAAATAATACCAGTTAAAGCACTACCTAATAAATATCTTTCAACGTCCATATCCAAAAGTCTTTCGATAGTTGTTAGTGAGTTATTGGTGTGGATAGTAGATAAAACTAAGTGTCCTGTGATAGATGCTCTAACGGCAATACGAGCAGTTTCATTATCCCGAATTTCCCCAATCATTATAACATCGGGGTCTTGTCTTAAAATACTTCTTAAGGTATTACCAAATGTTAGGCCAATTTCACTCATTACTTGAACTTGATTGATACCAGGAATTTTCATTTCTACAGGGTCTTCAACTGTAATTATATTTCTTTCAACTGTATTTAATATTTGTAAAGCCGCATAAACAGTGGTTGATTTACCACTACCAGTAGCCCCAGCAACCATAATAATACCATTGGGTAAACTAATTAATTTTTTGATTTTATTTAAATTACTTTCGGTTAAACCTAAATTTTCTAAACCACTACTACTCATTTTATAGTTCAAAATCCGGATAACGATTTTTTCGCCATCAACAATAGGTAAACTAGATACTCGAAGGTCTAGGTCTATATCTTGAGTTAAGTTTTTTATGGCTCCATCTTGAGGAAGCCGGGTTTCAGTGATATTCATTCCACTTATGATTTTTATTCTAGTTAATAAATTCTTTTTTACAAAATTAGGGACTTTCGCATACTCTAAAAGTTCCCCATCTATTCTAATGCGGACATTTAAAGCTTCTTCCGTTGGATCGAAATGAATGTCGGATGCATTACGATTTATGGCATCAATTATCATTTCATTTACGATATCAACTACAGGTTTGTTTTCATAATCGAAGTCTCTAAACATAAGTATCACACACACCCTTATTCTTTAATTATTATACAACAAATTACTCTCCTACACAACCTTAATTTGTACTTTTTCGCATTTAAAAAGAGACCGTAGTCTCTTTTATTTTAGTATTTAAGCCACACAATAAGTATTAGTTACAGTTCTTCTAATAACTGAACCTATTATTTGGCCTATTTTTACAATAGTAGTTACAGCTTTAGTTATCGCATTTATCATTGTCGAAGTTAAAGCACCACCCGTAATTACCAATAATTCTTGATTAGTTAAATTCATACATACCTCCTTTTTAACCATTATTGCATTTGGTTGGATTACGATAGCCATCTAATATGCCAACAATCAGTAATCCAATTCCTCCGAGCACTAACCATAAAGTTGCGCCACCACCATTAATATTTTCTAGTTCTGTATTATTTAATTCTTTCAATATCATCACTCCTTTATTAAATTTAGAACTTTAAAATAAATCTTTTCTTTGTTGTAATAAATTCGAACATTTACGATTTCATTTAAAGGAAATGTTTTATCAATATGAATAGAAAATGTTTGATAATTAGTTTTTGTTGCCTCATCATAAAGTAATTCACTTATCGAATTTAACTTATAGCTATATCTATTATTTTTTATACTAATTAATGAATCTTCATTCAAAGTATCAGAGTATTTCACGGGTATATTTAATAAAAGATTTTCGCCATCCGAAACAGCATAAACATCAAGCTTTTCATACATATCTTTTTTCGCAATATAAAAACTTAAAATACCTAGTAAAACAAATATAAGTAAAGCACATAGATGATTATGATATTTGATATGAAGTAATCTTTGATAACTATTAACCATAATTAACTCCCAAATAATATTACTTTATCAAATAAATCATCTTGATTTTTATGCGTAATATAGATTATTGTTTTATCGTCAAAAAAGTTTTTAAGGTTATTAATAATTTGTCTTTCTACTTCATAATCAACTTCACTTAAGGCTTCATCCAAAATGATAATTTTAGCATCTTTAAGTAAGGCTCGAGCTAAAATAATTCGCTGTTTTTCACCACCAGATAATTCTTTATTAGTTCCATCAATAAAGGTATCATATCTAAATGGTTTACTATTAATTACTTTTTCTAAAGCACATACCTCAATTATTTTCTTAAATTTATCATCCGTTATTTGTCTACCTAAAATTATATTATTGCGAATCGTATCACTAAACAAATTTTCATTTTGCCCCACATAAAGAATATTTTCTCTTATTGATTTTAAAGAATAATCTTTTAAATCTTTGGCTCCTATTAAAATATTACCTTCATATTCCATATAATCTTTAATTAATAACTTACACATAGTACTTTTACCACAGCCACTTTTACCTTTAAACATAATTTTTTCTCCTTGGTTAATACTAAACGATACATCCTTTAAAGTTAAATGATAATCATTATAACTAAAATTTAAATTATTAACGGTTATACTAAAATCTTTAAAAGCAACTCTTTTGCCTACTTTTTCGGTAGGAATATTTAAAAAATCACTAATTTTATCAAATGTTGCTTTAAAGAAATCATATTTAGGAATAATATCTATTAAATTTTTGATAGGGTTTAAGAAAAATAGCATTAATGTATTAAAAGTAACTAAATTAGCTATAGATAAGTCATTATGCATTATTAAATATAAACCAATGGTATTAACTATAAAAAAGCCAATTTCATGAATAGTATTTTTAATATTTTCACACTTATTTAAATATTCATTTAATTTGAAACTATCATGTAAGTATAAGGATAATTTTTCTTCAATATTTTTTACAATGACAGGGGTTATGTTTAATCCTTTTATACTGGGATAATTTCTTATACTTTGTAAAAGGTAATTATTAAACTCTTCTTCCAAAGTAATGTTTTGATAGGCTCTTTGATAAATTGTTTTAGTTGTAGCTAATCCTACTAGGAAATAAATAATAACAATGAAGAAAAGAATTAAAAGCATTTTACTACTTATAGCTAATAGAATTGGAATAACCGCAAGAGTTAAAATAAAATCAAGAAAGAAATTAACAAATATTTCCGTATAAAATGATTTTATGTTATTTAATTCATTAACTCGTGCTAGTATTTCCGGGCTACTCCTTGATGTGATACTTCGTGAAGGGATTTTAAATAAATGATTAAAAAAATCCGAGAATAAATAAACATCAATATTTTTATTTAAATGGTTTTCTAAATAACTACGAATATATGTAAAAATACATTTATAAATAGTTATAATGCCAAATACTAAAATAATTAATTTTAAGTATTCTGTATAAGTATTTTCTCCAATTGATTCAATTCCTATTTTAAAGTAATAATTAGCAATTATAGTTGTTATCATCAAAAGAATACTAACAAAAATAATTTCTAAGAAAAGTTTCTTTTCATTACTAATAATACTAAAGAATACTTGTAATATATTTTTACCTTTGTTTAAATAAACAATTTTTTCTTTAGGATAGAACATTAATATAATTTTGGAAAAGTTTTCTAAAAACTCTTCTCTTTTGAGAGTTACACGACCTTTGGCTGGATCCATTAATATAACCTTGTGTTTTGTAATCTCATAAATTACCACGAAATGATTTAAACCATTTTTGTAACTTAAATGTGCTATTGCTGGTAAAAAGATATTAGTATCATCTAGTGAAGAAACTTTAATACCTTTAGTTTCAAAACCATATTTATTAGCAGCATTTAAAAGATTATAAGCCGTTGTTCCATCTTTAGTGGTATGAGTATCCATTCTTATTCTTTCCATAGGAATGTACCCATCGTAATAGGAAATAATACTAGCGAGTGAAGCAACACCACAATCTTTTAAATCATGTTGTCTAATTACTGGAATTTTTTTCAAACCATAAAACCTCCCTTCACTTATATATATATCCCCTTACCCCCGGATTTCCTTTTTTTTAAATGCAACTTTTTAAATTTGTTAAAAAATTTGTCGAAATATATCTAAATACCTCAAAAAAAGTAAGCATTTTGTCGCCTACTTTTTCTTGACTTTTATAAAAATTTGTTAATTTTTTTTATAAATTTTAGTATATTTTTTATTTTATTTTTAATATTTATTCTCCCAAATAAGTTATTCGAGCATATCCATTTCCTGTATGACCCATTTCAGTTTCTCCTCTTGGGCTTGGCATTCCCGTTTGTTCTCCGGCTTCAGTTGTCCATTTATAACCTAAACCATCTATCATTTCAGTGTTTTCAAATTTATAATTAGAGTAATGGGTAGCACATTCTATGGTTTTAGAATCTTCAGTACATCCATTTTTAAGTTTTATGTCATCTTCAAGTGATGATTCATCTATCGCAAGACATCCAAGATGACCTGAGATAAACGATGACCCTCCGGCTCCTGAGCTAACACCTGCTTGAACAAAATTACCTCCGCCTCCACCATAATAACCGGAGCCACCACCACTTCCATGTGCATGTTGAGAATCTCCACCAATACCAAATTTTCCAAAAAACAATTCAGTGTCAGAGTAGTATTGGTCATAAGCTCCACATTTGCCGCCAAACGTTTGAGTACCTCCTGTTGCTAATTGATGCCCAACACTATTTATATTTAAATTACCTAATCCACCAATCAAACCTCCTCCATAACCACCTGATACTGCATTTCTATAATTTGACGTACCAGCACCAGCACCAGCTACCATTATTCTTGATTTTAAACTATTAAAATTATTCCAATTACCATCTTGTAATCTTATATCTGTAGCTCCTCCACCAGAACCAGCAACTTGATAATGCCAACCGCCTTGACCTCCTCCATTAAATCCGCCAGTTGCTCTATCGTGAAAGGAAGTAGTAGATGAATAATCATTTCCCATACCTCCTACGTAAATATATAATATAGTGTTTTTTTCTAAATTTATATTTCCAGAAACATAGCCTCCTTTCCCTCCTTTTATATATTCACCTATTCTTCCATAACCAACAGTTTCATCACCATTTTCATAATCATAATATGCGCCTCCGCCTTGAGCACCCCATAATTCTATTTTATAAATTCCCGATACTGGGGCAATAAATTTATAACTTTCTCCTGTTTCTTGGATATTTTCTGTATAAGGATAATCCTTTACAATTTTATCAAAATATATATAACATTTATCACTAACATTCCCAGTTATTTGTACTTTATTATTTACCCAAGTTAAAACTGAGTCATTTTCACAATTACTCTTTACTTCATTTAATACGTATCCTTCAGTTAGCCAATTTCTTCTTGTAGTTTGCTCATATACATTATTTTCTTTTTCAATATAATAACTTATTAATTCATTAGTATCATTTTTTAATTCTTCTTTTGTTTGTTTTGGATACATCAATCCTACTGAAATTATTAGAATCAAAATTAATCCTAAACATATATAAGATATTTTCTTTTTCATTATCCATACACCTCTATTTTTCTCCATTTTACTATAATCGAGTAGAAGCGCAGCTTACCCCACGCAACCCTCACAAATCCGTTTGTGCAGCTTTCCCGCATACGGCTTTTCATAGTACAGGTTTTCTTCTTTTCATCAAATTACTATTCTCTCAACTATCCTTATTTTTCCTGATATCATTATATATATATATATTCTGTCAAGAGATGATTTTTAATTTGACAATTTTTGACAACAAAAAAAAGAACTAGAAATTAATCTAGTTCCTAAAAATTAATTTTTTAAATATTTCTTAAAGTTTTTAAATTCACTAGAATCATCTAAAGAAGTATCACTTAATTGTTGTAAAAGATCTTTTTGTTTACGATCTAGTTTAGTAGGTATAATTATATCAATTATGGCATACATATTTCCTTTAGAAATAGAGTTTGGTGTTTTAATACCTTTACCTTTAAGTTTTAATTTAGTTCCATGTTGCGTTCCTGGTTTTATTTCCAAAATAACATTGCCTGTTAAAGTTGGAATTTCTTTTTTACAACCCAATGATGCTTCGGCAATAGTTGTTGGTACTGTTAAGTAAATATCTTGGTTATCTCTTTCAAATAATGGATGGTCTTTAATTTTAAATTCGATATAAATATCACCATTACTTCCTCCATTACGCGAAGCATTACCTTTGCCACTTAAACGTAATTGATATCCATCATCTACTCCTTCAGGTATAGTAACGGTAAATGTTTTAGATTTATTAATTATGCCTTTACCTCGACATTCATCACAAGTTGTTTCATAACTTTTACCATTACCTCGACAAGTGGGACAAGTTTTTTGAGTTTGCATATAACCAAATATTGTTTGTTGTTGTTCTAGTACTCTTCCGGAACCACCACAGGTACGACAAGTCTTTTCATTAAAACCACCAGCTCCATTACATTTAGGACAAGCGACATCTAAATCTAATTTAATATCTTTTTCACAGCCAAAAACAGCTTCTTCAAAAGTTAAATTTAAAAGTACCCTTTCATCTTGGCCTTTACTTCGAGAACTAGTACTTCTACCACCTCTGGTAAAGTTACCAAAACCAAAACCACCCCCAAATAAATCATTCAAGATATCATCTAAATTAATATCAGAAGCATCAAAACCAGAGAAACCTCCAGCCCCTGCTCCACCATTTTGGAAAGCAGCATGACCAAATTGATCATATTGTTGCCGTTTATTTGGGTCAGATAAAATAGCATAGGCTTCCCCTATTTCTTTAAATTTTTCAGCAGCTCCGGGTTCTTTATTAACATCGGGATGATATTGTTTAGCAAGTTTACGAAATGCTCTTTTGATTTCTTCATCTGTCGCATTTTTACTAACTCCTAAAACTTCATAATAATCTTTTTTGTTCATCTACTTCACCTCTTGATATAATTTATCTAATTCATTAACTAAATCTTTAAAATAAACGAATGCTTCATCAATAACTGTGCCATTAATCATATCAACGCCCGCGACTTTTAAAGATTCAATTGGGTCTTTAGTAGCCCCAAGACTTAAAAATTCTAAATAATTTTCTACAGCCTTAGGCTTTTTATTTAAAATATCCATCGCAATTTTTATGGCAGCAGCATAAGCTGTAGCATATTGATAAACATAGAATGAAGAATAAAAATGTGGTATTCTTTCCCATTCATATTTAATAAATTTATCAACCACGATATTTTTACCAAAATAATCTTTATTTAAATCATAATATAAGTTTTCCATGACATCATGAGTTAAAATTGTTCCTTCAGCTTCTAATTCATGAATTTCTTTTTCAAATTCCGCGAACATTGTTTGGCGATAAATAGTTGCTTTAAAATCACCAATTAAATCATCAATTAAATATTTCTTTTCTTCAACATCACTAGTTTTATTAATTAAATATTTACTTAATAAAATTTGATTAACTTGACTAGCAACTTCGGCAACAAAAATTGAATAATTATAATCTTGGTATTTTTGACTTTTTATCGCATAGTAATAATGCATTGCATGACCTAATTCATGAATCAAAGTTGAAACATTATCTAAATTCTCATTATAACTTAATAAAACATAAGGATGCGCATTATATACTGCCGTACAATAAGCCCCATTTCTTTTACCATTATTAGGGCAAAAATCTATCCAATGTTCTTTAAAAGCTTTACTTAAATCTTTAGTATAAGTACTACCTAAAACACTTAAAGAATCCATAATCAATTCTTCAGCTTCTTTTATTGAATACTTACGAGTTATGTTTTTAACAATAGGAGCATAAGTATCATATAAATGTAATTCATCGACTCCTAAAGCATTTTTCTTAATTAACCAATATTTTGATAAAGGTTCAACATTTTTTCTAACATTTTTGATTAAATTATCATATACTTGAACTGGAATATCATTTGTATATAAACTTTGTTGTAAAGCACTATCATAACCTCTTACTTTAGCAAGATTATTATCATTTTTAACTAAAGCTGCAAGTAAATAGGAATAAGTATTATGAAATTTACCATAAGTATTAAATAATCTCGTAAAAGCATTAATTCTTACTTTCCGATTATCACTTTTGTTTAAAATACCATATGTTTTTTCATTTAATTCAACTAATTTACCTTTTTCATCTTTAATCTTACCAAATCTTAAATCCGCATCCGTAAGCATCGAAAAGACATCATCAGGCGTAGAAAAAGCACTACTTATATTAGCAATTAATTTTTCTTCTTTTTCACTTAGAATATATTTTTGATATTTAAATATTCTTAGTAATAGTCTTTCATAATCTTTTAATTTAGGATTTGCCTTAATATATTTTTCAACTAAATCTTTACTACCTTTTAATATTTCGGGAACAATATAGGCTGAAGCTATACTATATTTTTCATAAACTTTAGCCGCCAAACCAAAATATTCTTGATATTTAGTATTAGTAGTATCACTATCGTTTTGTAAATGGGCATACACATATAATTGTTCCAGTTTTTGGGAACATTCATTATCAAAATTTAATAATTCATATAAATTATCAGCACTATCTAAAATATGATTTTCATATTTAGCATAATTTTCAATCGATTTTTCAAATTCCTTTAAAGAGGATAAAAATTCTTCATCGGTTTTATATAAATCAGTAACATTCCATTTATAATCTTGGGAATAATCTTCTCTTTTTTTCATGTAACCTCCTAAACTTTAAGGAAAGTTCTAGTTTCCTAGAACTTCCTTATTTTTCTTCGTAAGTAGCATCTTCTACTTTTTCTTTACCATCTTTTTTAGAATCTGATTTATCATTATTTTCTTGAGCTTCTTGGCTTTCTTTAGCTGCTTGTTCATATACTTTAGCTGCTAAATCCATAGCCACTTTATTTAATTCTTCAGTTTTCTTTTTGATTTCATCAGTATCAGTACCTTCTAAAGCTTTCTTAAGTTCACTAATTAAATCTTCAGCTTTTTTCTTATCATCTTCACTAACTTTATCACCTAGGTCTTCTAAAGCTTTTTCAGTTTGGAATACCATAGAATCAGCATTATTTCTTACTTCAGCTTCTTCTTTTTTCTTTTCATCGGCTTCTTTGTTAGCTTCTGCTTCTTTAACCATCTTATCGATTTCATCATCAGAAAGGTTCGTACTTGAAGTAATCGTAATTGATTGTTCTTTATTAGTTCCTAAATCTTTAGCCTTAACATTAACAATACCATTAGCATCAATATCAAAAGTAACTTCGATTTGAGGTACCCCTCTTTTGGCTGGAGGTAAGTTTGTTAATTGGAAGTTTCCTAAAGTTTTATTGTCAGTAGCCATTGGTCTTTCACCTTGTAATACGTGAATATCAACAGCAGGTTGATTATCTACAGCCGTAGAGAAAACTTGACTCTTACTTGTAGGAATTGTGGTATTTCTTGGTATTAATACCGTCATAACATTACCAAGAGTTTCAATACCTAATGATAATGGCGTTACATCTAGTAAAACGATATCATCAACTTCCCCAGTTAAAACTCCACCTTGAATAGATGCACCCATAGCTACAACTTCATCAGGGTTAACACTCTTATTTGGTTCTTGACCTAATTCTTTTTTAACTAATTCTTGAATATAAGGAATTCTTGTTGATCCACCAACTAAAATTACTTTGTCAATATCACTAGCTTTTAATTTAGCATCTTTAAGAGCTTTACGAACTGGTTCAAGAGTTGAATCAAATAAATCACGACATAAGTCTTCAAATTTAGCTTTAGATAAAGTTACTTCCATATGAAGAGGCCCTTCATCAGTTTGCGCGATAAATGGTAAACTAATTTGGGCATTAGTCATACCTGATAAATCTTTTTTCGCTTTTTCGGCCGCATCTTTAATTCTTTGCATAGCCATAGCATCTTTGCTTAAATCAACTTTATGTTCTTTTTTGAATTCTTCAACTAAATAATCAGATATTCTCTTATCAAAATCATCGCCACCTAAACGATTGTTACCACTGGTAGCTTTAACTTCAAAGACACCATCACCAAGTTCAAGGATAGATACATCGAATGTACCACCACCTAAATCATAAACTAAGATAGTTTGTAATTTATCTTGTTTATCAAGACCATAGGCTAAAGCAGCAGCTGTTGGTTCATTAATAATTCTTTCGACTTCTAAGCCAGCAATTTTACCAGCATTTTTCGTAGCTTGACGTTCAGCATCATTAAAATAGGCTGGCACTGTAATAACTGCTTTTGTTACTTTTTCGCCTAAATAGCTTTCCGCATCCTTTTTAAGTTTAGCTAAAATCTTCGCACTAATTTCTTCTGGTGTCCATTTTTTACCATTAGCTTCAACTTTTTCACTAGTACCCATTTTTCTTTTAATAGAAGAAATAGTATTTTTAACATTAGTTACGGCTTGTCTTTTAGCAACTTCCCCTACTAATTCTTCATCACCTTTAAAAGCTACTACTGAAGGAGTTGTTCTATTACCTTCAGGATTGGGAATAACTTTTGGTTCTCCCCCTTCTAGAACAGCTACACATGAGTTAGTTGTTCCTAAATCAATACCTATTATTTTACTCATATTTAATCATTCCTTTCTTTATTTAGCAAATATTTGCTTATTTTTGAGTTTTTTTGATATTTTTTATTTTATTCACTTACTCTAACCATCGCATGACGGATAACTTTATCTTTATAAGTATATCCTTTTTGTAAGACATCAAGTACCATACCTGCTTCTACACCATCTTCATACGCTGTTAGAACGGCTTCCATTGTATTAGGATCAAATTTTTGTTTTAAACAAACTATTTCTTTAACTTCCATACCTTCTAAAATATTTTTTAAGTTGGTATAAATCATTTCAAATCCTTCTAAAAATTTCTTTAATTCCGGAGTTAAATGACTTTCATCTAAAGATATAGCTCTTTCAAAATTATCAAGAATTGTCAATAGTTTTAAGATTAAATCTTCACCTTCATATTTACAAGTTCTTGCTAATTCATCATCGTATCTTCGTCTCATATTTTGCATTTCAGCACTTAAACGAAGGATTTTTTCATTTAAAGAAGCATTTTCTTCTTTTAATTTTTGTTCGACTTTATTTACTTTACTAACTGTTTTTTTCTTTACTTCTTTAACTTTTTTCTTACCCTTTACTTCTTTTACCTCTTTTTTTTCTTTTTCCATTATTCTCCTTTCCGATTATCTATCTCTTCATCTATATAATTTAATAAACTTACTATTCTTTGATAATCCATTCTCTTTGGTCCAATTATGGCAATAGTTTTTTCTTCACCATCAATTGTATATTTTTTTCGAATAATTGTAACATTAGGGTCAAACTCTGATTCTTCACCAATATAGATTTTTACCTCATCATCAGTCGCATCATTCGCTTCAATTCTTTTAATAAAAGCCATATCTTCTAGTTTATTGGCGAGTCTTTTCATCTCATTAACATTATTATATTCCGGCTGTTCGAATATTTTTGTTCGTCCACTTACATGAATATTATTACTATTGTTATTAACAAAATCACTAAAGGCATCATAGAAAATATTATAGATTGCTTCATATTGTTTAATTTGTTTTTTAATAATTGGTTTTATTTCTAATTCCAATCTTTCACTAACTTCATCAATTGGTGTACCCGCCAGTCTTTTATTTACTAATTCACAAACTTTAGTTACTTCCATTAAATCAGTACCATCTTTTAGTTCAAAAGTTTTATTTTCAACATGTCCTTTATCAGTACAAACTACAGCCACTACATGACTAGGATTTAAAGGAATAATATTAATTTGTAATAACATATTATCTTTACTAGAATTACCTAAAACAACACTAGTATAATTAGTAATTTCACTAATTATTTCCATACACTCAATAATGGCATCAGATAATTGTAAATCATTATTCGCAAATATCGTTTGGAGTTTTAACATATCTTTACCATTTAACTGTTCTGGTTGCATTAAGTGTTCTACATAATATTTATATCCTTTTTCACTTGGAACCCGACCACTACTTATATGATTTTTTTCAATATAACCTAATTCTTCTAAATGAGCCATTTCATTACGAATGGTTGCACTAGAACAATTAAATTTATCACATAAAGCTTTGGATCCTACTGGTTTAACAGTTTTGATATAAACTTCGACTATTTCTTTTAAGAGGTTATTTTGTCTTTCGTCCATTATTTCCTCCAATTAGCACTACTAACATTTCAGTGCTAATATCATTATAATATTATGCTTAGCACTTGTCAATATATAACTGCTAATTTTACAATTTTTTTGGATATAAATATTTATGTAAAATTGGTTTACATTTTGTAGATTAAATTTAGTATTTGTTTTATAATGCAAATAGAGATACCCGAGTTGGTGCTTCCCTCGTTAGTCCAATTGAATTTATTTTTAAAAGGAAAGCGAGGTGATGTCCTATGGTTGTGGAGATTTATGGAGTACTTAGTTATCCTCGTGGTAATTTTGTACCTAATTCAAAACATTCAGAAACATTAAAAAATGAGCACCATATCTTCTTAGATAAGGTGCTCCAACCAAAATTTATGGACTAACGAGCACCACAATGGGCATCTCTTTTTTGTCCTATGAATACAGAACAAAGATATATTTCTTCGTTCAATAATATTATACACTATAATTCAATATAAATTCAAGTAAATATTTAAAAACAAGTATTTCAAATAAAAAAATAGCACCTATAATTAAGTGCTAACTCAAATTGTGGAGATACATCTAAGTCAAAAGATTATATCTCTTTTTTATAATAAAACCCTCAATATAAGGGAAATATTTATAATATGGTGTCCCCGAGGTGATTCGAACACCTGACCGATCGCTTAGAAGGCGATTGCTCTATCCAGCTGAGCTACGAGGACAACAACTGAATAAATTATATAATAAATTTCTTATGAAATCAAGTTTCTTTTTTATTATTCCCTAAATTATTAATTATAAACCTATAGTATCAATTAATTCATCATCTACACTAAAAGAAACTTCTTTAACATTATAAGTATCTCTCAAGGATAGAGCAATCGAATACTTAACCTCTTCTAAGATTTCTTTTTCATCTAAATTAGCTAATAAATAATTATTAAAACTTAAAGATATTTTATCTTCTAATAACTCATAATTTTGTAAAACTGCTGAAGCTTTTAAATAACTAATTAAATTAGTATGATATATCGGAGTTGATTGTAAATTTTTAATTATTACTTCTACTCTTTCCGTATCATCATTAGTTATTTCTGTAACGGGAACATAATAATAAAAATCATTATCTTTACTTAAATAATAAACGGTTGTTTTAGATGTATCTTTAATTGAATCTAAATTATATATTTTATTGATACCATAATTTTTATCTAAAGTATTAGGTAATTTTTTATTAGAATTAGGTAACCTAATTAATTGTTCACCTTCCACAAAAATCATTAATTTATTAACATCATTTATCTCAGTTAGTGAATAAATCAAAGATTCAATCATTTTTTCTTCATATAATTTATCAATAGTTAAAAACTCTTTACTAAAATTTAGTTTTAATAGGCCTTCACTTAAACTTAAATCAATTAATTTGGTATTTTTAGGAATTATCGCTTTAAAATTTTCCGGAATATAATTAGATTTAGAACCCCCAATAGTTAAAGCATCAACTATTTCTTTAATAATATCTAAAGTTTCTTCTTTATTTTTAACAATGGTAGTTCTAGCCACATAATTATTTTTATCTAATAAAAAAATGGGCATTTCAATGGAATCAATATAAGTAACTGATTCTTCAATAAATTCATCTTCCGTAGGAAAAAAATAAATAATAAGTAAGATTATTAATGCTAAAGAGGCAAGTAAAATACGCCGTAAAGCCGATTTTTTTAACATAGAAACCCCCTACTGTAATTATATTTATCTAAATAAAAAAAAGACCGAAGTCTTTGATTAAATTGTTAATTCTCCCATTTTGATTAGTTCCACAACAGCTTGAGCTCTTCCTTTTACTCCTAATTTTTGAATAGCATTAGATATATGATTACGCACTGTTTTTTCACTAATTCCTAAAAATGATGCGATTTCTTTCGTGGATTTATTTAAAACAAGTAAATCAAATACTTCTTGTTCTCTTTCGGTTAATATACCTTTTTTCATGTTTCACCTCTTAAATAAAATACTTCATAGTATTTTATGAAGTATTCATTTATTTGGTGCATATTACGCTTCGAATTTAACAGTTATATATTTTTGTTTATCATATAAAGCTTGGACGGAACGAATAATTTTATTAGCCATTTCCGTACTATGTTCTTTACTAGATACGACAATATTGATATTATCTCCCGATATTTTGACAAAGCAATCATAATTATAAGTTTCGGTAATTAATTTTTCGATTTTTTCAACTTCACCTTTAATTGTATTTAATGCTTGTAAGGACTCATAAGCATCATTTTTTTCTTCTAAAGTTGATGCTTCATCAAGTAATATATCTTGATAAGATTGCATTTGTTGCATCATTTCTTCATCAGATGCTACTCTTAGAGCCACTAAAACATTAGACTCATCAACCTCAATTGTCTCTTTACTGGTATTATCTCCCGCTAGAGTTGCTAAAGCCTCATCATCCATTGAGACATAATAGATTCCTAAAACTAAAATAAGTGAAAATAATGTTACAAACCATAAATTTTGTTTATTAATCATATCTTTCCTCCAAAATCTACTAAAGTATATGTAACAAGTTATTAATTATTATTAAAATTTAATCTATTAGTTCACTATCTTGGAATAAAGTAATATTTTTTAAATTTTGATTGATTAAATTTAAAACTGTAATATCATCATCAACTAAAATTATTTTTTCATCTATCTTTATATTTTTTAAATAATTTAGTTTGATAACGGATGCATGATCATTGTCAAAGTCTTCTCGAGCTAATATTACTCTTCTTCCTTTAAGAATAAAGGAAGCATGTTCATCTAGCCAAGCATTTTTAATTGTAATTTCATTTGTTTTTCGACAACAAGATAAAATCCATAGTTCAATATTAGGTAAAGTACTTACCTTTTTTAAAGTATTAATATTCGTCTTGAGTGGTCTTTTAGTCGCAAAATCTAATTTTTTACCAAAATCATATGATGCTATTACGCCATCCATATCAATATAAAGTCTAACCTTATCAACCTTACTTAAATCTTTAATTAATTCATAAAAATACATAATTTTCTCCTATCGTAATTATAATTATAACATTTAAAAAGAGATTAGAATAGTACCTAATCTCTAGCGATATCTTCTTTTAACTAATAATTTTTCTTGGTTATATTCTTGATTATTAGAAAAATTGATAACACTATTATATATTGGATAAAAAATATTGGCTAATTGTAATATACCTGTACATTCTTGAAACATAGTAAGTGGACCATTTACTAATACTTTATCATCTCTTTTTAAGAGAGTATTTCTTTCATTTAAAGGAAATAATTTTTTATTAGGAGCAATTAAGCCACGAGTTGAAGACCATAATTCAGCAAGTATAGGTGGAACACAACCATTATGCATGTGACCACATACAATTAAATCATAGTTTTCAACTATTTTTAATATATCTGCATCAAGCATATAAACTGGTGAATGAATAAGTAAAATATTTAATTTATCATTATTTGCATCTTCAGGTAAATTTTGTTTTAAATCTGTTATTAAAATATTTTTATCTTCATTTTTAGTATCATTGTGGTAATAATTAAAACTTTGAGTTATTCCCGTAATTAAAACATTACCATCATTATATGAAGTATTATTTAAAACATTAACATTAGGTATATTATTCATTTCATCATAGAAATCTTGATTAAATTCATATTTCCAACTATTATTATCTTTAGCATAAAAATCATGGCTTCCTAAAGATATAAGTGTAGGAGCTATAGTTGCGATATCTTTTAACCAATTTAACAATCTTTTTTGTTCTTTAGAATCGCGAATCATTTCTAAAGAATCTATTAAATCACCTGGCATTAATATATAATTTGGTGATATTTTAGCTAGCTTTTCTGCGATAAGCAAAAGTTTCTTATCTTTAATCATATAACTAAAATGTAAATCACTATCTACACTAAAAACTAAGTTATTTTTAACTTTTGCATTAAACAAATTATAGGTTGTTGTATGAAATATGTTCATATATATCCCCCCTTTGATTGCTTTGTATGTTATCACAAATATATTAAATTGTCAATTTTAAATAAAAAAGTTAACTTTTTCTTTCTAAAAATAATGATTTTTTAATGATTTCTTTCTTTTCTTCATCTACTTCTAAATCATAAAAATCTTGATTACATTTTTGATATATTTCTTTAACTTCTTCTTTAGTTACACCTTCAGTATACCAATTAAAATATTTTAAATAATTTTTATCTTCTTTAAATAAAAGTATTCTACCTGTAACCGTAAATAAATCTATTATATCTTTATCATTAATATTTTTAGAATTAGATATCTTTTTAAAACCTAATCTTTCTAAATTTAAAACATCATTTAATATTTCTACACCTTTATAAGAACATTCTGTTAAAGATAATGTTTTTTCAATATAAGTAACTAAATATGATAATACTTTAAAAGCATCTTCTCTATTCATTCCTTTTGGTAAAGTAAATACGTCAAATTTAGCTTCCATAACACCTATATTATTCTTACGTTTAATATAGTTTTCACCAATTCGAGAATATTCAATATAATGTAGACGATACATATTTTGATTACCTAACCCATGATTTTCTAATTCTGCTTCAAATTCATAATCTTTATTCATAAATCTACCTCCTAGATAATTATTATAACATGTTTAACTCACTAAAAAAAGAGTTACAATTTTCGTAACTCTTAATTCTTAGTTATTTCAATACCTACTGCTTCACCATTTAAATCAATGTCTTGGCTTAAAGTATCACTATAATTAATACTAGTTGCTA
The DNA here is from genome assembly GCA_947588765.1 of uncultured Bacilli bacterium. GTDB lineage: Bacteria > Bacillota_I > Bacilli_A > RF39 > UBA660 > Onthocola_B. The sequence goes on from CANPZG010000005.1 coordinate 38,511, forward strand.
AAGTTTCATTTTCAATATATTCTTGATGGGCAGCAATTGCTTCTTTAACTAAAGGAGTGGCATTAAATGTTACTTTAATTCGATCAGCGACATTATATTCATTAGTTTTCCGAATATTTTGAATTTTGGAAACTAACTCTCTGGCTAAACCTTCTAAAACTAAATCATGAGTAATTTCGGTATTTAGAATAATAAAATTATTATTTTCCATACCCACATTAAAGCCTTCTTTTGCTGTAAATCTTATATCAACCATGTCTTTAGTTACATTTATGTCTTCACCATCTAGCATCATTTGGATAGTTTCATTATTATTTAATTTAGATACTTCTTCCACTGTTAATTTTTCTAACTTAATTTGGAATTCTTTAATTTTTGAACCTAAAGTTTTACCAACTTCTTTAAAGTTAGGTTTCACAGTTAAATTCATATATTCATTTAAATCATCAACAAATATAACTTTTTTAACATTCAATTCTTCTTCAATTAAAGATGTCATATCACCAATAATTTTTTTATTTTTACCATCAATTAAAGCTTCTTGTAATGGTTGTCTAACTTTAATTTTAGCTTCTTCTCTCACATAGCGACCTGTACTAATTAAACTACGAACTAAAGCCATTTTAGTTTCTAGTTCTTCATCTATTAGTTTAGCATCATACATAGGATAATCCGTTAAATGAACTGATTCATCACCCGTTAAATTCCGATACATTTCTTCGGCAATAAATGGTGTAAGCGGAGCAATAAGTTTAGATAGACCTACTAAAACTTCATAAGTTGTAATATAAACACTTTTCTTTGAATTATCTAAAGTACTTCCCCAGAAGCGATTACGATTACGACGAATATACCAGTTAGATAAATCATCGGAAACAAAATCAGTTAAGTAATGAACTACTTTATTTAAATCATATTCATCAAAAGCATCCGTAACGTCTTTAACTAAACGATTATATTTAGAAATTAACCATTTATCAATTTCTTCCCGAGTATCATAATCAACCTTACAATTATCTGTATCAATACCATCAACATTAGCATACATCGTAAAGAAATTATAAGCATTTTTTAAAGGATTAAAGAATTTCGAATATACTTCTTTTAAACCTTCCATATCAAATTTTAAAGGTGTCCATACTGGAGAAACATAAGGTAAGTAAAATCTTACTACATCAGCACCATATTCTTTAATAGTAGTAAATGGTTCAACAATGTTACCTCTTGATTTACTCATTTTTTTGCCTTCCGCATCAAGTAATAAATCATTAACTAAAACATTTTTAAAAGGACTGCAACCTTTAACAAATGTAGAAATTACTAATAATGTATAGAACCAACCTCTTGTTTGATCGATACCTTCACAAATAAAGTCAGCGGGGAATTGTTCTTCCCAAAGTTCTTTATTTTCAAATGGATAATGATATTGGGCAAATGGCATAGAACCAGAGTCAAACCAACAGTCTAAGACATCACTAATACGTGTCATTTCGCCACCACATTTAGGACATTTCAAATGAACTTCATCAATATAAGGTTTATGTAAATCTAAATTATCACTTATTTTACTTGTAGCCATTTCTTTTAATTCACTAATTGAACCAACCATATGATTATAGCCACAACTACATTTCCAAAATGGAATCGGACTACCCCAATAACGACTACGAGAAACATTCCAGTCTTTAGCATTAGCTATCCAATTAGCAAAGCGTTTTTCACCAACATAAGCCGGATACCAATTTACTTCGTTATTAGCTTTAACTAAATCATCACGGAATTTACTTACGGCAATATAATAACTTGGCATTGAATAATAGATTAATGGAGTATGACAACGCCAACAATGTGGATAATCATGCATTATTTTTTGCTTTTTAAATAATTTATCATTAGCTTTTAGATAATCAACCACTTCTTCATTAACATCATGAACAAATTTACCTTTCCAAGGACCTTCGGTATAGCAACCGTCTATTCCGACGGGATTTAGATTTGGTAAATCATAGTTTTTACCAACATTGGCATCATCATCCCCAAAAGCTGGAGCAATATGAACTATACCTGTACCATCTTCCATGGTAACATATTCATCACAGGTAACATAGAATGCTTTTTTATCGACATCTAATTCTGGAATTAATTGTTCATATTCCGTGTATTCTAAAGTTTTACCTTTAAATGTATCTAGGATGTTAGCATCATCTCCTAGAACAGTTTTGACTAAAGATGTAGCTAAAATAAATTTATTACCTTTTGATTCTACTAAAGAATAGTCTTCATTAGGGTTAACGCATAAAGCCACATTAGCTATCAAAGTCCAAGGAGTTGTCGTCCAAACTAAAAAGTATACGTCTTCTCCCTTTTTCTTAAAAGGAACATACACTGTTAAAGCTTGGTCTGTTTGATAATCTTGAGCTACTTCATGACTAGCTAAACCTGTTCCGCAATGAGGGCAATAAGGTACTACTCTAGTTCCTTCGTAAAATAATCCTTCTTCATAGAATTTTTTTAATATCCACCATTCAGTTTCAATATATTCATTTTTATAAGTTAAATAAGGATTTTCAACATCAATAAATTGACCCATTTTACTTGTAAGGTCTGTGAATGCTGCTTCATTTTCTCTAACACTTTTACGACATTCTTCATTAAATTTATCAATACCTAAAGCTTCGATTTCTTTTTTAGATGAAATACCAAGTTTCTTTTCGACATGATTTTCAATAGGTAAGCCATGAGTATCCCAACCTACTTTTCTTATTACTTTTTTACCTTTCATAACATGATATTTACATAAAGCATCTTTTAAATTTTTAGCAACCATGTGATGCAAACCAGGAAACCCATTAGCAAATGCAGGTCCGTCATAAAAAACAAAAGTTTCGGCATCTTTTCTTAATTCATTTTGACGTTTCATTATTTCATTAATGCCACCCCAAGAATCAAGAATACTTTGTTCGACATCAGCAACTGGTCTTTTGTCTAATTCCTTAAAATTTTTCATATTTTCTTCCTCCTTCGAAAAATAAAAAAAGAATGGCCCTTTAAGGAGTGTTATTTAACACGGTACCATCCTTTTATTTACTTAATTATCTTAACGCGATTAACGGCATAAAAGCAACTAGTAAGTGATATATATTTATTTTTCGCTTATAGTCTTGCACCAATTTGACTAATTCTCTAAAAGGAGCCATAAATACACTTGTCTTACATCTTCGTTTTTCATTAATAATTATATGTGTTTTACTATTTTTAGTCAAGTATTATTTATTTTTATAATTAATTAGCTTTGGGAAATTTATAACAACTTGGAACTAACTTTCTGGTTAACTTTTCTCCCGTTTCTTCTAAAGAAGAATCTTTTATTTGACTAGCAGCCGAAAATTCATTTCCTCCACCACCCATTTCATGCATAATACTACTTACATCAACACTGCCTCTACTTCGAGCACTAATACTAATAATATCTTCAGTAGTTAAACCAACGGCAAATGAGGCATCAATATTTCGATATTTAAGAAGATAATCCGCAACTTTAGCTAATTCTTCTCTAGTATAAATTGTTTGGGTATCATCCATGGCTATAGCAGCTGTATAAGTAATAAACCGGGTTTTCGATACAAGATTTTGCACCTTCCGATCAACTAAATAATCTTCCGCAAAAAATTCCATTACTCGCGCTAGTTCACCACCTTTTTTGGTAAGCTTGTAAACAGTTTCCATAGTTTTAGAACTAGCATTTTTGGTAAATTTCGCCGTATCTAGAAAAATACCAGCTAATAAATAATCTGCAACACGAGATGAAATTTTAACATTAGAACAAATTAATAATTCTGTTAAAATTTCAGATGCACTAGATAATTTTGGCATAATATATTGATAATCGGTTACAATTGTATCTTTATCTGGATTATGATGATCAATTACCACAATATTTTTAAACTTATCTAAATAACTACTACAAGCTGATAAATAAGTTTTATTCATATCAACCGTAATAAGTAAGCTATTATCTTTAAGCATTTGTTCTACTTTTTCTTTACTAACAAAACTAGTTATTCCCTTGGCTTCTTTAAAAATAGTTTGCATTCCTTGTTCTAGTTTTTCAATATCATCGCTCATAACAACAAAGGCTTCTTTATCAAACTTTTTGACAATTAAACTCATTGCAATAGAAGCTGCTAGGGCATCATAATCTGCTCTAATATGAGGAGAAATAAAAACATTATCACTATTAGATATTAATTCATCTAACTTAATTTTAAACTCTTTTATATCCATATATACCTCTTAAAAGCTAATTATAGATATTTTTTAATTAAAAGTCAAATTAACTAATCGAGTAGAGTAAATTTTCAATAATTTGACTTATTGATATGATACCCTCTCACACCACCGTACATACCGTTCGGT